>JBGAVP010000004.1:0-161878 GCA_044228065.1 Chitinophagales bacterium | reverse complement strand
AATGTAAATGGAAATACAATATATGATTTAGGCATAAATAGTGCTATTACATCATCTGGAGTTACGGGTATAAATATAACCCTTAGCAATACACAGAATCTTTATAATAATTCTATCAGAAGAATATTTTCAGGTTCTACTAATATTGGTATTTATAGTTCTAGTGCATCCACCGTATGTAATATTTATGGAAACACCATAGATAGTTTATTTGGCACAAATGCTACTTCTGCTCCTACTCATGAGGGAATAGAAAATAGCACATCAGGAAACATTTATAACAATAAAATATCTAATATAGATGCGGGTGCTTCTACAAATGGTAATGTTTATGGTATAAGAAACACCTCTGGTACCACAGCCAATATTTATAACAATATGGTATCGGATTTACGCGCAGGTTCTACTACTTTGGCTACTGGTAGTGTTATAAGAGGAATAACTGCCACTGCTACGAATTTAAATGCATTTAATAACACCGTCTATCTTTCTGGAACATCTAGTGGGGCAAACTTTAGCACCGCTTGTCTTTCTTTCTCTGGAACAACCACAGCAGATTGTAGAAATAATATTTTCGTAAACAATTGCACACCAAAAGGAACTGGATTTTCAGCAGCAATTCAGCGTTTGGGAGTGGGTACACAAGGTACTGTGCCAGTTACTTTTTCCACGAATTCTAATAACAACTGTTTGTATGCAAAATCAGTAACTAATGGTGTTTTGTTTGTAGAAGGGCAATACACTGGAAGTTATGTAAATGCGATACAAGCCAATTGTTTTGATGTAAGTGCCTATCAAACCTTTATGAGCGGAGGAAGAGAGACAAATTGTTTTTCTGAAATCCCACCTTTCTTGTCTACTTCTACTCCTATGGATATGCACTTGAATACTGCAACAGCCTCAGCATGTTGGAATGGAGGAACTAGTGGTGTAAGTGGTACCGTTACCAATGATATAGATGCAACTTCCCGTCCACAAGGCTCCGCTTATGATGTAGGTGCAGATGAGGGATTAGCTGGCTCACCAGGTGCAGATAAAACACCACCTTCTATTTCATATACTGCATTAGGGAATATTGGTTGTGCTGGTACTACTACTATCACGGCTACCATCACAGATGCCAATGGAATAGCAACTTCTCCTAACCAACCAAGATTATACTACAAAAAAACGGTTTCTTTTGATAGCAATAACAATATAGCAACTGCAAATAATAGTAGTGCTTCAGGATGGAAATATGTGACTGCTACTGGTTCGGGACCCTACACATTTACTTTTAATTATGCTTTATTGCCAGGTGGTTTTGTATCAGGGGATTCATTAATGTATTTTGTAACAGCACAAGACCCTTCAGGAAATGTAGGAGCTAATAATGCAAATATTACCCCTTGCCCTACTACAGTTCAATTAACAAGTACACAAACTGCCACTGCTCCCCCTACCATTAATTTCTTTGTATTTAAGCCAACCCTCAGTGGAAATTATGATATTGGAGGTTCTACACCAGATTTCCCTAACTTGACAGGCTCAACAGGTTTGTTTAATGCTATTAATAGTGGCTTAGTTTCTGGAAACATAACTGCTACTATTAAGGCAAATATTACCGAACCTGGTACGGTTACTTTAAATCAATGGTCAGAATTTAATACAGGAACTTGTACAGCAATAGTTACACCTGGATTTAGACTAACTGTACAATCGGATGGTACGCAAAGAATTTTGTCAAATGCTAGTAATCTTACCACTCCACTTATTAATCACAACGGTCCTGATAGAGTGACTTACACAGGAGGAACGGGAGCACAACGTCTATTACTTTTCCGCCACACCAATACGGCTACACTTTCATGTTACCCTGTGTTCCAATTTGACAATGGTTGTAATAACATTAAAATAAACAATTGTACTATAGAAACAAATGGTACAAGCAGTTCAGCACCTTTAAGCGCAGGCATCTATTGGGCAAATGCGGTTCCCGCTTCTAATAATGCAGTGGCAGATTTTGATACCATTACCAACAACGATTTTACAGCTGCAACCGGAGGAACAACAGGTTTTAACCGATTTGGATTGTATTGCGATGCCAATGCCAACAATCGTTTGGTGATTACACAAAATAACTTTGTAGATTTTTGTTCAAGTGGTGTATATGTTTTAAATGGTGCAGCCAATGGTTGGACTATAAGTAAAAATAGTTTTTACCAAAGTGGAACCTATACTTCAGGTGCTTCCTTTTCGACTGTCCGTGCTCTTTATTTTCAAGCAGTTAGTTCTACAGGACATGCCATTGACTCCAACTATATAGGCGGACGGGCACCTTTAGCAGCGCAGGTAAGTGGTGTAGGCTTTGTAAATAGTTCTGTTGCTGCTTTTTGGGGAATGAATATTTTCTGTGGAACAGCAGCTGCGACAAATATCAGAGGAAATGTGATCAAAAATATTTATTTATCAAACGGTACCTCAACAGTATTCAACGGTTTAGATTTAAGTGGGAATATTTACTGTTATGGAAATACCATTGGTGATCCACTTTTACCTTCTATTCTAGTGGGTGTAAATACTGGAATAACAGGTACAGGAAATAATTACGGAATTGTGACTGGTGCTTCTGCTGCTGCGCCATGTACTGTCCGTAAAAATTTAGTGGGAAATATTTGGTATTATTCAACCGCTACAGCATCTATCTCCCGTTTACATGGAATTAATATTTCACATCCAGCAAGTTCTACCATAATTGTAGACAGCAATGTGGTAGTTCGCTTGGTTTCTTCAGCTGGCTTCAACGGTAATATGGCATCTACTTCTACTTCTAATGCAGTAGCAAATGTGGCGGGTATTATAACTACATCTTCTGCTTCGGCACAAGAGTTTAAAGATAATGCAGTCAACTTTTTACGTGTAGGACTTGCTTCTCAAACAACACAGCCAGGAATTGTAGCTTATGCTTTAGATGCAAATGGCGGAACTAGTTCTTTCTTTAGAAATGTGGTATGTGATGTGCAAAATTTAGCGGTGGGAACTGCTAGTGCATCGTCTAGTATGGCAGGTATTAGAATTATAGCTGGTGCTTGGCAAGTTTACAACAATGTAGTTTCATTAATTAATGGAAGTAATACCAATCAATGTAGAATGATGGGAATAGTAGATAACTCTTCCACTTTAGCTAATATTTATCATAATACGATTCATATTTCAGGTACAAATGGAGGTACTGCAGCATTAGGAAGATCATCTGCTTATTGCGCTATTACATCTTCTGGAAGTCATTTAATTAGAGATAATATTTTCTCAAATGTTAGAAGTGGGGGAACTGGAAAGCATTATTCTATGGCATTTGAGACTTTACCTTCTTTAACTTCTAATTACAACGATATTTTTGCAACCACTGCAGCCACACAAGTTTTGAATAGCGGAGCAGATGTGACATTTGGTACTTGGCAAGGAACTCAAGATGCCAACTCTAAAAATGTACTTCCTATTTATGTAGATGCCCCTAATTGTAATCTACACTTGGATTCAAATACCAACTGTGCTTTGGATAATAAGGGCCTTAATATGGGGCTTGCTACTGATTATGATGGGGATACTAGAAATACTGGTACTCCAGATATAGGTGCAGATGAGTTTAATTTAAATCCTAGAACCAGAGCTACGATTGTTTCTACTCCTATTTGTTTGGGGCAGCCACTTTCAGTAACAGTAGCTACCAATGCTCCTGCTACGCTTTCATATACTTGGTCTGTGCCTGCTGGATTAACAAATCCAGGAAATACTAATTCTTATTCAATAGGAACCAGCACTGCTTCAAATGCTGGTCATTATAAAGTTACAGTAACAGATGTATATAGTTGTACCTCTACTTTTGATAGTACGGTGGTAGTGAATGCCAATCCAACAGCTAGTCCAGGATTTACTTACAACCCTGGGTGCGTTGGTACTACCAATACCTTAAGTGCTAATGCTACTGCAGGTTCTGGCAGTATTACTAATTATGAATGGTCAGGAGGGATAGCTGGAAATAATGCCAGTGGTACTATAGCTACCGCAGGCTCATATACGGTCACGGTAACTAATAGTAATGGCTGTACGGTAGAAGCAACATCAGCAGCATTGGTTATCAGCCCTCGCCCTACAAGTGATTGGGATGGCCCCGCTAGTTTGTGTTTGGGAGTAGTGGATACTTTTTTCTTAAACTTTACGGGTACGGCCCCTTATACATTTACATATACAGATGGCATTACCACATCTGCCCCTATAACCACCTCCAGCAATCCATATGCGTTGGTTTATACCGCCAGCAGCACTGCTACTCGGAACTTCCAAGTAACGGCACTGAGCGATGCGAACTGTACCGCACAGGCAGGGGATAGAGGTGGAGTTTATTCTGTAAATGTAACGACTAATTGTGTGGTGACCTGGACGGGTAATGTGAGCACTTCATGGCACAATCCAGCCAATTGGGACCCGAATGTAGAGCCGAACAGTTGTAATTTTGATGTATATATCCCTAAACAAACCAATCAACCCAGTATCATCACCAAAAACATCCAAGTAGGGAATGTAACGATGGAATCGGGCATTGTATTATCGGTAGGAGCCACCCGTAAACTAAGTGTGTGTAAGAATTGGACGATGAACAGCGGAGTACATGCTATCGTAACTAGTGGCGATGTTATTTTAAATGGAACTACCCCACAAACAATATCAGGAGGAACTGTCTTCGACAAATTAATCATCAACAATACAGGTACAGGGATTACGAACAATGGAAATATCAAATTAAATACGGGCTTGGTGTTACAAGATGGGAACTTCACGAATACGTATTTGGTGACCTTGAAATCGAGTGCAACGGGAACCGCCTATTTGGATAACTTTACGTATCCGAGTACGGCAGGAACGTATACGGGCGATATTATATCGGAGCGATATAATAGTGGGACAGGCAATGGTGGCTACAGTGCCTCCGACTTCCATTATATAACGAGCCCAGTAGCAACGGGCTTTAACGACTGGAGCGAGATATTTGCGAACTTATCAGTGAATGGTACAGGGCAAATTATTCCATTAGCCGCTTGTGATGCAAACAATATAGACTGGACCTCGCCTTATGGCGCAGTGATGCAATGGAATGAGCCTGGACCGTTTACGTATAACTGTTCTCAAGCAGGCTGGTATGTATTTGGCCAATCGACTAGCCCTATAGAGAAAGGCAGAGGCTACAGCACCTATTTAAAACCAGGTCAAACGGTATCGGTAACAGGCGCACCAAATACTGGTAATGTGCCAGTAACACTTACGAATAGTGGACTCACCCCGAATAACCCAACAGGCCCTGTAGCTACATCGGGTCAGAACCTGATAGGCAATCCGTATCCATCTCCTTACCAATGGGATCGATTGGGCAATAGCTCCAACATAGGCGCAATAGCGTATGCATGGCAAGCGACATCGGGATATGCAGGAACCTATCAAAATATTACGGTAGGCTCCAACATAGCCGTAGCGCAAGGCTTTATGGTACTAGCAAGTAGCGGAGGAACGTATAACTTCCAACAAAACAAACGTCAAGCGGTACTCAACCCAACCTTTTATAAAAATCAAAATGGAGCAAGCTTAGTAGTAGAAGTAGCAGGCAACAACTTCCGAGACAAAACAGAAGTGGCGTTTAACGACCAATCTACCACCAACTTTGACTTTGACTACGATGGCTACAAGATGATGAGTAAACCTGCACAACCTACTTTGTATACAGGACTTTCCACCAACAAAATGTTGAGTTTAAATACTCAACCGAGCATCGCTCAAGCACCTACTGTACCAATGGGAATGTATGTAGGAACCAATGGTAACTTTACATTTACCTTTGATAACATAGCCTCTTTTGATCCAACTACGTATATCTTCTTGGAAGACAAACAAACAGCGACCATGCAAGACATGCGCGCCAACAATAGCTATAGCTTTGTAGGCAACACAGCCGATGCAACAGACCGCTTTGTGATCCACTTTACCCCACCTATGGATGTGACGACTACCGATGCTAGTTGTACGACCACAGGAACCATAAAACTGGAACAACCGGGTACCGCCAGCTGGACGTATACGTTAAAAGACAATGGAAACAATACGATCAGCACGGGCACCATCAACAGCAATACGCCAGCCAGTATAGCAGCTGCGAATGGCATCTATACCTTAGAGCTGGTAGATGCAGCAGGTTACAATGTATCACAAAGCATCCAAGTAAATGGAGTAGCCTCTATAGCTGCAGCCTTTAACAGTTCTGCTAGCAGCGTACGCACGAATGAAGCGATTAATTTTAATAACACGACTTCAGGAGCAAGCACTTACAGTTGGGACTTTGGCGATGGCAGCAATGCTATCACTACCGCTACAGCAACACACAGCTATGCAGCAGCAGGCACGTATACAGTGACGCTTACAGTAACCAATGCAGCGGGATGTCAATCGAGTGTCACCAGATCGGTAACGGTGAGCAATGCTACTGGGATTACAGAAGCAACAGCCAGCAGTATGAACATCTTCTCTTTTGATGATAAAGTAGTAGTAGACTTTAGCAAGATGAAGAATGTAGAAGCTACGATACAAATCTACAACTTGATAGGACAAGAGTTATCGAGTGAGAAACATGTAGGCTCGAGTGTTTATACCAAAGAGTTGAACGAGATAGATGCAGCTTATGTATTGGTACGAGTACGTAGCAGCAATGGACAACTAGTTACCAAGAAAGTATTTATCAGCAACAGTAAGTAAGTACAGAAGATAGAAGTCAGAGAATAGAAAACAGCATAAAACAGTATTCAAAGAAAGCAACATAAATAAAACGAATATGAAATCAAGATATAAAATCTATACTGCCACTATCACGGTACTGTTACTGCTGATAAGTTTCGTGAGCTTTGCACAGATAGCACCCCCACCCCCACCTCCACAGCCACCTCCACCAGGAGCGCCCATAGATGGAGGCGTACTGCTACTGTTAGGTTCTGCCTTAGGATATGGCTGGAAGAAACTCTATGGCAAGGAAGGGAAAGTCTAAACTAACCCGTTACATTACACAATACAAATAAGAACACTCTATAATAACCAAACGGGACTCTAGTTAGAGTCCCGTTTTTATGTTTAATTTAAAAGTATCATTTCTTACTTACCTGTATAAATAGGTTTACGTTTTTCTAAAAACGAATTAACTCCTTCTTTATAATCTTCCGTATTTCCAGCTATTTCTTGTGCGTAGGCTTCGTATTGGAGCAGTTCTCGGAGCGTGCCAGTAGTGCCTTTATTAAGCATTTTTTTGATGAGTGCCATAGATTTGGGTGCGGCAGCTACATATCGGTCGGTGTATGCTTTTACAGCTTCATCCAGGTTTTCGGGAGCGACCAATTTATTTATCAAACCTAAATCGTAGGCTTCGCGGGCTGTGATTTTGGAACCAAGGGTACAGAGTTCAAAGGCTTTGTTGTAGCCGATGAGTGTAGGTAAGAAATAAGAAGAACCAGAGTCTAGAACTAATCCAATATTTGCAAATGCTTGTACCAAAGTAGCCGATTCGGATGCTACAATGATATCACAAGCAAGGGCCAAAGATGCTCCAGCTCCTGCACCGACACCTTGCAGGCGACAGATGACTGGCTTAGGCATTTCCCGTACTCCCAAAATCATAGGATTATATCTGCGTAAAACAGAATCTCCTAAGCTACGTTTGCCATCTGCCTTTTTAACATCTTGTAAATCTTGCCCTGAGCAAAAAGCCTTGCCAGCACCAGTGATAACGACTACTCGAACACTATCATCTTTACCAGCTTTTTTGAGTGAGTCGATAAATTCTGCGCTCAATTCTTCGTTAAATGCATTGTATACATCAGGGCGATTGAGAGTGATGGTGCAAACTCCATTTTCAATTTGGTAGAGAAGAGAATTGAACATAGTTTTTATTTTAAAAATAAAGGTAAAATACTAAATGCAAAGAATTGACCAATGAATCCTGTAAAGTAACCAGTAAGGATTTCTTTTTCCTCATGCGCTTTTAAGATGAGACGGGCAGTGCCTATTACTCCTGCTAAAACTAAAGTGAAAATGAAGAATAATTTTAGGTCGTAGTCAGAGATTCGCATGGTTGAAAGTACCAGCCCTACTAGGTTTCCAGCTCCTAAAGCGTGTAAACTTATTTTGCTAAAAATATTAATAAAGAAGCCAATAAAAAGTGAGACAGATGCCCCTAGCATCATTTTTGAAATTAAAATATTGGAATAAGGAGTTGCCTCATTTGTAGGTTGAAAAAGTTTGAAAGTCCACATGTAGAACGATGCGGTGGCTATATATGGGATAATTCTTTGTTGAGGATTTTCTAACTTCAAATCATCTATTAATTCTAGTTTTTTCATCATTACCAGCCATACCACTGGTAAAATAAAAGTCATTATAAAAGTGATGATAATCCAAAGAAATTGTCCCTTGCCCTTGTAAGCTGCAAATAGGTGTGGATTGCTGTAAATTATAAAAGCGGCACCATAGGTAGGAAAAAGTAATGGATGGAAAATATAAGAAATAAAAGAGGCAAGAGATTTTGGCATAATTTCTAAAGTGTTTGCAATAATACAAAGGAATTTTTCAAAGTTCCTTTCTTAATCGTGCCACAGATATATTCATTTGTTCGCGGTATTTGGCTACCGTTCTGCGGGCAATGTTATAGCCTTTTTGAATTAAAATATCGGTGAGTTTTTGATCGGAAATGGGGTCTGATTTATCTTCTACGGCAATTAAATCACTCAATATTTTTTTTACCTCTCTGGTAGAAACTTCCTCTCCGCTATCAGTAGAAAGTGATTCTGAAAAGAATGATTTTAAAAGCAGGGTGCCAAATTCTGTTTGCACATATTTAGAATTGGCTACTCTGGAAATAGTAGAAATATCTAAGCCTGTTTTCTCCGCAATATCTTTTAGAATCATAGGTTTTAGGCGAGTTTCATCTCCTGTGGCTAAAAAATCATATTGCATTTCCATGATGGATTGCATGGTCACCATCATGGTGTTTTGGCGTTGTTGTATAGCATCTATAAACCACTTGGCTGATTCTATTTTTTGCTTTATGAAAAGGATGGCTTCTTTCTGGCTTTTCGATTTTTCTTTGGCACTCTTATAACTCGAAATCATTTCTTTAAAAGAGCTACTGATGCGCAATTCTGGAGCATTTACATTGTTTAGCGATAAGACTAATTCTCCATTATTATTAGCAATAATATAATCAGGTATAATAAATTGCTGCGGAGAAATACCTCCAGCAAAAGCACTGCCAGGCTTAGGGTTTAGCTTTACAATTTCATCTATTACCCTTTTTAGTTTTGCCCCATTCATGTCAAATTGCTTTTCCAATTTGTCATAATGCTTCTTTGCAAAAGTTTCAAAATGTTTTTCAATAATTTGAATGGCAATTTCAGTATAAATAGAAGCATCTTCTTTTCTACGAAGTTGAATTAATAAGCATTCTTCAAGAGAACGAGCCGCAACTCCTGGTGGGTCTAATTTTTGAATCTCAACTAAAATTCTTTTTAAATCGTTTTCAGTTGTAATAATATTTTGACGAAACGCTAAATCATCTACAATGGCATCTAATTCTCTGCGTAAATAACCATCATCATCTAAACTTCCCACCAAATGCAAAGCAATTAGTTTTTCATTTTCATCTAAATCCATCATGCCCACTTGTTCTTCTAAGTATTCATGAAAAGTGCTACTTACTGCCACAGGGATGCTTTTATTTTCATCATCGGGGTCGGTAAATTCGCTTGGGTCCTTTGTTTTATAATCGGCTACTCCTTCATCTGCTTCATCGTAAAAATCAGACATATCCATGTCGTCTTCTTTGTCAATAAGAGATTCTTCTATTTCTACCACATCTTCATTAGAATCTTCAAAATCATCTGCATCTTGGCTCTCTATGGGAGTTTCAGACGGGTCGTCTATAGTAGGGGACTCATCTAACTCATCTCCTTCGTTCCCAGTTTCTAGTGCAGGATTGGTTTCCAGTTCTTCTTTTATACGCTGATCGAGTTGGGCAGTAGGAACCTGCAGCAGTTTCATGAGCTGAATCTGCTGAGGAGAAAGTTTTTGTAAAAGTTTGTGACTGAGATTTTGATTCAGCATAGCCTAAAGCGTATGCAATCAAATTTAGATAAAGAACTAACTAAATGCAAATTATTATTAGCAAAAATTGTACCGAAAAAATTTTGAAACTATTTTTTTACTTTTACCGCTATTATGGAACATACTTATATCAATGATTTAGCTCGCTTTGAAGGGAAAGAAGTAGTGCTTAAAGGATGGCTCTCGCAAAAGCGCGACAGCAAAGGATTGGCTTTTTTAGTGCTCAGAGATGGGACAGGATTTGTACAATGTGTAGTGGATGTAAATACGGTGGGGGAGGAAAATTTTGAAACTGCAAAGCGATTAACGCAAGAAAGTTCGCTTTCAATTTCTGGAATTGTGAAAAAAGATGAGAAACAATTTGGAGGTTTTGAAATACTTGTAAACTCTCTTTGTGTCTACGCTGTTTCGCAAGAGTTTCCGATTACACCTAAAGAACACGGGGTAGATTTTTTAATGGATAATAGGCACCTATGGCTTAGAAGTCGCAGACAGTGGGCCATCATGCGGGTAAGGAATACCATCATTTTTTCTATCCATAAATTTTTTCAGGAGAAAGGTTTTGTGCAAATGGATGCCCCTATTTTTACAGGCAATGCTTGTGAGGGAACGACCAATTTGTTTGAAACTGATTTTTATGGCGACCCAGCTTACCTTTCGCAGTCAGGTCAATTGTATGGCGAGGCTATGGCTATGGCTCAAGGTTTGATTTACACCTTTGGTCCTACCTTTCGTGCAGAGAAATCTAAAACGCGCAGACATCTTTCAGAATTTTGGATGATAGAGCCGGAAATGGCTTTCTATGATTTGAAAATGGATATGGATGTGATAGAAGAGTTTATTCAGTATGTGGTGAAAGAAGTTTTAGAAACTAAAAAGCTGGAATTGCAAGTGCTAGAGAGAAATACAGAGTTTTTAGAAAAAGTGCAATTGCCTTTTATTCGAATGAAATATGAAGAAGCGGTAGATGTGATTCAAGGCTTGAAACCTATTAATGGTAAAACTTCCATACAAGTTTTAGAAGAGGAATTAGCGGTTATTAATATGGAAGAAGCACGGGTTAAAAAAGAGATAGAAGAACGCGAAGCAAAAATTGCAAGTGGTACTTTAACGAAGGGCGAAAAGAACTTTAATCAAAGTAAAATTGACCAAGCAAAAAACGAGTTGAAAGATTGGGAAGAAAAAGCCATGAATATTCCTGTTTGGTTGAACTCTGCTAAGAACTTTAAAAGGGGTGATGATTTTGGTGGAAGCGATGAAACGGTATTGACTAAAATGTTTGGTCAACCTGTGATGGTTTACAACTGGCCACAAGAGGTGAAGGCTTTTTATATGAAGGAAGATGAGGTAGAAAAAGGTTATGCTAAGGGAGTCGATTTGTTAGCACCAGAGGGCTATGGAGAAGTAGTAGGTGGTGGTGAGCGGGAAACTGATATAGAAAGATTGATAGGAAAGATTAAAGAACATGATTTGCCTATGGAAGCTTTTGAATGGTATTTGGATTTACGCAGATTTGGAAATGTACCTCACTCTGGTTTTGGATTGGGCTTGGAGCGTTTGGTAGCTTGGATTTGCGGACTTCAACACATACGCGAAACCATTCCATTCCCTCGCTCTTACGGAAGATTATTGCCATAGAATTTCAAAGAAAAGATATCCGAAGTTTCACAATTACTTCGGATATTTTATTTAATAAAATACAGCTAATTTGCACGGATGATTTTCTTCAAAAAAACACTACCAATTCTTTTAGCCGTATTTTTTATATCGGTATTGGTACGTGTGCCGCAGTTAAATCGTCCATTATCTAAGCATCATGAATTTTGTACGGCTGTATCTCTTCGCGTAATGCAGATTTGGTATGACAATGGAATTGAAAAATACAATTTCAATCCGGTGATGACCTATAATAATGCAGCTGATAAATTGATTAATAACAGTGCAAATGCCAGTGGCAAGATGGTAGATGCTGAGGGTAATTACTACTACGTTTCACACCCTCCCTTTGCTTACTATTTTCCTTTTGTAGTTTTTAAGATACTGCATGTTCGCCCTGATATTCTACCACTTCAAGTACTCAATTTGTTATTTGATTTACTCACCGCTTTGTTTGTTTATTTCATAGTTTGTCTATTGAGTTTTAATAGAGCCAGAAGCTATTTGCACATGCCTTCGTTTGTTGCATATAGCGTTTATCTTTTTATGCCTGCTACACTTTGGTTTCAGGGAAATGTATACATGAGCGATATGGCAGTACAATTGCCATTTGTAATAGGCGTTTACATTGTTTTAAAAATGATTATTCGTCAAAAATTTTATGTACCGAAATACATTTTCTTTTATGCGACTAATCTTTTTTTGATGATTTATACTTCTTGGTTGGGAGTGTTTTTTGCTTTTGGTGTAGTGGTGTATAGTTTGTTACATGTGCGTGCCAATAAGGGTTTTAGGATATTGCTGTGGTCTACAGTTGCTGTTGCTTTTTTTGTTTTACAATTAATCGCATATCAGTATTCCGATATTAATGGTTCGGAGGCTTATGCGAGTGAATTGCTCAATCGATACCTAATTCGGGGTAGTGTAGGAGCAAGGCATCAGGGCTATTTTGCCTTTTTACTTTCTTATTTAAAGTATGTAAAGAATCTATTGTACAACTATCTAGTAAATTACAATTTGTTTTTTCTACTAGGGTTTTACTTTGTCTTTTTTGCTGCCTCTAAATCAAAATTGAAAATTGTTTTTTCTGAGAATGGCTATCGTTTTATTTGGCTATCGGTACTTCCTATTGTGTTGCTACATTTTGTTTTTTTAAATTATTCTTCTCATGATTTTACTACGCTCTATGCTTCTTTGTTTTTTAGTGTGCTCTTCGGAATTATGTATGATAAAATCAGGAAAAGCAATACCGTTTCGATAAAGAAATTGAACTCATTGGTTATAGTCATAGTAGTAATTATGGTTACACAGTATACAATTCTGAATATGCCTGGGACTACCTCTATCTTTGGCTCTGCTTATAACACAGAAAAAAGCATGGGACAGAAAATTCAAAAAGAAGCAAAAAAGGACGAGGTTGTATTTGCTGTTTTTGAACCTACACCGCAACTCGTTTTTTATGCTGGTAGAAATATTTTGCAGGTGAAAAATGAAATGGAGGCAAAAGCGTTTCTTGTAAAAAGGAATCTAACTAAAGGAGTTTATTTCGACTATTTTGAAGACAACAAATTCAATGAAATAGAGATGAAACAAATCCAACTTCCCTAGAAATTTCTCAACCATCCAATTTTAATTATTTTCGATTTTAAATAAATAAATCATGAGTCACAACACCATACCTATAGTAGAGCTAGATCATTTTGTAAATGGTGATGATGCCGCTAAACGACACTTTGTAAGTGAGTTGGGCAAAGCATTTGAGGAGTATGGTTTTGTTTCTGTAAAAGGACATGGAGTTTCTAAAGAGTTGATAGAAAATTACTACAAAGCGGTACAAGCTTTCTTTTCATTGCCTACGGAACTGAAACTAAAATATGAAATTCCAGAACTAGCGGGACAGCGCGGTTATACCTCTTTTGGAAGAGAACATGCAAAAGGGAGCGATGCTCCAGATTTGAAAGAGTTTTGGCAAATGGGGCAAGAGGTGGAAGGAGAAGATATGCCAAAAGATGATTACCCGCCTAATGTAAATGTATTAGAACAGCCTGAGTTTAGTAAACTAGGAATTGAATTGTATAAAGCTTTTGAGAATTCTGGCAGATTTTTGTTGAGGGCTATTGCCATTCACTTAGGTATAGGAGAGTTTTATTTCGACCAACACATACACAATGGTAATTCCATTCTAAGAGCCATTCATTATCCACCTATTTTACAAGAACCCAAAAGTGCGATAAGAGCCGAAGCGCATGAAGATATTAATTTGATTACCCTACTTGTAGGCGCATCAGCAGAGGGTTTGCAGTTGTTGAACAAGCAAAATATTTGGTTAGATATTACCGCCCCTGAGGGTTGTATAGTGGTGAATGTGGGAGATATGCTCCAACGCCTTACTAACAATAAATTAAAATCTACCACCCACCGTGTGGTAAATCCTCCAAAGGAAAAATGGGGAAGTCCTCGTTTTTCTATTCCGTTTTTCTTACACCCTCGCTCAGAAATGCGTTTAGATTGTTTGCCATCCTGTGTAAATGATAGACACCCGCTGGCATACACTCCCATAAGTGCTGGGGAATATTTAGATGAAAGATTGGTGGAGATTGGTTTGAAGAAAAAGTAGGGTTTAGTTTTTTACTACTTTTTTTACCACCGAACTGTTCGCGAAATCTATTTTTACCAAATAAATACCATTTGAAAGGCTTGTGGTATTGAGCAAAGAAGGGTGACTATTTTCTTGCAATATTTTGTTTCCTAATACATCAAAAATCTCAACCGATTCAATTTTATCTTCGGCAGTAATTTTAATCTCATTCGAAAAAGGATTCGGGTAAAGTTGAGTTGTGACTTGTAAATCTAGGTTGGCAATTCCCACTTGGGTGCCATCTAAAGTATGTCTGTTGAAAAATTCCCAAATAGCATTAGAAGCATCAAAATCGCGATTGGTAAATCCACCAGAAATGTCAATGAGTCCGTTTGGCCAAGTGTGCCCACCGTTGGTAATTTTGTAAAAATAAACCTCACTTCCAGCACCACAATTTTTGTAGCGAATAAGTTGTGCTGTACAACCATCAGCAGAGCTGATATTGGGAATAGCAGTGGTGTCGGGTGCTTGTGTACAATCATTCGTATCGCGCCAAAAAGCTACCGTTTGTTCTACCCCAATAGACCCAGTTATTCCATTGGCATAATTTACCGTAGGGTCTAAGGTGCCGTGAATGTGTAATACAGGCATTTTGTGTGCCAGTGGGCAATTAGCAAGAGTGTTGTTGCTCATAGTTCCAGTAACAGAGGCTACGGCTGCAAGTTTATCTCCCATTTGACAAGCTAAAGTATAGGTCATAAAACCACCATTGCTCATACCGCAACTATACACTCTCTTGGCGTTTACTTTATATCTCACCGAAATGGTATCAACTAAATTGCGTAGAAACTTTACATCATCTACACCCGATCCAAAGGAGTTCCAATAATTTCCAATACCATTTGGATACACCACCAAAAATTGAAAAGTATCGGAAACAGCATCCATTTTAGTGTAGAGTTGCTGTTGGCTTGCATTGGAAGTGTAGCCGTGTAAGTTCAATACCAGCGGGTGATTCACAGAGGCATTAAAACCAGCAGGTACATGCAAAATAAAATTTCTGTAAGTGCCATCTACCAAAAATGAATCGGTAAAATTTTGTGCCTTTGCGAAAAAAGAAACGGCTAAAAGAAGGGAAAAGAGTAATGTTTTTTTCATGAGCATATTAGTTTTTATAAAAGTACAATTTTTACGGAGACAAAGTTGGTACGATTTGTCTTAATAAAAAGTAACTTCTACACAAACATTCCAACGATTCCTTATTTTAGCCACTTAATATAAATTTCATGCAAGCCATAATACCAGTTGCTGGAGCCGGAACCCGCCTCAGACCACTTACATATACTCAACCAAAAGTTTTAATTTCAGTAGCGGGAAAGCCAATTCTATCTTACATTATAGATAATTTGGTGCAGAACGGTGTAACTAGTTTTGTTTTTGTGATTGGGTATTTGGGAGAAAAAATAAAAGAGTTTGTAGAACAAAATTACAGCCACTTGAATGTGCAATTTGTAACTCAAGAAGAAAGACTTGGGTTGGGGCATGCTATCTGGCAAGCTCGCGATGTAATTGATAAAAACCAAGGACTTATTATACAACTGGGAGATACCATTTTAGATGCTGATATCAAAACTATTTTATCCCTAAATTATTCTACACTTTGTATAAAAAAAGTGGAAGATCCTCGTCTTTTTGGAGTAGCAGAATTAGATGAAAATGGGTTTATTAAAAACCTAGTAGAGAAGCCTCTTATTCCTAAGTCTAATATGGCTTTGGTAGGGTTTTATTACATTAAGGAAACAGCAAAGTTGATAGATGCTTTGGATTATAATATTCAAAATAATTTGAAAACGAGTGGTGAGTTTTATCTTACAGAAGGACTTCAAAAAATGATAGTAGATGGGGTGCGTTTTCAGAGTTATAAAGTAGAGCACTGGTTTGATGTAGGCAAAAAGGATATTTTACTAGAAACGAATGCTATACTGCTTCGCAAGGCATCGGATGATAAATGCGAGCAATGCACACATGACAATGTGATTTTTATTTCGCCTTATTTTATTTCGAAAGGAGCAAAAATTAAAAACTCCATTATAGGACCTTATGTAACTGTGGGAGAAAATTCGGAAATCAATTATTCTATTATCAAAAATTCCATTATTGGAAATTTTACAAAGCTCGAAAATGTAGTGCTGCACAGTTCTTTGATAGGAAGCGATTCTTCTATTAGTGGATTGAGTCAGAGTCTTAACATAGGTGACAATACAGAAATAGATTTGAGAGGCGAAAGAAACTAAAATGGAAAATAGAATTACAAAACTTTTTGGAATTGAATTGCCCATTATACAAGCAGGTATGATATGGTGCAGTGGATGGGAATTGGCGAGTGCTGTGAGTAATGCAGGTGGCTTGGGTATAATAGGTGCAGGCTCTATGTATCCTGATATTTTTAGAGAACAAGTGAGAAAATGCAAAGCCGCTACCGATAAGCCCTTTGCAGTAAACTTGCCGTTGTTGTATCCAGATATTGATAAACACATAGAGATAATTTTGGAAGAAAAAGTACCGATTGTGTTCACCTCTGCTGGCTCCCCAAAAACATGGACTAAGACTTTACGAGACAAGGGAATTACTGTAGTGCATGTATGTGCTTCCTCTAAGTTGGCCAAAAAATGTGAGGAGGCAGGTGTAGATGCCATAGTAGCAGAGGGTTTTGAGGCAGGAGGCCACAATGGTAGGGAAGAAACGACAACGCTTTGTTTGATACCAGCCGTAAGAGCAGCGGTAAAAATTCCATTGATAGCTGCTGGGGGAATAGGTACAGGAAGACAAATGCTCGCAGCTTTTGTATTAGGAGCAGAGGCTGTTCAAATAGGTACCCGATTTGTTTGCAGTAATGAATCTTCGGCTCACCCAAATTTTAAAGAGAAAGTAAAAAGTCTGGAAGAAGGGGATACGCTACTTTCTATGAAAAAAGTAGTGCCCGTTCGTTTAATAAAAAATGATTTTTACAAAGCCGTTCAATTGGCTGAAGATAAAGGTGCTGGAGCAAGTGATTTAATAGAGATATTAGGTAGAGCCCGCGCCAAGAAAGGAATGTACGAAGGAGATATGCAAGAAGGAGAATTGGAAATAGGGCAAGTTTCTGCTTTAATTAAAGAAATAAAACCCGCTGCAGAAATTGTAGGTGAAATATGGAATGAGTTTCTGGATGCAAAATTAGAATTGACAAAATTGGACTAACATAAAGAATAACATGAAAGAGAAATCAACTTCTTACCCAAAAGATAAAATCAAGATTCTTTTACTCGAGAATATCAGTGATGCTGCTGTTGAAGAATTGAAAGATGCTGGTTACACCAATATCAAAAAGTTAAGTGGAGCTCTTGATGAGAAGGAATTAATTGCTGAGATAAAAGGAGTTCATATTCTTGGGATTCGATCTAAAACACAAATCACAGAAAAGGTTTTAGCCAAGGCAGATAAACTCTTGGCTATTGGGTGTTTTTGTATTGGGATTAATCAAGTTAACCTTAAAGCTGCCACTGAAAAAGGAGTAGCGGTTTTTAATGCACCCTATTCTAATACGCGCTCTGTAGCCGAATTGGTGATAGGACTTTCTATTATACTTATTCGGAAAATTGCAGATAAAAATAAAGCGGCACATGAAGGTACTTGGCTAAAAGATGCGAAAGGATGTTTTGAGTTACGCGCTAAAACCCTTGGTATTATTGGATATGGCAATATTGGATCACAAGTTTCGGTAATGGCTGAGGCGATGGGAATGGATGTGATATATTATGATGTAGAGCCTAAATTACCGCACGGAAATGCGAAACAGTTGCGCACTATTCGTGAAGTAATGAAGAAAGCAGATATTATCACTCTGCACGTTCCTAGCGATGCGAGTACGCGCAATATGATTAATGAACAAACCCTTTCTTATTTGCAAAAGGGAACCATTTTTATAAACTATAGTAGAGGAGATGTAGTAGATTTAGAAGCACTTAGAAATGCAGTAAAGACGGGTGTTGTAAGCGGTGCGGCTATTGATGTTTTTCCAGAAGAACCAGAAAAAAATGGAGCAAAGTTCTCCTCTATTCTTCAGAATTTACCCAATGTTATTTTGACACCGCATATAGGTGGTTCTACCGAAGAGGCGCAATTAAATATAGGACTAGATGTGACTACAAAATTAGTTAGCTACTTGGAGAAGGGTTCTTCTAATGGCTCTCATACTGTACCTTCTTTAATTCTTTCGCCTCAAGCAAAAACGCATAGAATTTTACATGTTCACAAAAATATTCCAGGGGTATTAGGGGAAATCAACTCTAAACTTTCTTCGCATGGAATTAATATTTTAAGCCAATATTTGAAAACAAATGATGCAATTGGATATGTGGTTTTAGATGTAGATACCAAACTTTCTAATGAGGCTTTCGTATTATTAAAAGAGGTGAAAGGAACAATCAAAACAAGGATTCTTTACTAAGAAAACACATTTAAAATATTCCTATTTGTGTGATTGTTAATTTTCACTACTTTTGTTGCTCTTCAAAATAGTTTATTCGAATACTTTTGATGAAGTAGCAGTCCTAGATGCCTTGTTTGTTTAAAGGACATAAATACTAGGAACTCTAAATTTTTATAATTAATTTAAATAATCTAAATAAATGAATATGAAAAAACAAATTTTACTAATTGCATCTGTTTGCTGCGCCTTAGCTAGTCAAGCACAAAGTTTATCACCTCAGGTGGTAGCCAGTGCAGGAAATTATGTAAGCTCTGCCGCAGGGAGTCTTTCATACACTATAGGTGAGCCAGTGGTAACTACGGTAAGTGGAGGAAGCAATATTTTAACTCAAGGATTTCAACAACCCAATGATATTGTAAGTGGATTGTTAGATATAGAAAGAGAGGCATTTGGCTCTTTCAGTTTATATCCAATTCCTGCTACCGATAAATTGTGGTTTGGATATGAGTTTCCTGAAGAGGGAAAAGTAGAAATAGCTATGTATGATGCTTTGGGACAGAAATTAGAATTCACATTAAGCGAAAGCTATGAATCTGGAAAGATAGTACACAGCTTTGATTGCTCCAGCTATGCAGCGGGCAATTATGTGTTAACTGCTACTTTCATTACAAAAGACAACAATAGAAAAGTACTCAGCAAAAAATTTCAACTCTTTAATTAATAATAATCTCTAAATTTTAAAATTACCCACCCTTTTATGAAATCAATAAGACAAATTTTAACCGCATTAGCAGTAGTAATGACTGTAGCGGTAATGGCACAAGTGCCACAAAAAATCAATTACCAAGCAGTAGCTAGAAATGCTTCTGGTGCAGTGTTGCCTAATACGAATGTAAGTGCACGTTTTACAGTGCATGATGGTAGTGCTACTGGAACGGTAGTATACCAAGAAACAAAATCAAGTTTATTGACCAATCAATTCGGGTTGTTTACCCATGCAATAGGTACTGGTACACAAGTTGGTGCAAGTGCTTTTAATAGCATAAGCTGGGGAAGTGGAGATAAGTATTTGCAAGTAGAAGTAGATCCTGCAAATGGAACAAGTTACAGCATTAATGGAACTAGCCAATTATTGAGTGTGCCGTACGCATTATATGCTGCTAATGGAGGTGGTAGTGCAGGTCCTACTGGTCCTCAAGGTTTGGTAGGTCCAACTGGTCCACAGGGTCCTACAGGCGCTGGAGTAGCTGGTCCTCAAGGTCCAACTGGTCCACAAGGGACAGCAGGTGTGACTGGAGCACCAGGGGCAACTGGTGCAGGTGTTGCAGGCCCTACAGGTGCTACTGGAGTTACAGGTCCTTCAGGTGGTCCAATTGGTCCCACAGGAGTACAAGGTCCTACAGGTCCTACAGGAGCTGCTGGTTCAGTAGGAGCACAAGGTCCTGCTGGAGCTACAGGAGCACAAGGCTTGCCAGGAGCTACGGGAGCTAAAGGAGCAACAGGAGCTGATGGAGCAACAGGAGCTAAAGGCGCAACAGGCGTTACAGGTGCTACTGGAACACCAGGTGCAGTAGGTGCTACAGGTGCAAATGGGGTAACAGGTGCTACAGGAAATACAGGTGTAGGTTTGCAAGGACCAACAGGTGCTACTGGTCCAGCTGGGTCTGGCTCTGTAAGTGGTACATTAAATTATGTTGCTAAATTTACTCCAAATGGAACATCAGTAGGAAATTCACTGATATTTGACAATGGAACAAATGTTGGGGTTGGTACAATTTCTCCATCTTCAAATATTCACGGATTAAGTACTGCAGCAGATTTTAAATTATTGTTAGAGACTCAAGGAGCTAGTAATTTTGCAAACTTGAGCCTACAATCAGATAATACAGCTTCTAACGCATTGTTCATTAGAAAAAATGCAGCAGCTGCTACAGGTACTCAATCTGGAATTAGTAAGGCTAATCTTTCTTACATTAACGCTGGTACTTCTGCTGGAGGTTTGTTAATAGGAACACAAACTAGTAATCCTTTGTATTTTAGCTCTAATGATGTAGAGCGTGCTAGAATCTCTGGTACAGGTAAATTTGGTATTGGAACTACTGCTCCTCGTTACACTTTAGATATTGCGTCTACAGATACAATTGGTGTTCGAGTAATTAATACCGGAACAGTTTCTACCACTGCTATTTTTGCAGGAGTGACTTCTAATGTAGCTGGAACCAATGCTATCACTGGTTTTCATAATGGAACAACTGGAAGAGGTTATGGTGTAGTAGGTCAGATAACCGATACAGCCTTGAATGCAGCAGGTGTTTTGGGTGCTGCCACTGCTACTAACAATGCTAGAGTAGCAGGGGTTAGAGGAGAAAGTTCTTCTTCAAGCAGTTCTTCTCAAGGGGTATTGGGGCTTTATTTTTCGGCAACAGGTGCTGGTAGCGGAGTTGAAGGAGTGGCTACCGGAACTAATGCTGCAGCTGTTTTTGGAATAGCATCTTCTACTGCTGTAGGTTCTGCAGGTGTTGGGGTATTCGGTGCAAGTTTAGGAGATAACGCTATTGGTGTTTATGGGTATGATGATAACGGTATTGGCGCAGTTACAAGCTATGCTGGTTATTTTGATGGAGAAGTATTTGCAACAGGGTCTTTTACTCCTTCTGATGAGCGTTTAAAACAAAATATTACAAAATATTCAGGTGGATTAGATGCAATTTTGAAACTGACTCCTAAAGCATATCAATTCAAAAACTTTGAAAGCGAAAAAATAAAATCATTCCCTAAAGGAAACCAAGTAGGTATTATGGCTCAAGATGTAGAGTCTTTGTTCCCTAACTTGGTAAAATCTACAGTTGCATCTAACAGAGGATACAATAAGACTCATGTTGATAATCAAGTAGCGCCTTATCAAATTGATTTTAAAGCTGTAAATTATACAGGATTAATTCCAGTATTGGTAAGTGCTATTCAAGAGCAACAACAAATGATTAATGACTTGAAAACAGAAATCAAAGCGTTAAGAGGAAAATAAAAACAAACCTCTAGTAATAAAAAATGCCATCCAGATCTGGATGGCATTTTTTATTTTAAGGAACTCAATTTTTTAAGCATTTCTTCTATGTCCTACCCATACAAAGCGTTTGTTCACATATTCAGGATTCGTGAAAGAAGCATTCCCTGCAGGGTTGCCACCTGTCACATGAAAGTCTGAAAAAGTAGCATGTTGATTTACAAAAATTCCTCCAGTCAAATTTAAAGATACAGGTGTAAATACCGATTCCATTTCTTCTTCAATTTGTAAAGCTGTGGAAGCATTGGTGGTATAGGCAGCGCAGGTAATAGCACCATGTTTGGCAGCCATATCTCTTGCTAACTCTATAGATTGTTGTGTGTCTTTTGTTTTAACTATAAGTACGATAGGACCAAACAATTCATTTTCATAAATACCAAAATCTTTGGCATCTACTTCTAATACAACATGAGATGAAGTACGAGCTTCAGGGTATTCAGCATTAGCAATAGCAGCAGGGCTTTGTAAAGTGGTAGCAATGTCTTTTACAGAGTTTACACGTTTTAAAGTTACTTCACTTTGAATGGCTCCAAATGTTCCAGGTCCCATTTGCGGATGTGAGGCAATTCCACCTATTCCTTCTACTAAAGCTTTTACCACATCTTCATAAGAGATGGTATCATCACCTGCTTTTATTCCAGTGGCAGGAATAAAAATATTTTGAGGTGCAGTACACATTTGGCCAGAATAAAGAGAAACTGCAAACGAAAGATTCTGAACTACAGCTTTTAAATCTGTAACTGAATCTATAATAACCGAGTTAACCCCTGCTTTTTCTGTAAAGGTGGTTTTGCTAGGAAGTGATTCTACATAATTTCCAAAGACTGAACCTCCCGTATAGTCAATCAATTTGACTAAGGGATGTTCTGCTAATTTTTTGGTGATTAAATTTTCGGAACTATCTACCGCTAATTGACAAACATTCGGGTCTATGCCTTTTGCTTGTAAGGCTTGTTGTATTTCGGCAACGACTATGGCAATGGCATAAATAGATTTAGGATGCGGTTTTACTATTGCAGTATTCCCAGTAATTAGAGTTGCAAAAAGACCAGGCACTGTATTCCAAGTAGGGAAGGTAGAACAACCAATAATTAGACCTATTCCTTTAGGAACGGCTTTATAGGTCTTCTCTAATTTGATAACATTTTTACCTGCTGGTTTTTCCCAAGTTACATGAGATGGAAAACGATTTAGTTCTTCATATCCCATAGTCAATGCCTCTAAAGCACGGTCGCTTGCATGTGGTCCTGAAGCTTGAAAACTCATTACAAACGATTGCCCAGTGGTATGTTGCGTAGCATAGGCTATTTCAAAAAAACGATTTTTAATTCGCTCTAAGGCATCTACTAAAATTTCTGCACGGTCACTTGAGTTTAAATTTTTCCAGCTTCCGAAAGCCCTGCCAGCTCTCACAATAAGCGTATCTACTTCAAAAACAGGATAGGTAATTCCAAGTGGTTTTAAAGTGTAAGGTGAAATTTCTTCCCCTGCCCAAGATGCTGCATTGGTTTGTAAAAGCGATTCAAATTTTTTACCTAACTGCTGATTAAACGCTTCTAGTCCTTTGGCTGGAGCCTCTTCTCCGTAAGCCTTTGGGGACTCGGGGTACTGCGCATAAAATGTACGTGCATGAATGGCTTTTATAGCATTGTCTACTATTTCTTGATACGATGGACTCAGTGGCATATCTAATTTTTATTTAAGTTAAAAGATGGTCGAAGGTAAAAGATTTTTAATTGGTTTAAAATAAAAAACTCCGCCTTTTTGGGGCAGAGTTTTTTAAAAATTGTTTTAAAAGTTATTTTGAAAATTTCTTAGCAAGAGTTCTATACAAATCTTTTCCTAACTTTTCGTAGCATTCGCTCAAACGTGTACCTGTATCATAATCAAATCCACCATATACAGATCCAGGAATTTTGTCTACAGTTACCACTAAAACATTTTTGCCACTTGCATCTTTAAATTCGCAAAGAGCATTTACAATTGCAGGAGCTTTTGAAACAACAATGTTGTAACCTGGTTCTGTGAATAAAGTAGTTACTACTAATGTATAATCAGCAGCACCATCCGCAACAGCTGTTGTTTTTGTTTCTTTGCCTAATTCATTAAATTTTTGAAAAAAACTTGGTTCGAAACGAGTTTTTCTATCGCCTTTCCAAGCAGCTTCCCATTTATCTCCACGACCTGGCTCTTTTTCATCATACGCTTTTTTCTTTTTTGCAATGTATTCTTCTTCTGTTTTGAATTTACCAACTTTCATACCATCGTAAATAAATTCTACTTTAATGGTTTTACCTTTAATAATATTAGCATCACCAGATGTGATTTTGGCTTTAGAAAAAACCATTACTGGTCCACCCCCAAATCCAAATTGTGCGGAAGCTGTTAATGCGATAATCGCTGTGAACAAAAGTGTACTGAGTGCCTTCTTCATAGTTTTAAGTTTTTGAGTTTGAAAATATGTTATACAAATCTAATGTGATAAATCAATTTATAAACTTTTTAGTAAGAATTCTCAAATTTTTGGTTGTTTTAATGGGAACAAAAAAGCCAACTCTCTCGAATTGGCTTTTTTATTGTCGAAGTCAATTTTTTAAGAATATTTTTTCACAAACGAATCATCGTCCACTAATTGTTTTAATTTTTGAAGAGATGTGCGAACGCTCGTGTCTATTTGTTTATCGCCATATTGCATTACAAAGCCGCCCACTAAAGTTTCGTCCACTATTTCTTCCAATTGTATTTCGGAAAGGTTTTCTTTCGATTTTAAACCACTTAAAAGTTCATCAATGGTCGCCTTGTCTAACTTAGTAGCAGAGGTGATTTTTACAGGAGTTATTTTATTGAACTCGTTAAATTGCGTTTCGAAAGAAGTAGCTATTTCATTTAAAAAACCTTCGCGACCTTTCTTAGTTAAAAGCGTTATAAATTTATGAGTCAGCTCATCTATTTTACCACCAAATAATTTATTGAAAACTTCTAGTTTTTTATCGGTGTGAACGATAGGGCTTTTTAAAAATACTCGCAATTCTCTACTTCCTTCAAATGAATTTCCTAGCAATTTCATATCGCTGGAAACCTGAGCCAACTTTCCTTGCTCTTGTGCTAATTGCAATAGAGATTTTGCGTATCTGGTGGCTAATCTGAATGAGGACATTTTAATTATTTTAGATGTTAGAAAACAGAAGTCAGAAAGCAGAAAATAGATGGCAGACTTCGTCTGATTTCTGTGCTTTTACTTCTAATTTCTTTTAATTCAAATTTGTTTCTTTTACCAATTTATCTACAAATGCTTTTTGATCAGCATCTGTTCCTAACTCTTTACGAATAACCTTTTCAGCTATTCCTAGAGCCATTTGACCTACTGTGTTTTTTACTTCTACAATAGCTGCTTTCTTTTGAGTTTCTATTTCTCTGATAGCTTCGCCTATTTTCTTATCAGCTTCTGATTTTGCTTTTTCAATTATATCTGATTTTAATCTTTCAGCAGCTTCACGAGCATCGTGTAAAATTTGATTTCTTTCTTCTTTTGCTTGATTTAAAAGCTCTTCGTTTTTAGCCACTAAAGTAGCCATTTCAGCACGTGCTTTTTCAGCTTGAGTTAGCGAGTTTTCGATAGCCGTTTCTCTGTCTTTTAAAGCTGCTACTATAGGCTTAAATGCAAATTTTCCTAGAATAGTCCATAGAATTATGAAGATTAGCACTGTCCAAAAAACCAATCCTAAATCGGGCTTTACTAATGCGAATGCGTCTAATATTACTAAGCTCATTTTGTTTCTATTTTATTTTTAAAACCCTTTCGGGCAATTTTACTAAGAAAACTGTCTGTTCGGCAACCCCTATGCAGACAGTTTTATTTTCTTGAGTAACGCTGTGCAATTATCCTTTAAGGAATGCTACGATTACCGCAAACAAAGCCACACCCTCAATGAAGGCTGCAGTAATGAACATGAATGTACGTACATCGTTCACTACTTCTGGTTGTCTTGCGATAGACTCTACAGAGCTACTGCCGATTTTTCCGATACCGATTCCTGCGCCTACGGCTGCAAGACCTGCACCAATTGCTGCTATTCCAGGAACAGCTGCTTCTAACAATACTGGGTTCAACATGATAGTTGGTTTATGATTGGTTAATAAATACGATTAATGATGCTCTGCGTGCTCATGCTCTTCTAATGCCATTCCTAAAAATACAGAACTCAACATAGTAAAGATAAATGCCTGAATAAATGCTACCAATAATTCGATAACACTAATGAAAAGTGTGAACAATACTGCCACTACAGAGCCTAAACCAGCTCCAGCAGGGCTTCCTACTACATCGGTAGCTTCGTTGTAATTTCCAAATACAAAAATTAAACTCACTAAACTCAATACAATAATGTGCCCTGCGGTAATGTTTGCAAAAAGACGAATCATCAAAGTAACGGGTTTAGTGATTACACCAATAACCTCTACTGGCACCATTAAAATATAAAGTGGAATAGGAACTGGAGGTGTAAAAATATGTTTCCAGTAATCTTTAGTTCCATTTACATTGATTAAAATTCCTGTAAATAAGGCTAGAACTAATGTAACAGCTATATTTCCTGTAACATTGGCTCCTCCTGGGAAAATAGGAATTAATCCTAATAAGTTATTAATTAGAATAAAGAAAAAGGCAGTCATTAGGTAAGGCAAGAATTTTTCATAATGCTTTCCCAAACCTGGCTTAGCAATATCATCGCGAACAAATACTACCAAAGGCTCTATTAAAGATTGAAGTCCTTTAGGAGCCTGATTTTTACGAGTTTTGTAAGAGCCTGCCACAGAGAAGAATATGAGCAACAATAAAGTAGCTCCTACCATCATGGAAAACACATTTTTAGTAATCGAAAAATCTAAAAAAGCTGCTTTATCTTCTCTTTCAATGTGTTTGATTTTATCCTCTTCGGTTTCCTCAGAGTACTTATATCCATTGTAACCTTCTTCTAATTTAGAAGAACTAAATACATCTAATTTACCTTCAGCTCTGTTATATAAAATACAAGGAAGTGGGATGTGTAGGTGACCTGCAATGTGAAACTCATGCGCATCGGCTATGTGTTCCATAATCATAGGAGCTGGGTTAAATTTTTCTGATTTTACTTCAGCAGCCTCCACTTCGTTGGTTTTCACCTCGGTAGTTACAGCTTCTGTAGATACAGCAGTATCTTCTTGGCAAGAAGCAGATACGGTAATGCTAAGCAACAAAGCCAGCGATATAAATTTTATGTAGTGTATTACTTTCACAGATACTATTCTTTAAAATGCGGTGCAAAAGTACCCCTTTTCATTTTATTTCCAAATGAAGACTAGAATATAATTCTGCTTTTTGGGTTTAGAGTAGCGCAGTAATTCGATTTTAATCTGTTGTATTCTATAAGCCAAAGGTTAGGCTTTCAATATAACTTGTTAAAAAAGAGGATATAATCAGTTATACTGCTCTCATTCTTAGTTGCAAATCTTAAGAATAGATGACTTTCAAAGCAGTAGTAACATTTTTATATTGAAAACGATAGCCACTTTCTAAAATTTTTGCATCGCTACATCGTTGACTGCTTAAAAGCATTTCAGCCATTTCACCCAATGCTATTTTAAGGGGAAATAGAGGCACCGGAATAAGCAGCGCATGCGATTTTTTAGAATCTACGATTCCTTGCATTAAGTCTTTTATTAAAATAGGATTTGGGGCAATGCAATTATACGCTCCATTGATTTTTTCATTTTCTAGGGCATTTATAAAAATTCCACATACATCATCAATATGAATCCATGGATAGTATAAGTTCTTTTTAGCAAAATACCCAGCTATTCCCAATGGAATAGTCTTTTCTAATTCTGGTAAAGCTCCTCCATTTTTAGAAAGCACAATGCCTATTCTATTCATAACGGTGCGAATACCCAGTTTGCCAAATTTCTGTACCTCTGCTTCCCAGTCTACACAAAGTTTTGCTAAAAAAGTGCTGGCAGGTTTCCTTTCTTCTGTTACTAGTTCATCTCCACAATCACCATAATAGCCTACGGCAGAAGCCGAAACAATGGTCTTAACCATATTCTGTGTTTGTTTTAGGGTTTCAAACAACAAGCGAGTGGAATTAATTCTACTATCTATTAGTTCTTTTTTTCGTTCTTCCGTCCAGCGTTTGTCAGCTACTCTAGCTCCTGCCAGGTGAATGATAGCGGTAACTCCCTCTAATGTCCGCTCATCCATTTTCATTTTTTCTATATCCCAGAAGAAAGTTGTCAGTTGACTGTTGTCAGTTGCTAGACTCTTGTTCTGGATTAAAGCCTCCGCCTCTGGCGGATTTGGGGTTCTTCCTAAAGTATTTATTGCATACCCTTTCTGAAGAAGCATTTCTGTCAATCGCTTTCCTATTAAACCACTCGCTCCCGTTATTAGTATTTTTGTCATAGAATCACAACAAAGTTAGCTTTATAAGGTTGTAAAATCTGGCATTCGTATTTCAATCTTCCAATTATCTTAAAATACTATATTTGTCACTCTTTGATAAACAAAAACAACTTTAACATGAATTACAAAAGCAAACTCATTCAATTTTCTAAATCAATTTTTGTTGTAACGATTGCACTGGCTATGAATGGCTGCAATGGTGGAAATTCTGACAAAAAAACTTCCGATGATTCTGATTTGAATAACAAAGACCGCTCTGCTGTAAAAAGCGATAGACAAGGTTTGAATGAGGTAATGATTGAGATAGCCGGTGATATTGATAAACTAAATCCTATTACTTCTACCTCTACCAGTGCTACTTATGCTAAGGGTTTTATCTTTTCTATTTTGGAAGATGTAGATGCCGATTCTTTTAATATTTACCCAGTGTTGTGTGTAGCTCGTCCAGAAGTAAAATTACTGGAAGATGGTCCATTCAAAGGCGGTATGAGTTTAACCTATGAAATTAGACCAGAAGCGAAGTGGGATAATGGTTCTCCTATTACTGCAGAGGACATGATTTTTACTTTTAAAGCCATTAAAAATCCGCATGTAGATGCAGAGCCATATCGTCCTTATGTAGAGTTTTTGAAAGATGCTACCGTTGACCCAGCTAATCCTAAAAAATTCACTTTGTTTAGTGATACTAGATACTTTGCTGCCGAGTATAGCTTAGGCAATTTGGCATTTACTATGCCTGCTTATTTCTATGACCCAAAAGGCATCATGAAAAAATTTAGTTTGAAAGATTTGTCTGATCCAGCAAAAGCTGCGGGTTACAAGTCGAATGCTGATTTAATTGCTTTTGCTAAAGATTTTAACTCTGAAAAATACGCTCGTAATAAAGAAGGAATTTGCGGAAGCGGTCCTTATGAATTAGATAGCTGGGAAACAGGTCAGCGTATTGTTTTAAAGAAAAAGAAAAACTGGTGGGGTGCTGCATTGGCAGGTGTGAACAGAGCATATATTGCTAATCCTGATAAAATTATTTACGAAGTAATTGTAGATGTAAACTCTGCAACTGCTGCATTGAAGGGCGAAAAAATTGACATCTGTACGTTAAAGTCTAAAGATTATTTGGAGCTTTCTAAAGATGCTAAAATGACAGACCGTTTTAAATTCTATAAACCTGAACAACAAGCATACAGCTACATTGGTATCAATTGCAAAAATCCTAAAACAAGCGATGCTAAAGTTCGTAGAGCATTGGCGCATTGTATGGATGTAGATAAAATTATTGAGAAAATTTCTTTTGGTATGGCTAAAAGAGTGGTTGGTCCTTTTGCACCTTCTCAACCTTATTATGCTAAAGACCTTCCTTTGATAGCTTTCGATATTGCTAAAGCAAATATTTTATTAGATGAAGCAGGTTGGAAAGATTCGGATGGTGATGGAATCCGCGATAAAACAATTGATGGTAAATTGACTAAACTTTCTTTGGAAATTAAATATCCAAGTGGTAGTGATGTGGTTGAAAAAATCGTGAACCTATACCAAGAAAATTTAAAGAAAGCTGGTATCGAATTAACCAACGCTACGCGTGAGTGGACAGTATATTTGCAAGAAACTAAGAATCACAATTTCGAATTATCTTTTGGTTCATGGAGCAGTTCCCCATCACCCGATGACCCAGGTCAAATATGGGCTACTTCGTCTTATAATGGTGGAAGTAACTATGTAGGATTTGGAAATCAAAAATCAGATGAATTGATTGATAAAATCACTCATGAACTCGATGAAACTAAACGTAATCAATTGTACTTAGAATTTCAAAAAATCGTGTACGATGAACAACCGTATGTATTTATGAGTTCTCCTTTAAATAGAATTGCTATTCACGCTCGTTTTGATAATGCAGAAGCTAAAAAGGCACGCCCTGGCTACTTGGCAAATGAGTTTACATTAAATAAAACCTTTGGTTCTAAAGCAACTCAGGTCAAATAAAATTTTAGAAACAAAGAGGAAATCCTAGCAGCATGCTGAAGTACATTATCAAGCGATTATTTTATTTTGTTCCTACGTTTTTTATCATTTCGTTGATTACTTTTTATTTGGGATACATAGCCCCAGGTGATCCTGTAGAAATGAAAATGAACAGCAGTATGAAAGGTGAAGGAGGTGGCGAAAACGGACAATCTACCCGCCAAGCTGGGGAGCGCACCTATTTAGAAATAGCAGAGAAGTTGGGTAGAAATTTACCCCCTTTTTATTTTAGTGTTACCTCCTCGGCTTACCCAGATACCTTGTATAAAATTTATCGTAAAAATCAACGCGAAAATTTAGAACGCTTGATAGATAAGTACGGCAATTGGGATGCAGTAAATAATTACTACCAAAGTGTACGCGCTTTTGATAATCAGGTGTTGGGCATATCAGCAGCAGAAGGAGATTCCGTTTCTTTTATGAAGTTGAATTTAATAAGAGACAACTACAATGCACTCTACAGGAACTATGAGAGTTCGGAGATAACTGCGAATCTCAACAATATACAAACTGCTTTGGTGCATTTTACTGCATTATCCAAAACAGATACAACTGGAAGAGCGCCTAAGTATGCGCTTATGAACACCCAATTTGAAGGAGTGCAAACTGCTTTTAAAAGTCTATCTGGCTCAGTAAATAAATCGGCTAACTATATTCCCAGATTGCATTGGTATGGCACTGCTAATCAGTATCACCGTTGGTTGTTTGGCGATAAACCTTGGTTTGGATCTGCCAATGACCCTACCAAAAGTTTTGGTGGATTTTTTAGAGGAGAGTTTGGAGATTCATACATAGATGGAAGACCCGTTTTATCCATTTTGCAAGATGCTATCAAGTGGACCTTGCTCATGAATTTTATTGTATTGCTCGTTATTTATTTAATAGGAATCCCCATAGGTGTAATGCTTGCCATTAAACAAGGAACTATCTTTGATAGAGTTACTACCGTGATACTTTTCATGTTGTATTCCCTTCCAAGTTTCTGGATTGGAACCATGCTCATTATTTATTTTACCAATGATTATTATGCCAGTTGGATGAATCTTTTTCCACCTTATGGTTTAGGGAAAATAGGACCTGAGTTTGGCTTGTGGGAACGGGTAGTAGATAGAGCTTATCATTTGTTTTTGCCGTTGCTTTGTGGGGTGTTGGGTTCGTTTGCGTATATCTCTCGCCAAATGCGCGGAGGTATGTTGAGCGTGCTTCGTCAAGATTACATTCGCACTGCATTTGCAAAAGGATTAGACCCTAACAAAGTGTATTGGAAACATGCTTTTAGAAATTCATTGATTCCTATCATCACTATTTTTGCAGGACTTTTACCTGCTATGATTAGTGGGTTTTTGATACTTGAATTTTTGTTTTCTATTCCTGGAATGGGGCGTGTAAGTTACGAGGCTGTTGTGTCACGTAATTATCCTGTACTGTTTACGGTGCTTATGTTTGCAGCCATACTTACCATGTTGGGTACTTTAGTTTCCGATATTTTATATGCAGTGGTGGATCCACGTATTTCTTTCACCAAAAAAGCTTCTTAAACGAAATGGCAACCACCGATAAAAACGACCAAGGCTTTTTTGCAAATGTCAAAAAGCAATTCAAGAAAAACAGATTGGCAGTATGGTCGCTGCGCATTGTGTATGTTATCTTTTTTATAGGAATTTTTGCTGATTTTTTAGCGAATGAAAAACCTATTTTCTGCAAACTAAACGGACAATCTTATTTCCCTATTTTTAAAGAATACGGAGTGGGTTTGGGCATTACAAAATGGCAACCAGAATTACTAAGTGTGGACTGGGCTACCGCTAAATATGATTTTGCGATTCGTGCTTTGATTCCATACTCCCCACTTACCAAAGATTGGGATAATAGTAATTATGTAAGTCCGCTCGCCAAGCAAGATGTAGAGGGCTTTTCGCACCGCCATCTTTTAGGCACCGACCAGCTGGGTAGAGATTTACTGGCAGGCTTAATTCATGGCACCCGTATAGCCATGATGGTAGGTATTGTATCGGTTTCTATTGCAACTATTATTGGTATCTTTTTAGGGGCCATAGCTGGGTATTTTGGCGATGAAAAACTGAAACTAAAAAGAATAGAATTGTGGTTTGCATTGGTAGGCTTAGTGGTAGCGTGGTTCTATGCTTTTAATGTTCGGTCGTATGTTTTATCGGATGCGCTGAGCGATTCATTCGGCACATTTGTGTTCCAATTTATTTTTTCGATTGTCATTTTTACGGCTATTGTTTTGGCATTTTTCTGGTTGGCAAAATTGCTGGTACGCATTCCGTTCCTAGGCAAAGAGATTACCATTCCTATGGATATTATCATTTCCAGATTTATAGAAGTGCTCAACTCTATACCTACCTTGCTTTTGATACTCTCTATATGTGCTATTATGAAACGCCCTTCTATACTTATGATTATGGTGATTATAGGCTTTACGAGCTGGACTGGAATAGCCAAATACATTCGTGCAGAAATGCTTAAAATTCGCTCGCTTGAGTACATAGAAGCAGCACAATCTTTAGGCTACAATGAAATGCGTATTATGTTTCGTCATGCTATACCGAATGGTTTAACCTCGGTGCTGATTAGCGTGGCGTTTGGAGTGGCGGGAGCTATCTTAGCAGAGTCTACACTCTCTTTCTTGGGCATAGGGGTGCAGAGCGATGTAGTGACTTGGGGCAAACTATTAAATGCTGCTCGTGAAGATGTAAAAGCATGGTGGTTTGCAGTATTCCCAGGGCTGGCTATTTTTATTACCATCACCGCCTTTAATCTTTTGGGCGATGGATTAACCGATGCTTTAGACCCAAGATTGAAGCAATAATAGGTATCCTTTTTACAGTTTGTCTAATTGATAGAGAGATTAGCAAAAGTTGCCTTATAAAAAATAATGAAGTTAATATCTTGGAATTGTCAAGGAGCATTTCGAAAGAAGGCGGAAATGATTTTGTTAGAACGACCAGATATTTTGGTTGTTGAAGAATGTGAGCATCCAGATAAATTAGCTTTCAATTCCACAAATCATAAGACAAACGATTTGCTTTGGTTTGGAGAGAATAATAACAAAGGATTAGGTGTTTTTTCTTATAGCAATTATAAGTTTCAACTTCATAATCAATACAATCCTGATTTCAAGATTATAGTACCAATTATAGTTACTGGTGGGAAAATTGATTTTATCCTTTTTGCTATATGGGCAAATAATCGTAACGACCCAGAAGGGCAGTATATTGAACAAATTTGGAAAGCAATAAACTATTATGAGCAATTGCTTAATTGCGAAAATGCAATCCTAGTTGGCGATTTCAATAGCAATAAAATTTGGGACAGAAAGCATAGAGTAGGAAACCATTCTGATGTTGTTTCTAAATTGGCTGATAAAAATATTTATAGTGTTTATCATCATCATTTAAAACAAGAACAAGGATTGGAAAATCATCCTACATTTTTTCTACAACGTAAGAAGGAGAAGCCATATCATATTGATTATTGTTTTACATCGTCTAAAATTTTTGACAAAGTTCAGGATTTAGAAATTGGAAAATATGAGAACTGGATAATGTATAGCGATCATACTCCTTTAATAATCACACTTGATCTTTGAAACTATTTTTTAGTATAAATATTTGCATTGTTTGAATTTGCAAATTTCTCGCAAAGCATAGAATGGCAAAATAAAGTGTTGGGGCTTTGCGTAGTTTTTAATTAACGTTGTTCGGAGACTACGCTAAACAAGGATTGCAAATTCTAAAGACCAGAAAAAAAAATGGGCTTCCGCAACGCAGAAGCCCATTTTTTTAATAGAATATTAAATTACTATTTAGCAGCGATGGTCACATTTACTTGTATTCTTGCTTTCAGTTTACGTACATTCAAAGGTGCTGAAACATTACGGAATAATTTGGTGCGTATATAAAAGTCTTTCTTATCAAAAAAGCTTTTTAACTCTGAGAAGTTGCTGCTAAATGCAAAATTGGCTTTTGCTTTGTCTGTGATTGTTCCATAGGCTAGTTTAGACTCACCAGTGCCTGCAGTATCTCGCATCAAATATACATCACCAAAATCCCAATCGCTAACCAAACCGCCATCAGTAGCTTCTATTGAACAATCGGAAAGTTTCACCTCATTCAATCGCGCAAATTCAGCATCACCTATATTATATTTTCTAAAAATAGAATCAACAAAAGCTCCTTTAACTAAACTAAAATAGGTAGCATAGTTATCGTTAAGTTTTGCAGAATCTACAAATTCAAAAGTGCCTAAATCTACACCTACAGTTACGGGAGATTTAGTGCAACTAGTTATCGAAAAGAAACCAGCTAACAGGGCTATAAAGCCAAATCCTAATAATGTGTTTTTGTTTTTCATATGTGTTTTTTTTCAAATATAATAATTTTTGGAATTAAGGAAATAAATTTTGAAAGCAGATTTGATTTCCATCTTTCTCTTCAGAATTTGCAATGCTGAGTAATAGCCAAGCGACAGCTGTAGCCAAAAAAAGATGCCACTGCTTTGAGCAATGGCATCTGTAAAAAAAGGACGAACGAAAAGGATTAGTATTTAATCACCCGATGATTGCTCATCACCGTTCCATCGTTTCTCACCAATGATAAAACATATACTCCATTGCTTAGCGCAGCTACATCTAAGTGCTGTGTGGCAGTGGTATTCAACCAAATTTGGTCGACTACTTTTCTGCCTGTAACATCGCTTAAAGTAAGGTGCGTATTGTCAGGAATATTGCTGTTGCTTATTTCTACCATTAATACATCTCGTGTAGGATTTGGATACACTTTTACATCTGATAAAGCGATTTCTTCAATACCTGTAGGAGAAATATTTCTGCAAAACTCTCTCACACAATTAGGAGAGCCTGCTCGTTTTACCAGCATACAAACATAGAAAGGACCATTGCCACTGGTGTATGTATGGGTTACCGATGCATTTCCAGTGGTGGTCACAATCGGTGAGCCATCGCCAAAATTCCATTCAACAGTATCGCATCTTTTTAGTGCCAATGGTACAAAGGTTACTGTAGAGCCGCTCGTACTGGTAGCAAAACCTGCGGCTACATTGGTAAAGAAGGAAGCATCACAAACACAAGTATCCGTAACTTGCTTATTGATGGTAATGTATTTCGTAAGTGTAGCCCAGCAAGTATCTCCATTTACAATTCGCTCGATTCTGGCGCAGAGCACATAGTTACCATTCGTAACATAGTTGTGAGTGGCGGTACTATTGCCAGTAGTTACCAGGTCTACAATACCATCGCAAGTGTAATCCCATCGTACAATATCGGTAGCCGCTATCACAGGTGGTGTAAAAGTAACAGTAGGGCTGCTCACTAAATTAGCAGTGATGCTTTGGTTTTGCAGATAGTTTAAGAAGTCATCGCAACTAGAATCTTTGTGACAAATGCAAACGCAAATACAGAAAGAATCTTGACACAAAGTTCCATCGGGGCTGTGATTGGTTACAACTACACAGACCGTGTACACTGCCGATGAATCGTAGATGTGGACTGGGTTTTGTGCATGAGAAGTATCTCCATCCCCAAAATTCCAAACATAACTCAAGCTTCCGTTTCCTGTAGACATATTGTGAAACTGAGCGGTATCGCCATGCAGGTTATATGTAAACATAGCATCTACAATACAAGTATCAACACAGTGTTTTACAAAAATATTAAAATCACCTGTGGTGCTACTGCATTGCGGTGTAGTATTACCAAACACCGTTACATGCACCAAGTGATTGCCCGGTGAAAGCGTATTGAGATACAGATAATTTCCCGTCACATTTGGGTTGCCATCTACATACCATTGTATGAGTGGATATTGCGAAGCAGGTGCAATAGTACTGCTATAGTTTGGAAGTGGGATGTAGAGTTTAGCCGTATCACAAAGGGTATCGCATCCTGTAGGGAACAAGCGCACATCGGGTAATGGATTTATAGTAACAAAGTTAGAACTGGCTTTGCAACCTGAAAGTATATCGGTAATGGTTAAGGAATACACTCCACTGGAACTAACCGTATCAAGCGAAGTAGTTACATTGTTTGACCAGTTGTAATTATATACTAAAGGGGTATTGGGTGTAGGTGTAAGTACAATGGCTACTCCAGCACAAAGAGGTCCTGGAGGGGCAATACTTACAGATGGTTTTTGACGCACCACAATACACACCGTATCGCTCTTGCTACATCCTGTGGTAGTATCTGTCACTGTTAGGTAAAGTGGGTAAGACCCTGATGCCGTACCTGCTGGTATGTTTACACTGGTGCTGTTAGCATTATTAGGACTCACCGAAAGGGGAGTAGCCACTGACCATAAATAAATGTAGTTACTGTTTAAAGTAGCGGTAGCTGTAAGTGCATCACCAAAAGTCGCATTCACACAGGCAATGGTACCATTCGGGAAATTAATTTTGTATTTAGGTAAAGGCAAAATAATCAATGGCATTTTGTTCGATAGTTTTTTGCAACCATTGGCATTGGTTACTTCTACGGTATAAATTCCAAAGCTATTGATGGTTTGTGTATTGGAAGATCCCGTTGCAAATTGAACTCCATCTTTAAACCATGTGTAGTTGGTCATGCCTGCAGTAGCAGTAAGCACAGCCGTAGAACCACTACAAATAAAAGAATCTGAAATAGTCAAAATGCTAACTGGTAATGGATTGATAACGATGGTATCTTTTGCAGTGGCAACACATCCTTGATAGTTAACAACAGAAAGATTAATGATGTAAGTACCCGGACTATTGTAAGCATGGCTCGTAGGAGTTACACTCGATGTGGTAGCATCTCCAAAATTCCAACTGAAAGAAGCGAAATTGCTAGGTGCAGGATTAGTAATGAAAACATTTACATCGTACAAGCATGCTGAGTTTGGCGCTACTATGGAAACATTGGTTCCAGGTACGGTAATTATCTTCGTAATAGAAGTGATACAACTACCATAAGTGATAGTCATAGTAACGGTGCCACTTCCAGTAAGTGTTGTCGTATTTCCAGATGTAGGTGAAACAGAACCTCCCACTGTACTCCAAGAAACTGTGTAGGGTCCTGTGCCAGTAAGCACTTGAGTAGTATTGGTTAAAGCTGCTCCAAAGCAATTCATATTCACTGAGAAATTTGGAACAAAATTGACAGTGATGTTTTTGCAGAAATACACATCACAGTAAAGTGCATTTTTAGCAGTGCAGCATACTTGATAAATCCCTGGAAGGCTGTATGAATGGCTGATTCCAGCACCTGGTAAAGAGGTTCCATTAAAGCCATCACCAAAGGTCCAAAGCAGTGTAGTGCCTGGAGGAATTGCTAAAGGATTAAAGGTTTCTATAAAATTCATAGAAGAATTTGGTCCACAACTTTCTGTAAAACTTACATCATAAGGTGGGTTTGGCAATACACAAGGACCCGAACAAGCAGTGTCTATATGTATAGTATTAGAAGTAACGGTACATCCTCCACCATAAGTCACAGTCAAATAATAATTACCAATGAAGGTGAAAGGGGATGTAGTTAAAGTAGGACTATTGGTTCCAATAGCTACAGAAGGTCCGTTGTTTACTGTCGGTCCAAACCATTGGTAGCTGTAGGGTCCACCCAATGTAATGGCAGACAAGAATGTAATCGATGGAATGTTTGGATTGGCTGCGTTCAAACAAAATTGATTGACGGGAGTTGTAATGTTTAGAACAGGAGGAGCAGGTAAAACCACTGCTACACCACCTGCTTTGTAACATCCAGTGGGTTTACAAGTCCAGTAGCCATTTGAAGTAGCGGTTATTGTTTGAGTGATTAAAGTAGGTTGCAATACTCCATTCAAATACCATGCGTAAGGTCCTGCACCAGCAACACTAGAAGTAAGCGATGCCCCAAAACAGTTTACAACACCAGTGCTTACTGAAGTAGGAGTAGCATTACTTACTAAAATGGTAAGGGATGCTGAGCCTGTACAGGTGTTTACCGTTAGGGTATGTGTGTTTACACTTCCTGCCCACAAAACGGTTACTGTGTTTCCACTTTGACTAATGATAGAACCATTTGCTACCGTGAATTGATAGTTGGGCATACCTGCCGGTAAAGCGGTGTATGTTTTTGTTTCATCTTCACAAGCAGTAGGTGGTCCCGATAAGGTGGGTGAAGGATACAGATTAGCAGTAAAAGTGAGTGTGTTCGATGGACAAAAAATAGAAGGGTTATTTTGGAATACCGAAATACTTCCTCCTGTATTTCCCCAGCCAATAGTTACTGTAGTGTCATCATTTGCTAAAATAGTTCCACCAGTAATGTTCCAATTGAATGGAAAATTGTTGTTGGTAGATTTCACATGAAAAGTCATGATATCACCTGGGCAAATATTAAAAGTGAGTGGCTGTGTGGTTGTCAATTTTGGCTTGGCTATTACATTTACCAATATTTGATCGGTGGTATTGCAAAAAGATGTAGATGGGGAAGCTGTAGCTATAAGTGTGTACACTCCTGGGAAAAGCCAGTTGATGGTAGCAGAAGTCCCAGATGGAATGGCATAATATCCTAAAGTTACACCTGCCGAATCTACTAACCAAGTAGCATTTCCATTGGCATAATAAAAGCCCGAACTGCCTTCGCAAACTCTTAAATCATTGGTGTTAATTCTAAACTTATCTTTTACAACTACGCTTATAACACTACTTCCTCCGCAGTTTTGAAGGGAATCGAAATAATGAAAAGTAAAAGAGTAAACTCCAGGAGTAGCACCTGCATTTACAGAAACAGAATTCGAATTATAGCTGGGGAGTATGCTGTTCAGAGAAGCCCCCGAAGTATTGGTTAGAGGGGTAAGCCAATAATAGCAACCAGGAAGTAAAGGAAGGCTATATACATTATTGCTGTTGATACAAACGGAGGTAGGTCCTGTAACGGGTAAGGAAGGGTAAATGATAGGAACCTGAATGGTAGTAGAGGCGGCACATCCACCGCTACAGCTAAGAGGAACAGTAAGTGTTACCGTAGGAATGCCAGTAAAAAGCGGATTCCATTTTATGGTTACTAAATTAGTTCCTTGTCCAGCTATGATAGTACCTGACCCAGCAGGAATTGACCATGTGAGAGGACTGCAAGTTGAAGTGGTGCTGTATTGTGTAATGAGAGGAGTGTCTGATGCACAAAGTGAACTGTAACAGCCCACGGTATCTATATCTGGACCCACTCCTGCTACTACTACTACTGTGGCAGTTTTGAAATCTTGACAGGTAGGACATTGTATTGGAACAGAATTAGAAGTATTGTTATTAGTAGTTAATGTAACTATATATGAACCCGCAGTTGCATACACGTGCGGAGGTGGATTTGCTCCAGTATAACTGGTTCCATCCCCAAAATTCCAAATAAAATTTGACCCACCTACAGAAGTATTGGTAAATGTAACAGCTTGGTTGGTACAAGTAGGTGCAGTGAAAGTAAAATTGGCCTTAGGACCATTTACTAAACAGAAAGCTTGGCTAATGGAATCTCTACAAGTTCCATTGTTTTGAGTAATCACTACTTTAAAACTTCCCACACTCCCAGTACCCCAAGTAAGGGTAATAGGGTTCCCAACAAAACTAGTGGGTGTGCCACCAACTACTGTCCAAGTATAAGTATAACCTGGAAGATTGGGATACACCGTATAAATATTGGTAGTTCCTTTACAAGCTTTTTCTACTCTTACAAAGGATCCCTTGGGAGCTAAAGCCATGCAAATACTATCATCTTTTTCACACAACTCTGGCACCGTCATTTTAAATTGTGGGCAACAAGTAGATTGTGCAAACCCTTTTTCTGAAAAAGAAAGAGTAATCAGCAGTGTCAACAAACAGCTGCTAAATAGTGTTGAAAATGTTTTTGGGTAGATACTTTTCATGTTATTGGTTTTAGTAGGAAGGAAATTTGTATAAAAATAAAGTAAAATATTAACAATTTGTTAAAAATTATAATACGTGAATAAAGGTTTAAAGACGGTCTTTGCCATTGAGTAACATTAGACAAATGCAATGCTTAATATCGCAATGAATGAATAGATTTGAACTATTCCGATATTTTAAGCAACTTTATAGACATGTTTTACGTAGTACCTAAATGCGTAATACATATAATACCTGCCTATGAAAAACAGTCTACCCCTTAAAAATCTCCTTTTCATTTTAGCAGTAGTTGCTTTCCTTTCGGTTTCTGCCAAAGAAGATAACTATTCTAAAGTAAAACAATTAGTAGAGATGTCTGCCGCCTATCGATATACTGATATGGGCAAGGCAGTTGTAGAAATTGATAAAGCACTGGAACTATCTACTGCTATAGGTTACAAAGAAGGAATGGCAGATGCTTATTTAAAAAAAGGGCAATATCTTTTTAATCAAGGGAAACACGAAGAGAGTAATGTTTGTTTGTATAAAGCGGCTGGTCTTTTTAAGCAGTTTAATGAAAATAAGTATGCTCTTTGTTTAAAGGAGTTGGCAGATAATTTCCGAATCATTGGCAATAATTCTAAGGCAGAAGAGTTGGTTAATCAAGCAGCCAGTTTAGCTAAGAACGCTAATAACAAATTACTAGAAGCAGAGTGTGAAATTAGTAAGGGTTTGATTTTAATGAATCTTGGGAAATTCGCTCCAGCTACTACTCACTATTTAACAGCTTACAAAATAGGTGAGGACATTAAGAACGATGAGATTATTATAAATAGTTGCAGAGAGTTGGGTAATATAAATTCTTTGGATGGTAACATAAATCTCTCCAATCAATATTTCCAAAAGTGTTTGGATTTGAATAAAAAGACAGATAACAAATTGGGAATGGCAGATGCCTATTGTAATCTGGGGTCTAACTTTTTAAATATTGGCAATTATGAAGAAGCAGAAAAAAGTATTCAAGCATCTCTTAAAATAGCTGAAGACCTTAGTTACAGGTCTACCATAGCGCTCAATTTTTTAAATCTGGGATATTTAAAATCAAATACAAACAATATTCCTGCAGCTTTCGAAAACTTGGAGAAAGCATTGAAAATTTTCCAAGATGTAAATGATAAGAAAGGGCAAGCACAAGTATACAATGCTAAAGGGTATCTGTTTGCTAAGAAAAAAGAATACCAACAGGCAGCTCAGTTTTATGAATTAAGTGAAACTATTTCCAAAGAAATAAAAGCGAATGATGAATTGAGAAGTTCTTATGAAGGGCTAGCTTATGTTTTTGAACAACTGAATGATTTTGAAACTGCATATAAGTTTCAAAAATTAGAACAGACTCTTTCTAATCAAATATATAGTTCAGATAATTCTAAGAAGGTAACTCAACTTCAACTCAATTATGAATTCAATAAAATTCAAGAAAACCAGCGAGTAGCTCAAAAGTACAAAGATGATATAGCAGCCCAAGACAAGAGAGCAACTCAAATTTTTATTGGCTTTTTAATTATAGCAGGTCTCATGTCTTTGGCACTTTTATATACTTCTGTAAGGGCATATAAGGAGAATAAAAAAGCAAAGGAATTATTAGCAGAAAGAAACAAACTTATTACTATAGAGAAAGAACGCTCAGAAAAATTATTGCATGATATTGTTCCTGCTGAATTAGGCGAGCGAATATCACAAGCTAATATTAACCAGTCTGATAATTTTGCTACAGTAATGTTTGTAGACTTTATAGATTTCACAAAAAGCGAAGAGCTCTTTTCACCAGCCGATTTAATGGATGAACTCGACATTATTTTTAAAAGTTTGGATGACATTAGCAAAAAATTTAAGCTAGAAACCATGAAAACTTTAGGGGATGGCTATTTGTGTATAGGTGGATTGACATCTAACAAAAGTACAAGTCCTGTAGATGTAATTGAAGCAGCTCTCAAGATTCGAGATTGTATAACTATGTTAAAAGAAAGACGCATCAAAGAAAACAAACCTTATTTTGAAATGCAGATAGGCATTCACTCTGGGCAGATAGTAGGAGGTATAGTAGGAGTGAGAACATTGTCCGATGATGTGTGGGGCGATACGGTACAATCTGCTTCAATGATAGAGAAGTATAAAGGCGAATGCGGTGGAAATATTAAAATTTCTCAAAGCACTTTTAATTTAGTAAAGTCTTATTTTGAATGTACAAAATGTGGTGAGTTGCCAATTTTAGGGGATCACGAATTAGCAGTTTATCAAGTAATTTCAAAACGAAAAGATCCTCTAGGAAGTTTTTCGTTAACCGAAAACATTAATGAAGTACTTGCGAAGATTGAATCTTAAAACTTCAAGTTTAATCCTACAGAAAAGTTAAACCCAGCTTGCGGATAATAATAGTTGTAATGTGTAGGACTACTTTTATTGCCATCCGATAAAAGATAACTTTCACCGTAAGTATATCCGTTACTTTCATAGAGCCGATTTAAGATATTGTTCAATAGAACAGTGAATCTTATTTCTTTGGCTAGGGATGTGCTAAGCAAATAGCTCAATCGAATATTGTTGTAGAAGTACGGTTTTAAACTTCGCTCTTTTGATTCAGTATTATCTAAGTATTGGCGCGAAATAAATTTGTTGTTGAGCGCAATTTCAAAGTTCTTTATGGGGAAAATACTCAATTCTAAAAAGCCCATAATATTAGGTGAAAAAGAGATGTCTGTATTTTTATGTTTTATGGTAATAGTTGCAGAATCAATGGCTGTGTAGTTCTCGTCATATACTGGAATAGACTCCTCAAAAGCCTTGATTTTATTCATGCTTAGCGTCAGATTGTAATTAATAGAGAAGATGGTTCTAGAAGTATTTTTTCTAGCAACATTAAAATTAAATCTTCCATTTAGTTCTATTCCTGTTCTAAAACTCTCAGGAACGTTTATTCTAATTGCATTTCCTACATCATTTAATTTTCCGCTCAGTACTAATTGGTTTTGGTAGTACATTAAATAGTAATTAACGGAAAAAGGAAAGCGGTTATTTGTTTCTTGAAAGCCTATTTCTACATCATGCATTTTTTCTGGCTTAGCATCTTTTGCGTTTATTAAATCATCACGAGATGGTTCATGATTAGCATAGGCATAGGAAGCATAAAGTTTAAAGGGAAAGTTTTGAGAAGTTTGTTTTATGAAACTAATACCTGCTTTAGGATTGAAGAAATGATAGGCTATTTGCTTGCTTAATGGTCCTATATCCTCCGTCCCGGCTATGTTGTGCGAAATATATCGATACTGTAAATCCATCATAAAGTTGATACCATCTGCTTGTTGTTCATTCCCTTTTGTTTTCAAAAAGTAATTCAAATTGGCATACACATTTTCATCGTTTTTTATTCCTTTGTTGAAATAATAATTATCCTTTTTACTAAAGGAAACAGGGCTTTCTATCCAAACTAATTTTCCAAAATGATCGCCTCTGTATTGACTAATCATGCCGCCCAATACCCAGTTGAAACCATTGCTGTGCTCACCATGCAGACTATATACTCCTCCAAAAAAAATATTGTCTAACCATTTTCTGCGAATCAAATCACTATAAATTCCATTAGTAGGGAGTCCATAATTATCTAAGTATTGCCCTACTTTATATTCTTCGTAATATCCTTTTCCGAAAGTGCTAAAGAGGGTGACTTTTCCATATAAATTTATTTTTTCGGTTTGCTTAAAAGTGTTGCTAGCGATCAGTTGTAGGTAGTCTTGTCGGTAATTATCTATTTGATTGTAATAAGGGTTTCCCGTTTTATAAAAGTAATCCGTGCCAGCACTGTTTTGTCTTCTGTGAATTGCTAATGAATCTTCTGAAACGCCATTCCACGATTGATAAGTTTTTTCTTGTCCGCCAAAATAAAGTAGCCGAACTACGGCTCGTTTAAATACAAAACCCAATTGTGCATGATAGGAGTATAAATCACTGGAAGCTCTTTCCACATAACCGTTTGAAGATATTTTAGAAACGCCTGCATCTGCAAAAAAAACATTTTTTAGTAAGCCGCTGCCTACATTTAAAGTGTGTTTCAGTGTTTGAAAAGAGCCATAACTGTTGTTGAATTCTACAAACCATTTTTGGCTATATGCAGGGCTTTGCATATTTACAGATGCACCAAACGCACCCGCACCATTAGTAGATTTTCCTATGCCTCTTTGAATTTGTATGCGCTGAAGCGAAGAACCTAAGTCGGGTAAATTTACCCAATACATACCCTGCGATTCGGCATCATTTACGGGCACATCGTTGAGTGTGATATTAATTCTAGTTGCATCAGTTCCTCTTATGCGCATTCCTGTGTAACCCACACCAGCACCTGCATCGGAGGTGGTAACGAGCGAAGGAGTATTGTCTAAAAGATACGGCATGTCTTGCCCTAGATTGTTTTTTTGCAAATCATTTTTTGTAATGTTTTGGAAAACAGTGGGGTCTTTTTCTTTAGCCCCTGTCGAGTTGATGATGACATCTTTAAACAAAATTTCTTTTTTGTTTGTAGCAGAACTACTATCTGTTTGTGCAAAAAGAACTAATGGCAAGCAAAGAAGAAGCAAAAGATTTTTTTTCATGCGAAATGTTTTTTGAATTAACATTCCGTGGTAGAAAAGAACTTTTTGGAGAAACAAGTTCTTCTTTCACTCCCTTCGCGTGCATTACCACGAGCAGGTTGTAAGGGTTCTTCTCAGAAAGTTCTTGCGAACTAACGCCCCCGGAAACAGAGCAAAAGTAGAAATTATAGTGAGAGTGTTCGGAAATCAATTCTAGAATTTAGTTCTGAAAATTTGTTGCTTGCTCCATTTACATGGTTTAACTTGCGTGCTTCATTATGGAATTTCAATTGACATCAAAATACCATCCCACTGGGGATCAACCCGAGGCAATAAAACAGCTGGTGGCGGGTGTGCAGCAAGGTGATAAAAGCCAAGTGTTGCTGGGGGTTACCGGTTCGGGCAAAACATTTACGATTGCAAATGTTATTCAACAATTAGATAGACCTACGCTGGTACTTACACACAATAAGACATTGGTGTCGCAACTGTATGGGGAGTTTAAACAGTTTTTTCCAGATAATGCGGTGGAGTATTTTGTTTCGTACTACGATTATTATCAGCCTGAGGCGTACATTGTAAGCAGCGATACTTTCATAGAAAAGGATTTATCTATTAATCAAGAAATAGAAAAATTACGATTAAGCACCACTTCTTCTTTAATGAGCGGCAGGCGTGATATTATAGTCGTGGCTTCCGTTTCCTGTATTTATGGTTTGGGAAATCCTATGGAGTATCAAAATTCAATTGTAAGAATTCAAACTGGGCAACAGATTAGTAGAAATGTTTTTTTATTAAAGCTTGTAGAGAGTTTGTATTCGCGTTCGGAAGAATTAAACAGAGGAACATTTCGTGTGAAAGGCGATACCGTAGAAGTGATTTTGCCGTACCTAGATTACGCCTATCGTATTTCTTTTTTTGGCGATGAAATAGAAGAGATAGAGTCCTTTGAACCCAGCAGTGGCAGGACTTTACAGCAACATACTAATATTGCCATCTTCCCTGCGAATATGTATGTGACCTCCAAAGAATTATTGAAGCAAGTAATCGATGATATTCAAGTAGAATTGAATAAACAAGTAGAATATTTTCATGAAATAGGAAAGCATTTGGAGGCTGCCAGGTTAAAAGAACGCGTAGAGTTTGATATGGAGATGATGCGTGAATTGGGCTACTGTAGCGGAATAGAGAATTATTCTCGTTTTATGGATAAACGATTGCCCGGCACTCGACCTTACTGTTTACTGGATTATTTTCCAGATGATTTTTTACTCGTAGTAGATGAAAGCCATGTGAGTATACCCCAGATTGGGGCTATGTTTGGTGGTGATCGGTCACGCAAAATAAACCTTGTTGATTATGGTTTTAGATTACCCTCAGCTATGGATAATCGCCCTTTAAATTTTCAGGAATTTGAAACTTTGACTCCTCAAACTATTTATGTTTCGGCTACCCCTTCCAATTATGAATTGGAGAAAAGCGGTGGTGTAGTAGTGGAACAAATAGTGCGTCCTACGGGGCTTTTAGACCCACCTATAGAAGTGCGTCCAAGCTTGAATCAGATAGATGATTTGATGGATGAAATAGATGAACGGGTAAAAGTAAATGAACGCGTATTGGTGACTACACTTACCAAAAGAATGGCGGAAGAATTGGATAAATATTTGTCGCGATTGGGTATTAAGTGTCGGTACATTCACTCGGAAGTAACGACTATGGATCGCATAGAAATTATTCGCGATTTGCGCTTAGGAGAGTTTGATGTACTAATAGGAGTGAACCTGTTACGGGAAGGATTGGACTTGCCAGAAGTATCGCTGGTGGCTATTTTGGATGCAGATAAGGAAGGGTTTTTACGAAACAAACGGTCGCTGATTCAAACATCGGGACGCGCTGCTCGGAACTCTAAGGGGCTGGTAATTTTTTATGCCGATAGAATTACGAAATCAATGCAAGAGACGATAGATGAGACTACCCGTAGAAGAGAAAAACAAATAAAATACAATACCGAATTTGGCATTACACCTACCACTATTTTCAAATCGAAAGAAGAGATTATGCAGCAGGCTTCGGTATTGGAAATTCGAAAACCAGACCCGCTTGCTTACTTTGAAAAAGAAGAGGAATTGAGCATGGTGGCAGAGCCCATTTTACAGCAAATGACTGCTGCTCAACTCCACAAAACCATAGAAGAAACGCGCCAGCAAATGCTTAAAGCGGCTAAGGATACTGATTTCTTAACGGCTGCAAAACTCCGTGATGAAATGACGCATCTTCAAAATATTTTGAAAGAGAAGTTTGGGAAATAGTTGGTAGTATGGAGTAGTAAAAAATTTAATTTTCCTCTACATATTTTTTAAAATTATTCAAAATAGAAAGCCAGCCAGTCTCTTGTAGTTCTATTGGATTTATTGTTTCGGCTTCAAAGGTTTCTGTAATCAAAACACCTTCGGGGATTTCTGAAAAAGTAATGGTGGCTTTTCTACCATCACCCATTTCATATCCTATGATTTTGTGGCTTACAACCTCCGTGTAAATTCCCCAAAAGTCAAAACCAAAGCTTCCATCTTTGGCTTCCATTCTATATAAAAATTTGCCCCCTACTTGTAAATTGTTTTCAGCAAAAGGATTGTGCCACTCAGGGCTAGCGAAGTTCCAAAGACAAATGTGCTGCGGTGTTGTCCAGAAGTTCCATACTTTGTCTAGTGGTGCATTGACGGTGGTTTTTACGGTAATGGTAGGAGTGGAGTGATTCATTTTTTTATCAGTTATTTCACACAATATTGATAAATATTTTCTTTTGCTCTGGGATTGTTTTTGAGCAATAATTCATGCCAATCTTTGCAAGCATTCTCTAAATTGTTTGCTTTTTGATAAGCATTGGCGCGTTGTTCCAAAGCAAGTGTATTCTTTGGATTCAATTCATATGTTTTGCTAAAATCTTTTATAGCTCCTTCAAAATCTGCCGTATTTATTTTTACTAATCCTCTTTTGTAATAAGCCTGTTCATCTTCTGGCTCCAGTTCTATTACTTTGGTATAAATATCTATGGCTTCTTTGTTTTTTCTTTTGTAATAAAAAAGTAAACCCATTTCCTCCAAAGATTTTACATGATTTGGACTTAAAATGAGCGCCTTTCTGAAATAAGCAAAAGCACTATCGAACTGTTTTTCGTCCATTTGTAATTTACCTAATTGATAGTAGGCATCTAAATAGGAAGAATCTATGGTGGTTATTTTTAGAAAATCTTCTTTGGCAGGTTTAAGGTTATTGAGTTTTAATAAAGTGAGCCCTCTGTTGTACAAATACCCAACTGTATTGGGTTTTAGGAGCAATGCTTCATTGTATTTAGCTAGTGCAGTAGGAAAATCTTGCGCATAAAAAGCACGTACTCCTTCGCCATATATTTCAAAAGCATTTTCTGTTTGGGCAGAAAGCATTATCGGTAACAGTAAGAAGAGTAGAATTTTTTTCATGCAAAAAGATTGTGTACTAAAGGTATGATTTATGAGAGAACTTTAAAAAGAGTTTGCTGTTGATTTGAAAGGAAAACTTTAAAATGGGACAATCGTATATCTAGTTTAGGAAATATAAAATTGTTACATTTATACCTACCTCAATTTTTTTAAAATTAATTTTTGTTTATGATTCAAAGATATACTCATTTGTTACTCTTGCTTTGTATTGCAGTTTCTTCTTTTGGAATAGAAGAAAGGGAATATTTTGGAGTGGCTGCTGAGCAACTGTTTCCTGCCGCTGAGCATATATGGGTGAAAGATGTAAACACAATTCCTGCCTTTGCTAAATTTCAAGCAGGCAGAGAAATGGCGGTAGAGGATTTCTTCTTTATTGTAAAAAAGCAGTTTCATTTACCTAGTGGATTTATTACCAATTTAATTGGCTCTGAAAGAGATGAACTAGGTTGGCAACACGACCGCTATCAGGTACTGTATAATGGGGTGGCTGTAAAGGATGCCATTTATATTTTGCACTCAAAAAATGGAAAGGTGCTAAAATACAACGGTACTATTTTTAATGCCATGAGCCTGAACACTTCGCCAACATTAGCAGAAAATCTAGCACTTCAAAAAGCGTTGAAGGATATTAATGCGACTACCTACAAATGGCAGATAGTAGCTGAAGAAAATAATTTGAAGCAAGAAACAGGAAATACTGCTGCTACTTATTTTCCTAAAGGCGAACTTTTTATTGTTCAAAAAGAAGCAGAAGAAGGTACTAATAATTTTCATTTGGCGTACCGTTTCGATGTGTATGCACAGGAGCCTATGTCAAGATTTTATGTGTATGTAGATGCGCAATCGGGAGCAATTTTGAGAAAGGAAAATCGCATACATACGGCCGATGTACCAGCTACTGGAGTTACTGTACTGAGAGGTAATAGAGCTATTGTTACTGATAGTTACAACGGTAGCTATCGTTTGCGAGAAGCAGGTAGGGGGAATGGGATTCTAACGCTTAATATGCAAAAGGGAACTAACTATAATAATGCGGTTGATTTTACCAATGCTACCACCACTTGGAATAATGTAAATGCCAATAAAGATCAATATGCTACGGATGCCCACTGGGGTGGAGAAATGACTTATGATTTTTATAAGAATACGTTTAATAGAAACAGTATTGATAATGTAGGATTTCAATTGAAATTGTATATGCACTACAGTACAAATTATGGGAATGCTTTTTGGGATGGAGACCAAATGACTTTTGGAGATGGAGATGGAGCTACTTTTACCAAACCATTGGTAGCACTAGATGTGACGGGGCATGAGATTACTCACGGATTGACGGAAAAAACGGCAGCATTGGCTTATCAAAATGAATCAGGGGCTTTGAATGAATCTTTTAGTGATGTATTTGGAACTGCCGTAGAATGGTATGGCGATTCAACAAAAGGGAATTGGTTGATAGGGGAAGATTTAGGAAGTGCCATTCGCTCTATGAGTAATCCTAAAACCTACAATGACCCTGATTGCTACCAAGGTACAAATTGGTACACAGGCACAGGTGATAATGGTGGAGTGCACACTAATAGTGGCGTACAGAATTATTGGTATTATCTTTTATCTACAGGTAAGATAGGTACGAATGATAAAGGCAATGCTTATAATGTAGTAGGAATAGGAAGAGCAAAAGCCACCGCTATTGCATTTAGAAATTTGACTGTTTATTTAACTTCTTCCTCTAAGTATACAGATGCACGCTTTTATGCGATACAAGCAGCTACTGATTTGTATGGTAGTTGTTCTCAAGAGGTAAGTTCTACAGCCAATGCATGGTATGCAGTAGGGGTGGGAGCTGTATATACAGCAAAGGTTACAGCTCAATTTAGTGCAAGTAATACTGTAGGATGCAATGTGCCATTTACGGTAAATTTTACCAACCAAAGTGCGAATGGAAATACGTACACCTGGTACTTTGGTGATGGCACCACTAGTACTGCAACAAATCCTTCTCATACCTATACTACACTAGGAACTTATTCTGTAAAGTTAGTAGCAATGGGCGGAAGTTGTGGAAACGATAGCATCACTAAAACAAACTTAATAAGTTTGAGTGTATCTAACCCTTGTAGTGTTGTTTTGCCTCCTTCTGGTTCTGCTCAAACGCAGGTTTCTTGTACAGGTGTGATTTATGATGATGGTGGGCAAAATGGAACCTACTCAAATTATGTAAACAGCACAGTGACCATTGCTCCTACGAATGCATCTAAAGTTACTTTGACTTTTACAAAATTTAGGCTGGAAGCTGGTTATGACTTTTTGTATGTATACGATGGACCAAGCACTGCCAGCCCTTTGCTGGGAGCTTATACAGGCTTAACTTTGCCTGCTTCCGTATCTTCGACTGTTTCATCTATTACCGTGAAATTTGTATCAGACCCTGCTGCGGTGGATTCTGGTTTTGCTATTAATTGGCAATGCACATTGGCGAATGCAGCCCCTGTGGCAAATTTCATTTCCAGCACTTCTAATACTTGTACAGGAAAAGTTAGGTTTCAAGACAGAAGTACTGGTGGGCCTACTTCTTGGCTATGGAATTTTGGAGATGGTACTACTTCTACCTTGCAAAGTCCTTTTCATAATTATATAAGTAATGGTACGTATAATGTAACCCTTACTGCTACCAATAGTTTTGGTAGTAATGCTAAAACTATTAACGGAATAGTAACGGTAGCAAAACCCGCAGGACCCGCTGTGGTAAACGCATCTCGCTGTGGTTCAGGTTCACTCAGTTTATCGGCTACTACTACCAATGATGTAACTTGGTACGATAGTTTAAATGCTCAAACTGCAATTACTACTATTAATCCTTATATAATACCTCCATTAAGTGTAACCAAAGATTATTATGCAGAAGAATCTGTGAAGCAACCTATTTACAAAGTAGGAGCTACTTCTAATGCGATAGGTGCGGGTTCAAATTTTAATGGTAATACACAAAGATCACTTCGTTTTAGAGTATATAAGGAATCGAAATTAGTATCAGTATATGTATATGCCACGGGTAGCGGTTATAGAACCGTAGAATACAGAGATACGTTGGGTCAAGTGCTGGCGAATAGAAATGTGTTTGTTCCGAATGGAGGAAGTCGTATCACACTTAATATCGATTTAGTTCCTAGCTCTACTGTGGTGTATGAATTGGGAGTACAAGATTCTATGAATATGTATAGAAATACTGCTGGAGCGGTGTATCCTTACAATGATGGTGGTGGTATGGTAAGCATTATTGGAAACAATATTCCTGGAGGAACTACTACTGGGCAGGCTGGTTACTATTACTATTTCTATGATTGGGAAGTGCAAGCTCCTGATTGTATTTCGCAAAGAACAAAAGCAACTGCTAAAATAAATACAACCCTTACAGCTACTGCTTCTAAGGTAGATGTAAATTGTTTTGGTGGAGCAACAGGAACTGCCACTGCTTCTGTTTTGACAGGTACACCAACCTATACCTACAATTGGAGCAATGGACAATCGAGTGCTACTGCAACTAATTTAGCGGCTGGAAATTATTCGGTTACCGTTTCTGATTTAAATGGTTGTTCTGCTATTCAAACCGTTACGGTTAGTCAGCCTTCTATTGCTGTGAATGGAACGGTTACTAAAACAGATGTAACATGTTTTGGAGGAAGCACTGGAACCGCCACTGCTGCTGGTTCTGGAGGTACATCAGGTTATAGTTATTTGTGGAGCAATACCCAAAGTGGAGCAAATGCCACAGGACTTTTGGCAACAAATTATTCAGTCACTATTACCGATTCTAAAAACTGTACAGTGGCAAAATCAGTAACGATAGGTCAACCAACTGCTGTAGATGGAGCTGTTACTAAAACAGATGTAGCATGTTTTGGAGGAAGCACTGGAACCGCCACAGTTGCTGGTTCTGGCGGAACTTCGGGTTATAGTTATTTGTGGAGCAATACCCAAAGTGGAGCAAATGCCACTGGACTTTTGGCAACAAATTATTCGGTAACTATTACAGATTCTAAAAACTGTACAGTAGCAAAATCAGTAACGATAGGTCAACCTTCTACTGCTGTGAATGGAACGGTTACAAAAACAGATGTAGCATGTTTTGGTGGAAGTACTGGAACTGCCACTGCTGCTGGTTCTGGCGGAACATCGGGCTATAGTTATTTGTGGAGCAATACACAAGGTGGAGCGAATGCCACAGGACTTTCGGCTACGAACTATTCGGTAACCATTACCGATTCTAAAAACTGTACCGTAGCAAAATCAGTAACGATAGGTCAACCTTCTACTGCTGTGAATGGAACGGTTACAAAAACAGATGTAGCCTGTTTTGGAGGAAGTAATGGAACTGCCACTGCTGCTGGTTCTGGAGGAACATCGGGCTATAGTTATTTATGGAGCAATACCCAAAGTGGAGCAAATGCCACAGGTCTTTCTGCAACGAATTATTCTGTAACTATTACCGATTCTAAAAATTGTACGGTAGCTAAATCAGTAACCATTGGTCAGCCATCACAATTAGCAATAGTAACATCTTCTGTCAATGCATCTTGCGGAGTTGCAAATGGGAAAACTATTGCGAAGGCATCTGGTGGCAGCCCAGGCTATAGCTATGTTTGGACGGGTGGTCAACTTTCAGATACGGCTAAAAATTTAAACGCTGGGTCTTACACGGTAACTGTTGCTGATAGCAAAGGATGTAAGGTTACACAATCTGCTTCGGTAAACAATGCTGCTTCTTTTTCTCTTTCAAAAAGTAAAACAGATTTAAATTGTTTTGGTGACAGTTCTGGCCTCGCTGCTGTTAGTGCAGTAGGTAGTTCAGGGTATTCTTATAAATGGAATACTGGGCAAAATACCGCATCACTTTCTAAGCTAAATGCGGGAACTTACATTGTTACTGTTACAGATGTCAATAGTTGCGTGAAGCTCGATACGGTAGTCGTTCAACAACCAATAATACTAGATGCTAGTTTTACTAAAACAGATGTAGTCTGTTTTGGAGGAAGCACTGGAACCGCCACAGTTGCTGGTTCTGGAGGAACATCGGGCTATAGTTATTTGTGGAGCAATACCCAAAGTGGAGCAAATGCCGCAGGGCTTTCGGCAACAAATTATTCAGTCACTATTACCGATTCTAAAAACTGTACAGTGGCAAAATCAGTAACGATAGGTCAACCTGCATCAGCTGTAGATGGAACAATTACTAAAACAGATGTAGCATGTTTCGGTGAAAACACTGGAACTGCTACTGCTGCTGGCTCTGGGGGAACATCAGGTTATAGTTATTTGTGGAGCAATACCCAAAGCGGAGCAAATGCCACAGGACTTTTGGCAACAAATTATTCAATCACTATTACCGATTCTAAAAACTGTACAGTGGCAAAATCAGTAACGATAGTTCAACCTGCATCAGCTGTAGATGGAACAGTTACTAAAACAGATGTAGCATGTTTTGGAGGAAGCACTGGAACCGCCACAGTTGCTGGTTCTGGCGGAACTTCGGGCTATTCATATTTGTGGAGCAATACCCAAAGTGGAGCAAATGCCACAGGACTTTCGGCAACGAACTATTCGGTAACCATTACAGACTCTAAAAACTGTACAGTAGCAAAATCAGTAACGATAGGTCAACCTGCTTCAGCATTATCGGCTACAGCTACTGGCACGGCTGCTAATCAAAGCCTCAGCAATGGTACTGCTACTGCTACTCCTGCGGGTGGTACTGCGCCATATTCTTACTTATGGAATGATGGACAACAACTGAACCCTGCCACTGGATTGACTTCTGGTAGTTATACGGTCACCATCACAGATAAAAATGGCTGCCAAACTACTGCTAGCGCTACTGTTTCAGAAATATCGGGTATTGCTAATTTGAATGCTGTTATTCAATTGAGTGTTTTCCCAAATCCTACATCGGGTAAAGTTTCAATACAGGCTACCCTTGCTGAGGACTTAGATGCCGTGCAAATTTTTGTACGGGATGTATTGGGTAGAACACTTACTATGCAAGAATTTCCAAAAGTAAAAGAACTAAAAACTGAAATTGATTTATCGAATTATGCGGATGCAGTTTATCTGCTGGAAATAAAAACAGCAAAGGGTTCTGTGGTAAAGGAAATTATTTTGAGTAAGTAGATAGTGAACTATCTCCTCTTCGGAAAATTCAAAAACACCGAACTTAAAATAGGAAGTACAAAAATAGATACCGTAAGAATAGAGAAGTATAAATCTGTTTGTTCGCTTTCAGCAAAAGTGCTATTTCTGAGTTTGGGAAATAAGGAACTAAAAACGACAAGCATAATTTTATTCCCAACAAACCTATTACTACAAAAGCAATGCTATCTAGAAATGGAAAGCGCTCCATTAATTTTACAAAATAACCTGCCACTACCCGCATGGCTATAATGCCTATAAATACGCCCAAAATAACCAAGTAAATATTGCTCGTAAAAGCTACAGCCGCAAAAACATTGTCAATAGAAAAAGTCAGGTCCATTAACTCTACCATCAGCACCGTACTCCAAAAGGGAGTTAAGAATCCAAATTTCTTTTTCGGATGTTGTGTGGCTTCACCTAGTTCTTCCTGCTCTTGCGCTACTATGTGTTCGTGTTTGAAAAATAGTTTATAGAAATAATGTAGTGTTAGGTATATCAAATACAAGCCCCCTAATAGTTTCAGCCAAGTAATTTGAATGAGCACACTGGCAAAAACTAAACACGCTCCTCTAAAAATGTAAGCGAATACAATGCCAATGCGCAAGGCTTTTTTACGTTCGCTTTCTGGTAAGTCCATCACCATAGTCGCTAGCACTGCTGCATTATCTATAGAAAGTAAACTCTCAATTAAAATCAAATTTAAGATTACAAAAAAGGCGGACTTTAAGTCGGCTCCCAAAAAATGATGCAAGAATGCGAGAATTGATTCCAATGATTAGATTTGATTTTCCAAAATTCGCACTTCAAGATTGAACTACCAAATATGCACCCAGTAAAAGTTGTTATTTATGATATGGATGGTCTCTTAATAGATTCAGAACCTTTTTGGAGAAAATCAGAAATAGCTGTGTTTGCTACAGTTGGTTTACATATCACAGAGCAAGATTGTATGGAAACTACGGGTTTTCGTTTCGATGAGGTGATAGATCACTGGTTTGCCAAGCATCCGTGGACGACTAAATCAAAAGAGCAAGTGCATGATGAGGTCTTGGATTTAATGGAACAAGCAATTTTAAAAGAGGCGATATTATTTGATGGAGTGGCAGAGTCTATAGAATATTTTAAGGCGAAAGGACTAAAATTGGCCATTGCTTCTTCTTCGGCTATGCGTTTGATACAGGCATGTGTTACACGCTTACATGCCGAGAATGTAATGGACGCTCTTATCTCTGCAGAGCATGAGGCATATGGGAAACCACATCCTGCTGTATTTTTGAAAGCTGCTCAGGTATTGGGCGTGCATCCCCAAAACTGTTTGGTGCTGGAAGATTCACTGAATGGGGTAATAGCCGCCAAAGCTGCTAAAATGAAATGTATAGCCATTCCCAGTGCAGAAGATTACAATAAAGAGAAATTTTCGATAGCCGATTGGAAAGTGCGGAATTTGGAAGAAGCCATGAGTCTTTCAGTTTTTAAGTAGGCAGTTTGGCTAAAATGTGTAGACTTTGGGCTCTTTAGTATTCCTTTTTTCGCTGCTATATTTTTATTTTCTGATAACTTTCCTATATTTGCCATCCAATTTAAAAAAATAAAAGTCAAACCAAAGATGAAACTGACTACAGAAACTAAGAAAGTATTGTTTAAAACCTACGGTGGTTCTGAAAAGAACACAGGTTCTACAGAAGCACAAATAGCATTGTTTACAGAGCGTATCAATCATATCTCTGACCATTTGAAAACAAACAAAAAAGACTTCTCTAACACCCGCTCATTGGTTAAAATGGTAGGAAGAAGAAGAAGATTATTGAACTATTTATCGGTTCAGGATTTGAATGGCTACCGTGCCCTCATAGAAAAATTAGGAATTAGAAAATAAACCGCATAAAAAGCAAAGGTTGGTGATACTCACCGACCTTTGTTGTTTTTAGCCCCTTTGCTTTGGGCAAAAAAAGTTGATAGCCCCTTACTCAACTTCTAGACTAAAAACTTTCGGACTTACTCGTAAAAAATCAATCATTATAAACCGATGTGGCAATTCCGCACCATCACAAAACAACAAGAAGATGAACATAATTAAAAAAACCATAGATCTCGGTGGTGGAAGAATAATCGAGATAGAAACAGGCAAATTAGCCAAACAAGCAGATGGTTCTGTAGTAGTAAAATATGGAAACACCATGTTATTAGCTACTGTTTGTGCTGATACAGAAGCAAAAGATGGTGTAGATTTTATGCCACTTACAGTTGAGTACAACGAAAAATTTTCAGCAGGAGGTAAATTCCCTGGAGGATTTTTCAAAAGAGAAGCAAGACCAAGTGAAACAGAAATTTTAATTTCTCGTTTGGTAGACCGTGCTTTAAGACCTTTATTCCCAGATGATTTTCATGCAAACGTAGTGGTTCATATCACTTTGATTTCTACTGACGGAACAGAATTGCCAGATGCATTGGCATGTTTAGCGGCATCTTCTGCATTAGCAGTATCAAATATCCCGTTCGCTGGTCCTATTTCTGAAGTACGTGTAGCTAAAATAAATGGCGAATTGATAATCAATCCTTCTAAGGCAGCTATTGATAGCGATGCGAATACTTTGGATATGATAGTGGCTGCTACGGAGAAATCTATTGTGATGGTAGAAGGCGAAATGAATGAAGTAAGCGAAGCTGAAATGGTAGAAGCTATTGCATTTGCGCATGAAGCTATCAAAAAACAAGTAGCTGTAATTAAAGAATTTGAAGTAGAAACAAACAACACTGTAAAGAGAACTTACAGTCACGAGAAACACGATGAAGAATTAAAACAACGCATACACGATAGTTGTTTTGCAGCATGTGAAGCTGTGGCAGCACAAGGTTTAGCAGATAAGCATTTACGTTCTGATTTGTTTAAAAATGCAAAAGCAGCATTTGTAGCTACGCTAACTCCAGAAGAAGCAAAAGAAAAAGCTTTCCTTATCAGCAAGTATTTTCACGATGTAGAAAAGGCAGCGGTAAGACAAGTTATGTTGGAAAAGCAAATTCGTTTAGATGGTAGAAAGATGGATGAGATTCGTCCTATCTGGACGGAAGTTGGTTACCTGCCTAGTCCACACGGTTCTGCTATTTTTACAAGAGGAGAAACGCAATCGTTAACTACTGTAACTTTAGGAACTAAATTAGATGCACAATTGATAGATGGAATCGTAATTAATTACGATAAGAAATTTATGTTGCATTATAATTTCCCACCTTTCTCTACTGGTGAAGCGCGCACTCCGCGTGGATTGGGAAGAAGAGAAGTAGGTCACGGAAACTTAGCACAACGTGCCGTTCAAAAAGTGATGCCTACAGGTCTTGCTTATACAGTACGTGTGGTTTCTGATATTTTGGAATCCAACGGTTCGTCTTCTATGGCTACCGTTTGTGCCGCTACCCTTTCATTAATGGATGCAGGTATCAAAATCAAAGCACCTGTTTCTGGAATTGCAATGGGATTAATTACTGGTGATGGAGGAAAATATTGTGTGCTTTCTGATATTTTGGGCGATGAAGATCACTTAGGTGATATGGATTTTAAAGTGTGTGGTACCGAAAAGGGAATCACTGCTTGCCAAATGGATATTAAGATTGACGGGCTTTCTAAAGAATTATTGACACAAGCTTTGGAACAAGCAAAGCGTGGTAGATTACATATCTTAGGAGAAATGATGAAGACATTAAGCGCTCCACGTGAAGACTTTAAACCACATGCTCCAAGAGTAGAAGTAATTGTAATTGATAAAGAATTTATTGGAGCTATTATTGGACCGGGAGGAAAAATAATCCAAGAAATCCAAGCTACTACAGGTACTACTATTACGATTACAGAAGAAGGAAATACAGGTCGTGTAGAAATTTTCTCTCCAAACAAAGATGGTATAACTGCGGCTGTGAGAAGGGTAAAAGGAATTGTAGCTGTGCCAGAAGTAGGAGATGAATACGAAGCTACTGTTAAATCTATAATGCCTTACGGAGCATTTGTAGAATTTATGCCTGGTAAACAAGGTTTGTTGCATATTTCAGAGGTTTCTCACAAGCGTTTAGATTCTTTAGATGGTGTATTTAAAGAAGGCGATGTGATTAAAGTAAAACTAACTGGTGTAGATCCTAAAACAGGAAAATGGAAACTTTCTAGAAAAGTTTTATTGCCAGCTGAAGCATAACATCAGTCTGACCTTAGTCAGATAATAAAAAATAATTTTAGGTCAGACCAAGGTCAAACCTAAAATTGAAAACCCCGAATCATCTGACTCGGGGTTTTTTGTTTTCAATGGTTGGGAGAAAATTAATGCTTTACTTGAGCATCGTGTTTTTGATTGTAAATGTGTTTAGATGCTTTTTGTTGGTCTTGTTTAATAACTTGGCGTTCTGCTGGAGTTACTACTCCATCTGCCTTTGCTACTTTTTTTTCGGCTTGAATTTTAGCTTGCTCTGCTCTTAAGCGAGTAGCCTCTTTTCTGTTTAGTTCACCAGATTGGACACCTTCTTTAATTCTTTCTTTTTGATGAACCTGATGTGCGTGAACTTTAGGAGTGGCTTGCGCAAAAGTATTGTTGGTAGCAATAATAGCTATCAAAAGAGCGGTACTCACGATTATACGTTTCATGTTTTTATTTTTTTAAGTGATTTAATAAATATGCTGATAGGACGAGATGTAGTTGTAAAGGTTTAATGAGTGGAATGTGAAAAAACTAAAAAAACTAAATCACACATCTTTTTTTTATTTTGCACGAAACATACAGATTATGTTATTAAAAGGAAAAAAAGCAATAGTAACAGGAGGCACTAGAGGCATAGGTTATGCGGTGGTAAAGAAATTTGCCGAACAGGGCGCAGATGTAGCTTTCACGTATTTGAGTAGTGCAGAAAAAGCTTCGCAAATGGAAGTGGAATTATCGGCACAATTTGGTGTAAAAGTGAAAGCATATCATTCTAATGCGGCTGTATTTGCAGAGGCAGAAAAATTAGTTGAAGAAGTTTTGAATGAGTTTGGAGCGATAGATGTTTTAGTAAATAATGCAGGTATAACAAAAGATAATTTGATATTAAGAATGACAGAGGAGCAGTTTGATGAAGTGCTGCAAAGTAATTTAAAGTCTGTTTTTAATACCACCAAGAATGTTTCTAAAAGCATGCTTCGTCAAAAATCTGGAACGATAATAAACATAGCATCTATAGTAGGAATGAGGGGACAAGCAGGGCAATCAAATTATGCTGCTTCAAAGGCTGGGATTATAGGATTTACAAAATCGATAGCCGATGAATTTGGTTCCCGAAACATTCGGTGCAATGCTATTTCTCCCGGTTTTATAGAAACAGATATGACGGCCGTACTTCCTGAAGAAATGAAAAAGAATTTGCTCGATCAAATACCATTGCAAAGAATGGGGCAGGCAGAGGATGTAGCAAATGCTGCACTCTACCTTGCTTCTGATTTATCTACCTATGTTACTGCACAAGTAATCAGTGTGTGTGGTGGAATGTGTAGATGAGAGAGAATAGAATTAAGATATAAGATTTTAGAAATAGCCTTCAATACTGACAGCAGATAACCAACAACTAAATTGAATATTTCCCTTTCCTATCCTTATTGGTTTTTATTTTTTTGTTTCTTTTTGGGAGCGGGTTATGCTACTGCATTGTATTATAAGGATAAAACTTTTGCTGCGCAAAAATCTTCTCGGAACTATTTGCTGTGGCTGCTTTCAGCTTTTCGATTTTTGAGTGTAAGTATTTTATCCATCCTTTTATTATCCCCATTTATTAGAATCAGAAGCACCCAAACCAACAAACCCATCATTGCGGTATTGCAAGATAATAGTGAGTCTATCAGGAATTCATTTACCAAAAATGATTCTGCTAATTATTTTAAGAAACTAAATGAACTCACAGAAAAACTAAAAGAAAAATACGAAGTGGTGCCATATAGTTTTGGGGATGAGCTAAAGAAGAAAAATGAATTTGATTTAAAATCAAAAGTTTCCAATCTTTCAGCCGCAATCGAAAACGTAAATGATATCTTTTACAATCAAAATTTAGGGGCTGTAGTTTTAGCTTCCGATGGTATATATAATCAAGGAATAAATCCTGTGTATGCTGCGGCTAAAGTGCCATATTCTATCTACACTATTGCTTTGGGTGATACTACCATCCCAAAAGATTTAAAATTTGAAAATGCTTTTTACAATAAGATTGCATATTTAAATGATCAGTTTGGATTGCGCGTAGATATAAGTGCTACCAACCTTTCTAGCAAGCAAGCGACACTTACTATAGTCGAAATTTTAGAGGGAAAAGTAAAACCTATAGCTAGCAAAGCAGTTTCTATTGCTGCTTCCAATTTTTTTCAAACTTATGATTTTATTTTGCCAGCAGATAAGGTGGGCATTGCACATTATCAATTGTCTTTAACAAATTTGAATGGAGAGGTAACTTACAAAAATAATGTGAAGGATATTTTTGTGGAGGTACTGGATGGCAGGCAAAAAATATTGTTGATAGCGAACTCTCCACATCCAGATATAGCTGCATTAAAACAAACAATAGAAGCAAATAAAAACTACCAATTAGATGTAATGTATGCAGATGATTTTGCCGCCAAGTTGAATGATTATAATTTAATAATTCTTCATCAGTTGCCCTCTCTAAGTAACAAGATTGCGAATATTTTGACCCAAGCACACGATTTAAAAAAGTCTTTACTTTTTGTTGTGGGTTCTCAAACATCTACTGCTGATTTAGTAAAATCTGAAAATGCCTTAGTTATTTCTGGCAATGCAAATCGCTTTAATGAAGTGACCGCAAAAGTCAATAAAGATTTTTCAGGGTTTACGTTGTCGGATGCTACGATGCTTTCTATTGCTCAGTTTCCCCCTTTGTCCAATTTTTTCGGAGACTACAAAAGAAACCCTACATCTCAGGTGTTATTAAACCAAAAAATAAATTCTGTAGAGACCGATTTCCCATTGTGGCTTTTTGCAGATGCAATGGATAGTCGGGTGGGAATAATTGCTGGTGAGGGAATTTGGAGATGGAGGCTATACGATTATCTGCAACATAAAAACCACGATGCATTTAATGAGTTACTAAATAAAACGATTCAGTATTTGGCTGTAAAAAGTGATAAGCGTCCATTTCGTGTAAATCTTCCTAAAAGTATTTTTCAAGATAATGAGGCTGTAAATTTTGATGCGCAATTGTATAATGCAAATTTTGAATTGGTAAACAGCCCCGATGTGGATGTAAAAATTAAGAGTGAAGATGGGAAGGATTACCCTTTCAAATTTAGCAAAACAGAAAAGTATTATACACTCAATGCAGGCTTCTTGCCTGTAGGTGGTTACAGCTATTCGGCTACTACAAAATTAGGGAATACGACTTACAGAGCGGATGGAAAATTTAGCATTGCTCCATTACAGTTAGAGGAAATGAGGACTGTAGCTGACCATAATTTACTGTATCAGCTAGCATCTCAACATAATGGAAAGTTGTATCATAGCAATGATTTCGAAAAGATAGCAGAAGATATAAATGCAACAAACAAATTGAAACCAATACTGTTTGATACATACAAAACAGAAAGTGCCATTAATTTGAAATGGATTTTTGTTGTGTTGTTGTTACTTGTTTCTGGGGAGTGGTTTACAAGAAAATATTTAGGAGGATATTAGGATAAGGCATTAAAGAATAGTATCAACAATTATAAATGAACTGGCGACATCAAATACAAACTATCAAAAAATCGTTGGTTCGAAATGGATTCAAAAATCTTTCTGATGAGATTTTAGTAGCCGAGATAAATGGAGGAAAAAATGCCAACGCTATTATGACAGAAGTAGTTTCAAAATTGGCTGAATTTAAAGCAAGTCAGGAAGAAGCCTACAATATTATAATAACAGAGGCAGAAGCGCTTAGGCGGTTTGCTAAGACTTATGGAATAGAGCCCAAATAGTTTTTGTATAGTTGATTTTAAATTTTTGATACTTCATTGAAACGATCTGCAATGGTTGAGCAAAATCATACTTTTACTTTCATATAATTGTTAGCTAGCAGGTGTATAAAGAAAAGTTGTTTTAATTAGTTAATTACATTTTCTAATAAAATTCTCTATCATGTTTAAGACAGTCCCACCAGAAACGGATCCTGTAATTTACGCTATACCATTTTTTTTAATTCTCATTTTTATAGAACTGTATATAAATTGGAAAGAGCAGTTGCATCTTTACGAACCCAAAGAAGCCCTTTCTTCTATTGGTATGGGGCTAGGGTCTTTGGTGGTTGATATAGTGATGAAAGGCTTGGCATACGGAGGTTATACCTATTTGCATCAGTATAGTTTGTTTCCCTCTCTAGCTCCTTCCGATGCAGAATTTTTTACCATGCAATGGCATCTGTCTCACTGGTGGGTGTGGGTATTGTTATTGTTTGCCGATGATTTTACCTTTTATTGGCACCATCGTTTAAGTCATGAAATTCGGGTATTATGGGCAGCACATGTGAATCATCATTCTTCACAAACCATCAATTTTGCAACCGCACTCCGCCAGAGTTGGGTAGAGCAGTTGTATAAATTTTTTTGGTGGATATGGTTGCCTTTAGTAGGTTTTCATCCGCTAATGATGCTAATGATGATGTCTTTGAGCCTTATATATCAATATTGGCCGCACACCGAATTGATAAAGAAAATGCCTAGGTGGTTTGAGTTTATTTTTAATACTCCTTCTCACCATCGTGTACATCATGCTTCTAATATTCGATACTTAGATTGCAACCACGGAGGCATCTTAATAATTTGGGATCGGCTTTTCGGAACCTTCTCAGAAGAGCAAATCACCGAAAAACCCATTTATGGAATCACTAAGAATATCAATACTTACAATCTATTTAAAATTGCTTTTCACGAGTATGGCGACTTGTGGCAAGATGTAAAAATGGCTCCTACCTTTTCTGATAAACTCAAATACATTTTTTATCCTCCAGGCTGGAGTCATGCTGGGGAAGATTTGCGTGCAAAAACATTGCGCAAAAAATTATTGCAAAACGAGAGTTGATTTTTGAGTGAAAGGAATTAGAGTTTCGAATTTTGTTATAGAGTTTTAATTACTTTCGCAAAAAATATCTAGAATGAAAAAAGCATTTTATCTGCTTGTTGCTTGTTGCTTATTGTTTGTTACTAATGGTTGTAAATACACCTATAAATTTGAAACACAAACTATCAATAATGAATTTAGTGTGAGTGTACCTGATTATTTAAGCAAGGTAGATAACCTAAAGACTGGTGCAGAGTTTCAGTATAGCAATCGTTTTAGAAATACGTATTCAGTAATTTTTTCAGAAAAGAAGACAAAAGCTTTTCCGACATTTTATTCTGAGAATTTGAAGGTTATTAAAAACGTTTTAGAAAAGCCGACTGTTTCAGATTCTTCTACTGTAGAGGTAGGTGGAACTAAAGGAATTCACACAGAGTTATACGGTAAGATGCAGGGAGAATTAATTTACTATAGTGTGCTTACATTGGAATCCACAGAAAAGTATTATCAGTTCTGTATTTGGACGCGCGGAGAGGATAGAAAATTAAAGTATGGAGATGATATACAGAAGATGTTACTATCATTTCAGCTTTTAGCGGCACACTAAGGATTGTCATAGAATTGTAATTATTCTACTCTTTGTCAATATTTTTTTTGTTTCTTCTTGTATAGTTGATACAATCCTACAATTTTGTATTTCATTATAATTTCATAAACATGAAGAAGTTATTTACAATTCTTATAGCATCTTTTTTTACATGTTCCATTTTTGGACAGGATATTCTAAATGGAACATTCTCATCTTGGAGTGGAAGTAAAGCTACCAGTTGGGGTACTTTAAGTGCAGCAACACTTTCAGCTATTTCATTGGAAGAAAAAGACTCTGTTCAATATACTTCTGCTCCTTATTCTATGAAGATTAAAACTGATTCTATTTTGTTAGGACCTGACAAAAAATTGATTCAAGGTTTTGCTGTTTATGGTGATATTAAATATAGTTCGGGCATATCTTTTTATGGAACCCCTTTTACATTTAAACCCGATACGCTTCAATTTAGCTACAAGTATACTACGCTCTTAAAAGATACTGCTTACTATGAATTAGATTTATCGAAGTGGATTCCTACAGGTGATAGTGCACAATATGCACTAAGTGTAGGTTTTAATTTAGATACTACTAGTACTTTCAAAACAGTGAAAATTTCCTTGACTTCACTTTATGATTTAGCTATAGCTACAGATACAGCTTTTTTGTTCTTTACTTCTAGCAAAAATGGAGGACAAAAAGGTTCTACACTTTGGATAGATGATGTACGGTTTGGATATACTAATACGACCACCAGTATAGATGGAGTAACACCAATTTCTTCGGTGACTGTGTATCCGAATCCTGCAAAAGGATGGGTGAATATCAGAATTGCTGAAGAGCAAATAGGTGGTGTAGCTCAAATTACTGATATGGCTGGAAGAGAAGTATCGTTAGTTCAAATTGATAAAGCAATTACCACAACGAATATTAGCACATTGGAAAGTGGTTTTTACATAGTGAGTGTAAGAGATGATAATGGTAATCTGATTGCACAATCAAAGCTGAGCGTGATTTAAAAATTTTATTTTCGGATTAAAACCCTACTAAATTTTAGTAGGGTTTTTTGTTTCTCTATTTTAAATTTACTTTAGAGGATTCTTTAATTTTTTAAAACAAATAAGCATGAAGAGAATTTTTACGCTATTAACGGTTACTATTTTTACCATTTCTTTTGCTACTGCTCAGCAAATTTCAAATGGTGGTTTTGAGACATGGGCTAATGGAAAGCCGCAAGCCTGGTCTACTACTAAAAGTGGATTAAGTACAACAACTTTTACCAGCAATTTGGAAACACAAGAAACCAATGCAGCCAATGTTCACTCTGGCACTTCAGCAATTAAAATTGTTTCTGGTTTTCTCTCTTTCTATGGTGATACAGTTTCAGGTGCAGCTAACTATGGTGTAGGAGTTTATGAAAGTGCCATTGATGATATTAATTTTTATGGAACTCCATTTGCATTTAGACCAGATTCATTTTCTTTTGCTTACAAATATACACCAGCTGGAAATGACTCTGCTGGAATTGGAATTTATTTGGCAAAAGGGGCAACTGATGTAGGGTATAATGATTATATATTAGGAGCAAGTGCATCGTATAAAGTAGTAACTCAAAAGATAAATTATGTTTCTGCCATTTCTCCAGATAGTGTTTACATTTATCTTTATTCAAGTGGTTTAACCCAGGCTAATAATGGCTCTGCGCTTTGGGTAGACGATGTAAAAGTAATTTATAAAAATGCTCCTAATGGTGTAGATATGATTACAAATGAACCTAAATTGAAAATGTATCCAAATCCTGCAAATGCTATTCTAAATATTATAGTGGCTGATGAAATGATAGGTAATACAATTCAACTAATGGATATGACGGGAAGAGTAATAGTAAGTGAAAATTTAACTGATGCATCGAATAGTATCTCTGTGGCTGAACTCTCTGCTGGTGTTTACTTGTATAGAATAATAGGTGACGAAAACAATACCACTGCTAGCGGTAAGTTTATAAAAGAATAATTCTTTCATAGGAAAAAGCAAAGGGAAACTATCAAAAGGGTAGTTTCTCTTTTTTATTTAAACTCATATCCAATATCGCTCCGGAAATATTTTCCTTCGAAATTGATTGCATCAATTGTTTGATTAGACTTAGTAACTGCATTGGTAATGGTTTCTCCAAATGAAGTGACAGCAAGCACTCTGCCGCCATTGGTTACAATATTTTCTTGCTCCGATTTTGTACCTGCATGATAAACAAAGGTGTCGGGGTGTAAGGATTTTTCAAGACCTGTAATTATATCCCCTTTTTTGTACTCACCAGGGTAGCCACCTGCTGTAACCACCACGGTACAAGCTGTTCGATTGTCTACCAGTATTTTTTCATCAGCCAAAGTACCTTTGTCAATAGCCGCTAAATGCTGCACCAAATCAGATGTAATTCTTGGAATGACCACTTCTGTTTCGGGGTCACCCATCCGACAATTATATTCTATCACATAAGGCTCGCCTTTTACTTTTATGAGACCAAAGAAAATAAAACCATGATATACCAAACCCTCTTTCTGTAAGCCATTCACAGTAGGTTGAATAATTCGCTCCTCTACTTTTTTCATCATTGCATCATCACAAAAAGGCACAGGGGAAACGGCTCCCATGCCACCTGTATTTAGTCCTTTATCTCCTTCTCCTATTCGTTTATAATCTTTTGCTTCAGGTAGTATTTTGTAATTTTTCCCATCTGTAATTACAAACACAGAAAATTCTATTCCATCTAAAAATTCTTCTATTACTACTTTGCTGGAAGCCTTGCCAAACTTAGCATTCGCAATCATTTCGCGTAATTCAGCTTTCGCTTCTTCTTTTGAATCCAGTATTAAAACACCTTTCCCTGCAGCCAGTCCATCTGCTTTTAAAACAATAGGTGTTTGTTGTGTATCTATGTATGCTAGTCCATCTTCCAGATTCTCTAAATCAAACTCTTTGTATGCTGCAGTAGGGATATTTTGTCGGGCCATAAATTTTTTACTAAATGCTTTGCTGCCTTCCATTTGTGCCGCTTCTTTAGAAGGACCTATCACCGATATATGTTGTAGATGTGGTTTAAGGAAATAATCGTAAATACCATTCACCAAAGGGTCTTCAGGACCTACCACTATCATGGTTACTTGATTCTCCAAAGCAGATTTTTCAATCGCCTCAAAATCATTTACTCCAAAAGCTAAATTTACTCCAAACTGAGATGTGCCTGCATTGCCAGGTGCTATGAATAATTTTTCGCATAGGGGACTTTCAGAAATTTTACGAGCTAGCGCATGTTCCCGCCCGCCCGAACCGAGTAGTAGTATTTTCATGCTTCAAAAATAGAAACTATTAGATAGGATTTAGTTCGATTTTAATGACATTTTTTTAACGATATTCTCGAAGTAAAATCACATTAAAGTAGCATTGCAAATTTTGATGAGATATGATTTAAAACCGACAGCTTACTAATCACAATGTTTTTCTTAACTAAAATTTAATATTTTCATAAAACAATAAACCTAAAATGAAAAAGAATATTCTGCTAATTCTATCACTTTCTTTTTTTCTAATTACATGTAAAAAAGAAACCACCACAAATGCTGTTGTGTATGACAATTTGAATACCAAAACAATCTCTAAGATTGCCTTTGGTTCTTGTTTTTTACAACAATTTTATCAACCGACTATTTTTAATGAAATTGATAAAAAGAATCCAGAGTTATATTTGAGCCTTGGGGATGCTATTTACTCTGATGATTATGCTACGTTTACTAGCCATGATTCAGACTGGGCGCCTTATTTGACTATGCGCTATGCACAACTTGGCGGTACTGCTATTTTTCAAAATTTCCAATCTAAGTATACCATTCACGCCACTTGGGATGACCACGACTTTGGAATGAATAATGCAGCGGGAGAATTTAAGAACAAACAAATTTCCAAAGGGATATTCTTCGATTTTTGGAAACTAACCAAATCTGGTAAGCGATGGGATAGAAATGGAATTTATGATGTTTTTTATTACGGAGATGAAGCACACCGAGTTCAAATCTTAGTGTTGGATTTGAGATGGAATCTTTCCAACCCAGGACCAGAACCCATTTCTGTGATCACAGACCAAACCAAGAAGATGATGAGCGATGAGCAATGGAATTGGTTGAAAGATGAATTAAAGAAACCTGCAAAAGTTAGAATTATTTGCAGTAGCACTCAGTTTTGCACGGAGCATAACGGCTATGAGGCTTGGGCTAACTTCCCTCATGAGCAAGAAAGAATGTATCAAACCATCCGCGATGCAAAAGCTGATGGAGTTTTTATAGTATCTGGTGATGTACACATAGCAGAAGTAAATAAAAGAACAGCTTCAGGACTTTACCCCTTATGGGATTTTACCGCCAGTGGTTTGGCGCAGTTTCATGGCTCCAATACACAACCAAGCCAGTACAGAGTGGGCTCTGCTTTTGATCAAGATAATTTTGGAACACTTGATATAGATTGGACTGGAGCTTCCCCTTCCGTTAAATTCACGGCATTTAATTCTTCGGGTGTTTCTTTGTTAGAACAAACTATTTCTATGTCTGATTTGAAAATTCCCTGATTAATTTTTTGAATCTATTCAACAAAAAGCCCTTGAGTCTGAAAACTTAGGGGCTTTTTAGTATAAATGTTTAGTGGCGACATATTGGCATTTACTATGTTTCAAAAAAACTTGTTTTGTTTGGTTTGAAGATTTTATCTGCCATTCTTTCCGTTTCTACAAATAGGCTTAATCTTTGAAATGAAAAACTGGCTTCTTATCAAATCTGTAACTCTTTTGCTAAGACTCCCTCAAAAATCCTATTTTAGCAAACTTTTTAAAAACAGATATGGCAACTTTTATTGAGAAATTTTTCGGAAAAATTTTTGGCTCTAAAAATGAGCGCGAGTATAAAGCAATGCAGCCTTTGGTAGATGAAATCAATGCAGCTTATGAAAATTTAAAATCGCTTCCTAATGATGAACTAAGAGCTAAGACACAAGCTTTTAAAACTCGTATTGCAGAATATCTTTCTGATATAGACGGAGAGATTGCTTCTCTTACCGAAAAGGCAAATGGAGTAGAGGATTTGCACCAAAAAGAACAAATTTTTAAGCAAGTAGATGAACTTCAAAAAAACCGCAACAAGTCTATTGAAGAGGTTTTGAATGAGATTTTGCCAGAAGCATTTGCTGTGGTAAAAGAAGCTGCTTTCCGTTTTTCAAACAATGAAACTTTACAAGCTACTGCTACAGAACTCGATAAAACATTGGCTGTAAAAAATCCAAGTATTGTTATAAGCGGAGATAAGGTTTCTTATAAAAATGAATGGCAAGCTGCGGGTGTTGCAGTGAAATGGAACATGGTACATTACGATGTACAGTTGATAGGGGGAATTGTATTGCACTCTGGAAAAATTGCCGAAATGGCTACAGGTGAAGGAAAGACGCTAGTAGCTACCTTGCCAGCCTACCTCAATGCTTTGGCAGGACAAGGAGTTCACATTGTAACGGTGAACGATTATTTGGCTCGAAGAGACTCTGAATGGAATGGAAATTTATTTAACTTTTTAGGACTAAGAGTAGATTGTATAGATAAATACCAACCTCATACACCAGAGCGCCACCATGCCTACATGGCCGATATTACCTATGGTACGAACAATGAATTTGGTTTTGATTATTTGCGCGATAATATGGTGCGCAGTACCGATGAGTTGGTACAACGCAAGCACCACTTTGCTATGGTAGATGAGGTGGATTCTGTTTTGATAGATGATGCTCGTACACCCCTTATTATTTCGGGACAAATTGATAGTACCGATGAGCAAGAGTTTTACAATCTAAAACCACGTATCAGCAAATTATTTGAAACGCAAAAGAAAGTTTGCAATCAATTTTTATCGGATGCAAAACGCTTAATTAAAGAAGGGAAAACCGGTTATAAAGAAGGAGAAGGTGGTATGGCTTTATACCGTGCATTTCGCGGCTGGCCTAAGAATACAGCACTTATAAAATTTATGAGTGAGGGTGGTATTACGCAAATTTTGCGCGATACAGAAAATAACTATCTCCAAGATCAGCAAAAAAATATGCCCGAAGTAGACAAGGAACTCTACTTTGTAATAGATGAAAAAAATAATTCGGTAGACCTTACTGATAAAGGAATAGAACTGATTACTGGTTCAGGAGAAGACCCTCATTTCTTCGTAATTCCGGATGTAGGAGCTGTGATTGCTGATTTAGAGAAATCAAATCTATCAGCAGAGGAAAAGTTAGAAAAGAAAGATGTATTGATGCAAGAATTTGGTGTTAAGAGCGAACGTATTCACTCGGTATCACAATTGCTCAAAGCATATACACTTTTTGAAAAAGACATTGAGTATGTGGTGATGGATGGGAAAGTGAAAATTGTAGATGAGAACACGGGTCGTATCATGGAAGGTAGAAGATACTCAGATGGTTTGCATCAAGCTATTGAAGCCAAGGAAAATGTGAAAGTGGAAGCCGCCTCTCAAACGATGGCTACTGTTACGTTACAGAACTTCTTTAGAATGTATCACAAACTTTGTGGTATGACAGGTACTGCAGAAACAGAGGCGCAAGAGTTTTGGGATATCTATAAACTGGAAGTTTCTACTATTCCTACCAATAAGCCAATTATTAGAGACGATAGAGAAGATTTAGTTTATAAAACACGTAAGGAAAAATTCAATGCTCTTATTGAAGAGATAGCTAAATTGACCGAGCAACAACGTCCCGTTTTGGTGGGAACTACCAATGTGGAAATTTCAGAATTGCTTAGCCGTATGCTTACGATTCGTAAAATCAAACACAATGTTTTGAATGCAAAACAACACCAGCGCGAGGCAGATATAGTAGCAGAAGCGGGAAATCCAGGAACCGTAACTATAGCTACCAACATGGCAGGTCGTGGTACGGATATTAAGATTGGAGAAATTGTAAAGAATGCTGGAGGTCTTGCTATTGTTGGTTCAGAGCGTCATGATTCTAGACGAGTAGATAGACAGTTGCGCGGTCGTGCTGGTCGTCAAGGAGACCCAGGTTCTACCCAGTTTTTTGTTTCCTTAGAAGATGAATTGATGCGACTTTTTGGTTCGGAAAGAATCATGAAAGTGATGGATAAATTTGGCTATGAAGAAGGCGAAGTAATTCAGCACAGCATGATTACAAAATCGATAGAACGTGCGCAGAAAAAAGTGGAAGAAAACAACTTTGGAATTCGTAAACGTTTGCTAGAGTATGACGATGTAATGAACAAACAACGCGAAGTAGTTTATACCAAAAGAAGACATGCTTTGTTTGGTGAAAGACTGGCTTTAGATATTCAAAATTCGTTCTATGATTTAAGCGAGGAGCTGGTTTCACAATTTGTAGGCGATAAGGATTTTGACGGTTTTAAATTGGAAGCTATTCGTTATTTCTCAGTAGATACAACTATTTCAGCAGATGAATTTGCGAAAGGAAATATTGACAACCTCACCGAAAAATTATTTCATGAAGTGATACAAGCATACCATCGTAAACGCGATTATGTTTTGAAAAATGCACTTCCGGTTTTGAAATCTTTACATGCAGAAAGAGGAGAAGTAATTAAAAATGTATCTATTCCTTTTGCAGATGCCAAACAAGGAATAAATGTGTTGGTTCCTTTAGATGAAACCATAAAAACGGAAGGGAAAGACCTGTGGACTTATTTTGAAAAGAATGTCTATTTAGCTCTGATAGATGAAGCATGGAAGCATCATTTACGCCAAATGGATGATTTAAAACAAGAAGTCCAAACTGCGGGCTATGAACAAAAAGACCCATTGGTGATTTACAAGATAGAATCTTTCAATTTATTCAAAGGACTTATCAGCAACATCAATAAAGAAGTTGCTACCTTCTTGTTTAAAGGGCAAATACCTATCTCTGAACCAGAGCAAGTAAAGGAAGGAAAACCACAACAAACCAATCTGAAAGGATTGAAGGAAACACGCGATGATTTTTCGCAACCATCAGATGGAGGAGGTTTTGGTCAAACGGTGCAACAAGTAGAAAAGGCAGTACCGGTAATGCGCGATGCACCTAAGATTGGAAGAAACGACCCATGTCCTTGTGGCAGTGGCAAAAAGTATAAACAATGCCACGGTAAACTAGCAGGCGAAGATTAATTTCGATACCTATTAATACCGAGAAACCAATCAAAATATGAATTTATAAAATTCGCTTTTTGATTGGTTTTTCATTTATATGGCCTGCATCGTAAATGATATACATACAATAACATACGGCTATGGCTGTGAAGATAAGAATGATTGTTTCCATACCACAAAACAACAGCGCCTTTGTTAAGTCAAGATTTTGAAGATGTTATTTTTGAACTAGAATTAATGGGAATGGGCTTTTCTATTTTTAATTCATTTCTAAACTTTTTCTATCTTCATTTCTGAATGAATATTGCAGCTATAATAGATCACACTATACTTAAGCCAGACACCACCAAAGAAGAGATTCTAAAGTTGTGTGAAGAGGCTAAGCAATATGGTTTTGCTGCTGTTTGTGTGCCTCCTTATTTTGTGCGGGAGTGTAAAAATCAACTTCGCGATAGCAAGGTGAAAATAGCCACCGTTGTAGGTTTTCCTATGGGCTATTCTGCTACTCCAGCAAAGGTAGAAGAAGCGCGGAGAGCCATAGATGAAGGGGCTAATGAAATTGATATGGTCATAAATATTATAGCACTTAAATCGGGTGACTATAATTATTTAAGAAATGAATTGACCAGCGCTGGAACGATTGTGCAACTGAGAGGTGGCAAGCTAAAAGTAATTTTAGAAACAGGTTTGCTCACGAATGAAGAGATTGTAAAAGGCTGTCAGTTGTGTGCCGAATTGAATGTAGATTTTGTGAAAACATCTACTGGTTTTGTAAAGCCAGGAGCTACTGTGGAAGTTGTAAAGCTGATGAGAGCAAATCTTCCTGCTCACATTAAAATTAAAGCATCGGGAGGAATACACGATAAAGCTATGGCATTAAAATTGATAGAAGCAGGAGCAGACCGATTGGGTTGTTCACAAAGCATAAAAATTATTTCAGAATGAAAGTTTTAGTTTTTGTTTTTCTTCTTTCTTTTTCCTCTCTTTTTTCGATAGCGCAACAAAGTGGAGTTACCATTCATCAAGATGAAAAAATAGCAGAATTAATGACTGCTTATAAATCGTTTAATAAAGAGAATGATTTTAAGGATGGCTATAGAATTCAGGTAATGTTTAGCAATGTGCGCGATGAAGCTTATGGTGCCAAAGCTAAGCTTTACAAAGATTTTCCTAAGGAAAAATGTTATGTAGAATACGAGCAGCCGTATTACAAATTGAGGCTAGGAGATATGGTTACAAGATTGGAAGCTACCGATATGCTCAATCAGGTATTGCCTTTATACCAAGGAGCATTTATTGTAAAAGATAAAGTAAGAACAAGGTAAAAAGACACTAAAATCTTCAAAGGAGTTTATTTCAATTTCTAAATTTTGAAAGAAAAAATTCAACAACTTTCCGAAAAATATTTTGCTCGAGTAGTAGCACTACGCAGAGAAATTCATGCGCATCCAGAACTATCGCACCATGAATTTAATACTGCAAAATTAGTAGCTACTGAGTTGAATAAATTAGGCTTAGAAGTTCAAACGGAAATAGCGGGAACAGGAGTAGTAGCAATGCTTAGGGGGAAGAACCCAGAATCAAAATGCATAGCACTTCGTGCCGATATGGATGCCCTTCCTATAACTGAGGAAAATAATTGTGATTATAAATCTCAAAAGGATGGGGTCATGCATGCGTGTGGGCACGATGTACATACTGCAAATCTATTGGGAGTAGCTATGGTTTTGTCGGAGCTAAAAGATGAAATAGAAGGTACTATTAAATTTATTTTTCAGCCCGCAGAAGAAAAAATACCCAGCGGTGCAGAAGCCATGATAGCTGCGGGTGTTTTAAAAAATCCTAAGCCTTCTAAGATTTTTGGATGGCATGTGCATCCTGAAATGGAGGCAGGAGAAGTAGGTTTTTGTAGCGGAAAATTCATGGCATCAGCCGATGAAATTTATTTGACTGTAATAGGAAAAGGCGGGCATGCTGCTCAGCCACAAAATTTTGTATCGCCACTTTTGATTGCTTCTGAAATTCTTATGGCATTAAAGAAATTTACTGACCTATCTACTCCTACGGTGCTTTCTTTTGGTAGAATAGAAGGAAATGGTGCTACGAATGTGATTCCAGAACAAGTTACCTTGCAAGGTACCTTGCGGTGTTTTGACGAATCTATTCGTCAGGCTATTCATGAAGAGATGACCTCTATTTGTGAAACAATAGCATTGGGTGCAAGAGGGAAATGTGAGGTAAGTATTCTAAAAGGTTCTCCTGTTCTTTTTAATGACGAGGCTCTAACTGCACAAAGTAAAGAGGCAGCACAAGATTATTTAACGCTAGAAAAAGTATACGATTTGCCCATTCGAATGGGAGCAGAAGATTTTGCTTTTTACACCCATCTGGTGCCTGCTTGTTTTTATAGAATAGGGGTGGGAAATAAAGCCAAAGGAATTACAGCGCCTATTCATTCAGCTTCGTTTGATATAGATGAAAATGCCCTTAAAACTTCTGTAGGATTAATGAGTTGGCTGGCTTGTAAAGCTTAATTTATTCTTACATAATCTCAATCGTCTACAAGGAGATAAAAATAAATCAAACAATTTTTATACTGTTTATCAACTACTTACAGAGGTTCGATAAAATATTTGTGGGCAAAACTTTGGAAGTAAGCAGTAGAAAGCTACATTTGCATTCCTTTTTAAAAAAGTAAAACAAACAAACGTGGACGCATTAAGTTATAAAACCAAATCAGTAGCTGCTCATGAAGTACAGCGCGAATGGTTCATTGTAGATGCTACCGATCTAACATTGGGTCGTATGGCTACTAAGATTGCTTCGGTATTGAGAGGCAAACACAAACCTACTTTTACCCCTCACGATGATTGCGGAGATTTCGTAATTGTAGTGAATAGTGAAAAAGTAAGATTGACAGGAAATAAAACCAACGTAAAAGACCGTGTTCACTACACTGGTTATCCAGGTGGTCAACGTTTCCGTTCTCCAAAAGAAATTCAGGCAAAAAACCCGAATGAGTTGATAGAATTAGCTATCAAAGGGATGTTGCCTAAAAATGCTTTAGGAAGACAGTTGTACAGAAAATTATTTGTTTACACAGGTGCAGAGCATCCGCACACTGCTCAAAAACCAAAAGCACTATAATCATGGAAAAAAAGAACATTACCGTAGGTCGTAGAAAGGCTGCTGTAGCTCGTGTTACCATCACTAGTGGTAACGGTGAAATTACCGTAAACGGAAAAAACTACAAAGATTATTTTCCTCAAGCGTTTATTCAAACTAAAGTAGAAGCTCCTTTAGCTACTGCTGATAGCACTGGGAAATTTGATGTGACTGTCAATGTATTTGGCGGTGGCGTGAAAGGTCAAGCAGAAGCTATTGTATTGGGTATTGCTAGAGCACTTATTATAGATAACCCTGAGGCACGTCCAGCTTTGAAAAAAGCTAAAATGCTTCGCAGAGATGCTAGAAAAGTAGAGCGTAAGAAAACAGGTTTACGCAAAGCGAGAAAACAAGAACAGTTCTCTAAACGTTAATTTTTATTGTCTAATTCAAATAATTATAAAAGTCAAATGGCTAAAATCACACATCAGGAATTGCTAGATGCAGGCGTACACTACGGACACTTGCGCAAAAAGTGGAATCCTAAAATGTTGCCTTATATTTTCGGAGAGAAAAAAGGAATACACATTATAGATTTAAATCGTACCACAGAAAAGTTAGAAGAAGCTGCTGCTGCTATGAAATCTATTGCTAAGTCAGGAAGAAAAATTCTTTTCGTGGCTACAAAAAAGCAAGGAAAAGAAATCGTAAAAGAGGCTGCAAAACGCGTAAACATGCCTTTCGTAACAGAAAGATGGTTAGGTGGTATGTTGACTAACTTTGCGACTATCCGTAAGTCTGTAAAGAAAATGCAAACTATCGAAAAGATGTTAGCAGATGGAACTTTAGAGAGCGTAACTAAAAAAGAAAAATTAGTGCTGTCTCGTGAACGTGAAAAAATGGATAGAGTACTAGGTGGTATTTCTAACTTGAACAGAGTTCCTGCGGCTGTATTTTTAGTAGATATTTCTCATGAGCATATCGCTTTAAAAGAAGCACAACGCTTAAACATAGGAACTATCGGAATCGTAGATACGAATTCTGATCCTACTAAAGTTGACTACGCTATTCCAGGTAATGACGATGCTTCTAAATCTATCTTTATTTTAACGAACTATATAGCGGATGCTATAGCAGAAGGTTTGGCAGAAAGAGTAGATAACAAAGACGAAGATTTGGCTGAAGAAGAAACTAACGAAAGAGACCGTTTTGATGCAGATGCTGAAGGTGGCGATAAAAATGATCGTAAAAAAGGTGCTGGTGCTGGAAACAGAACTCGTAAACCTACTGGAGGTGCAGGTGGTGGCTTTAAAGGCAAACCAGGTGGAGGAGCAGGTCCTAAAAGATAAGAAGCTAATATGCCAATTAGCAAATTAGCGAATGGCAAAACATCTATAAGATAAAGATACTTGCCAAGTTTTATGACTTGGCAAGTCTGTTTTAAAAAGACAAGAAACCAATTTTAATTAATCAAAAAATAATTTTAAAAAACATGGCAACAATTACCGCCTCACAAGTAAACGAATTAAGAAACCTGACAGGTGCAGGTTTAATGGATTGTAAAAAAGCATTGACAGAAAGCAATGGAGATATTCAAGCTGCTGTAGATTTCCTTAGAAAAAAAGGTGCTAAAGTGGGTGAATTACGCGCAGGACGTGACTCTAACGAAGGCTGTATCGTAGCATTAACTACTGCTGATTCTACCAGAGGTGTAGTAGCGTACCTTTCTTGCGAAACAGATTTCGTGGGTAAAAATGAAGAGTTCCGTGCATTGGCGGAAGCTATTGCCAATGCCGCTTTAACAGCAGATGCAAAAACATTAGATGAAGTATTGGCTTTACAATTAGATGGGGTAACCATTAAGGATAAAGTACAAGAAAAAGTTTCTGCTATTGGTGAATTGATAGCTGTTTCTGCTTTTGAAAGATTAGAAGGAACTAATATAGTATCATACAACCACGCAGGAAATAAAATAGGGGTGTTGGTTTCTTTAAGCAATGCTCGTACCGATGCAAATGCAGCAGCAGGAAGAGATGTAGCTATGCAAGTAGCGGCTATGAATCCATTGGCAGTAGATGCTGCTGGAGTAGACCCAGCAGTAGTAGAGCGTGAAGTAGCTATTGCAAAAGAAAAAGCAGCAGCTTCTGGAAAACCAGAAAATATTTTACAAAAAATAGCTGAAAGTGCAGCTCAATCTTATTTGAAAGAAAATACTTTATTGACTCAACCATTTGTAAAAGATGGTAGCAAAACAGTAGCTCAATTCTTAGGCGAAGCAGAAAAAGGATTAGCTGTGACTGCTTTTAAAAGAGTAGCATTAGGATTGAAATAATTTAAGCAAATTAGATTTTATAAAAAGCAGTTTCGTTTTTCGGAACTGCTTTTTTAGTTTTTACAGATTCACCCGTCTTTGTTTATCGGTTCACATGCCTTGTTGCTCCCGTCACCTCTCTTATTTCTCCATTCACACCTCTTGTTGCTAGAATCACTTGTCGTTTTCCTACTTCCGCACGTCTTGTTCCTAAAACGTGATGGCTTCTTCCTAAAGTGTCATGTCGTTTTCCTACTTCTGCATGCCTTGTTCCTAAAACGTCATATATTCTTCTAGTAACGGAGAGTGTCCCAAAAGTGAATTTCTAAAAAATAGTGTAACGCTCTTGTAATATTTAATTTAGAAGGGAGAAGGAAGGCATTAGAAATGCCTAGATAGGTCTTGAATTAGGAATTTCGAATAGCAGCAGATGCTTCTTTTTTTATTCCATCAACTCTGCAAGTTTTTCTTGTATCCAACTTTTGTCAGCTACATCATTTGTAGTGGCTATTAAGGCTTTCAAATCTTTCATCTTTTTTTTGTTTTTCACATCTGCTCGATAAAGCTTCATGCTTAGTTTCAAAAAGTTTTCATAATTGGTTCTATGTCGCTCTGAAATCAATTTTTTCCTTCGCAGAAGCAATCTGAAACTCTCTTTCAGCGATTGCATAGCCGTATATTCGCCTAGTTCATAGTAGATTTTAAAAAGAGTGCTTTTGGAATCTAACAAGTAAAACACATCATCATAGGCCACTTCCTGGAGCAATGGCAATGCCAATTGATATTTTTTTTTGGCGAAATAATAGCGAGCCATATTAAAAGCGTATGCGTTTTTTCTATCTTTTATAGGTATTTGGTGCTGGTATTGCTCTATAAATTTCTCTGTCCAAGCATATTCTTTTATCCGTAGAGAAATGGTAATGATATTTTTAAAATCCCAAGGTGATATAAATCCATTGTTGTGTAACAGATTTGCCTTCAGCATTTGTTTATACAATTCAAATATTTTTTTCTGATAAGAAATATTTCCTTGGTTGATTTTTCGAATACAATAGTTCAGAGCATAGGCATAGAGTTCGCGAGCATCCGATATGGAAAACTCTCCATGGTGTTTATTTAAAAGTAAATTTAGGTTCTGAAAATGTACTTCCTGATTGGGCACAGTAAGTGTAAGAATAATATGATAGTAGATGGCCACCATAGGAATTTGTTCGGAAAGACTTTTCTCGATTTGCACTAAAATTTCTTTCAGTAAAAAAGACTCTTCTTGTAAAGCGACTATGGTTTTGTAATGTAATGTGGCTGCCGAAAAGCGCAACTTGTTAAGGAGGTAAAAGTGGTCAAGACTGTAGAGTGTTTGCGCTAAATTTTTTTCCGTAGAACGCAGGTTTTTGTTTTCTAAGTGAACGCTATGTTGAAGTTCTATTTGATAGCGTTGGAAATAATATTCGCTATTCAGGAAAGTATCTTGCTCTAGTTTCTGCTGAAAATAATGAAGCGTTCCATCAAAATATTTGTCCAATTTTTTTTCGTTCAGTGCTTCTAAAAGATAGATGCCTTCATTGATTGGATGCTGTTGGTATTTTCTAAATGCCAAGAAAGATTCTGCTTTCTGTAGTAAATCGGAAAGCAATCTTCGGAATCGCAAATCGTTGTATTTCTTTTTTGGGAACAATTGTTGCCATACAGCTTGCTTTGATAAGGAAGGGGCGGTGTTGTTTTTAAAATAAGGAGCTAGCAGTTGAAAGCAAGTTAAAAGTTCGGGGTCTTGATTAAAAACGGGAGAATCTAAAAACTTTTGAAAGCTATTGAGCTCATACGGATTGAGTACCGACAGGTATTGGTATATTTTTGTGGTAGAGAGCATTTTATTTTATGTACAAATTTTAGAATTTATATCTCTTTTAGAATTTATATACATGCAATATAGCTATAGAATTCAATATTGTTTTTCGTACAAGTTAAAAATATTGTACTTTTTTATAAGTTTCAGATACTTGATTTTTGTTGCGTCAAAAAATGTCAATCTGAATTCTTAACTTAAATCTTGGAATATGAAAAAGTTACTCTTACTTCTTACAGTTTTTTTTGCAACTCTGCAGCTAAAAGCACAAGTAAACAATGCCCCCATAGCTAGCGATATTACTGTAAGCACAACTATGTATCAGCCCATCGGAATCAACCTGCAAGTGGGTTGTGTAGATTCAAATGGGAATGCCTTAAATTTTACTTATGGTCCAGATTTACCAAAGAGTGGCACATTCACTCCCACCAGGTATGGCACTGGAGTTTATACACCTTCGCCTGGATTTATTGGGATTGACTCTTTTCAATATGTTATCTGTGATACTTCTGTTTTCCTTCCTTCTGTTTTATGCGATACTGCAACGGTTTATGTAAACACAGTAGATAGTACAGGAGACAGCACTATCAATCACAAACCTATAGCTAACAATGATTACATCATTACTAAGCCGACCCGTTCTATAAACATTAACGTAAGAGCGAATGACTTTGATATAGATATGGGGCTATTGCAAGATTATTATGGGGGGCTTTATGTGACTGTCGGGGGAGGTACAAATCCCCTCCATGGAACTGTTTCTGTTGTCCCCGATGAATCAATAGTATATACTCCTACTGGACTTTTTCCATTACCTATCACAACAGATACCTTCTCTTATGTGATCTGTGATGTAACTACTATCAACCCACAGCCCCTTTGCGATACTGCTATGATAATGGTGATTATTAACCATGCTGATACCGATATCATTAACATAAATCGTGCACCCATAGCTACTAATGATTATGTGCAAACGATACAAGATAGTTGTATGAGAGTAGATGTAAAACAAAATGACAGCGACCCCAATGGTGATGGGATTAGCCTTTTCCAACATTAGTAAGAAGTCCAGTAAATGGGGCTGCTACTATAAATTCAGATGGCTCAATAACCTATTGTCCACTTCCATATTTTAGAGGGCATGATACTCTTGTTTATTCTGTTTGTGATAATGGAGTACCAAGCCTATGTGATACAGCATTGGTGATTATAAGTGTTGCGCCCAGAAATGATGCTCCCATAGCAAGCAACATATATGTAAGCACCCTAATGAATCAACCCATAGGAGTTAACATAAGAGCAGGCACTGTAGATATAAATGGAGATGGCACCGTTTGCTGGTATTCTAACTTGCCCTCGCATGGCAGCTGGACTCCCACAGCAAATGGAGTTGGAGTTTTCACTCCAGACTTAGGTTATATTGGAGTAGATTCTTTTCAATATTATGTAGGAGATAGTTCTAATTTTCTTCCTAAATATTTACAAACTAAAGCCACTGTTTATTTAACTGTGGTAGATAGTACTGGAGCCAGTTCTATAAATCACAAACCTATAGCTAACAATGATTATATTATTACAAAGCCCACCCGCGCTGTAGCTATAAATGTAAAAGCCAATGACTTTGATATTGATATGGGGCAACTGCAAAATGGTGTTGCAAGAAGATTATTGAGTGTAACAATTGGTGGTGGGTTCATGCAAAGTAAAGGTACTGTAGTTGTAAACCCCAATGAGACGATTACTTACACACCTACCGGTACTTTTCCCTTGTTTATTGATGAAGATACTTTTTCTTATGTGATTTGTGATGTAACTCCTATAAACCCACAACCTCTGTGCGATACCGCTTTGGTAGTGGTGTTCATTAACCATGCAGATACGGATATTGTTGGAATCAATCGCTCACCAATTGCTACCGATGACTATGTGCAAACGAAACAAGATAGTTGTATAATAGTAGATGTAAAGCAAAATGACAGCGATCCAAATGGTGATGTGATTACAACCTGTCCAACAGTTGTAAGCAATCCTAAAAACGGAACAGTGATAGTTATAGCAAATGGTTCAATTATTTACTGTCCTATGCCATATTTCCATGGACAAGATACCTTTACTTATTGTATTTGCGATAATGGAGTGCCAAGTCTTTGTGATACAGCAAAGCTCATCATTAATGTAGTAGCTGGTGCTTTAAAAGATTCTGTGGTGGTAAAAAATATAAGTTGTTTTGGAAAAAATGATGGTGCCATTACTTTAAATGTAAAAGGAGGAACGCTACCCTATATTTATGTTTGGTCGAATGGTGCAAATACGGACAGTATAAACAAGCTTTCAGTTGGGACCTACATTGTAACTGTTTCCGATGCAATAGGTGAAACAATGTTAGATTCTTTTACAATCACTTCACCTCTTGTGCTTGCTGCAACCATACAATTATACCATAATACAATTCAAGACACCCTAAATGTTACGGTCCAAGGTGGCATCCCCGCTTACAATTATAATTGGAGTAATGGAAATCTAACTTCACAAAATCCTGTTGTAGCTTTTGGAAATTATTGCGTAACCGTAGCAGATGCGAACGGTTGTACTGTAAGTGATTGCTACAATGTGCAACCTTGTGATAGTTGTGTATGGCCTGGAGATGCAGACCATAATGGAATAGTAGATAACAATGATTTGCTTCCCATTGGTTTGGCTTATGACAGTTCGGGTACTGCCCGTCCAAATGCAAGCCTTGTATGGGAAGCGCAGTTTTCTACGGATTGGAAAGATACCATAGTGGGTGGAATCAATTTTAAACACAGCGATTGTGATGGAAATGGAATTGTAAGTGCATCCGATACTGTTGCTATTGTTCAAAATTTTTCGTTGACACATAATAAAACGGACGATCAAAAACCTTGGCGCTCGGGGCTTCCATCACTAGATATCATTTTTTCAAAAGACACGGTCTTAAAGGGAGATACTTTAATAGCAGATTTACGACTAGGCAATGTAAACAACCCAGCTCAAAATATTTATGGGCTTGCTTTTACATTTAACTATGATGCAAAGGTGGTAGATACTTCTAAAACGCAAATGCTTTTTGGAAACTCCTGGTTAGGAAATACTACCGATAAAATTGTGCTAAGACAAGACAATAAATTTGGTAAAATCAAAGCTGCTGTAACTCGCATAGACCATGCAAAACGAAGCGGATATGGAAGTATAGGAACAGTGCAGTTGGTAATTACTACTGATAATATTGATGGAAAAGATTTAATGTACTATCAAGCGAATTGTTTCATTACTGATTTAAAAGTAATAGATGAAAAGGGCAATACTATAGATTTTAATGAAGGAGCTGATTCGAGTGATGTTGGTTTTATTTCTACAGGAATAGAAAATGGAACCGCTTTAAATAATGTCATTACTCTTTACCCTAATCCTGTAACTGATAATTTGAAGATTGTATCTACACAAGCATCTATTGAGAAGATAGAAGTAGTAACAGTATTGGGCGAAACTATTATGAAGCATCAGGGCAATAACAAAAACACTGAAATGCTAAATCTATCTTCGCTTAGCAGCGGTGTTTATTTTATTCAAATTAAAACAGATAGAGGAATAGCCGTAAAAAGGATTCTTGTAAACTGAGGTAGCTTTCCAATTTTTTATAAAAAGCAGTTTCGTTTTTCGGAACTGCTTTTTTAGTTTTATCATTACCAGCGGAAATGAAGAAAATAGATTGGTACATACTGAAGAAATTTTTGGGGACTTTTGTCTTCATTATGGCTCTGCTATTGTGTATTACAATTGTGATAGATATTTCGGAGAAGATAGATAATTTTATAGATGGAGATGCCACCTGGCAAACCATTGTTTTTAAATATTACCTGAATTTTATTCCTTTTATAGCTTCGTTACTGGCTCCTTTTTTTGTGTTGGTGGCAGTTATCTTTTTTACATCGCAGTTGGCAGAGCGCTCAGAGATTATAGCCATACTCAATAGTGGTACAAGTTTCAACCGCTTTCTGTATCCGTATTTTGTAGGAGCTTGTATTTTGGCGTTTGTTTTATATATGGGCAATAATTATGTGATTCCGTCTGCTAATACCAAACGATTGGAATTTGAAAATACGTACATCAATAAATACACCAATACGATAAGTTACAGTTTTCAGCGGCAGATAAGCCCAGGTGTATTTATTTACATGGAAAATTATGTGCCCTTTGAAGGGAAGGGTTATAAGTTTTCTATAGATAAATTTGAAAAAGGGAAATTGGTTTACAAGCTAAGAGCCGATAAAATAGCATGGCAAAAAAGTTTGAAAAAATGGAGGATTAATGATTATTACACACGCCAAATAGGAGAGGAGGGAGATGTGATTTTTAATGCTGCTCAATTGGATACGATCTTTAGTTTTACGCCCGATAATTTTTCTTTTACGAGTAGTGTAAAAGAAAATATGACTACACCTGAGCTGACCGACTATATAGAGCGCATGAAAAAATCTGGACAGAGCGAAGTGGAGTTTTATGAAGTGGAGCGATACAGACGTACCTCTATAGCTTTTAGTGTTTTTATTATGACTTTGATAGGCGTGAGTTTAGCCTCCCAGAAAGTACGCGGAGGCTTAGGCTGGCACTTAGTTTTAGGAATAGGCTTGAGTGCCTTGTATGAAATTATTATGAAGTTTTCGGTTACCTTTTCTACCAATTCTTCACTGCCTCCTTTTTTAGGAGTTTGGATTCCGAATTTTATTTTCGGAGGTATAGCAGTCTATCTGATGAAGAAAGCTCCTAAGTAATAAGTTGTCCTTTTTTGAGAATTATTTTGTCTTTTGTTTTATTATCGTATATTTACGATATAAAATAAATAAATGGCACAAAATAAGAAAGACGAATTCAGTAAAAAGGAAAATGAGTTGGCTGATTTTGCCAATGCTATAAGTCATCCTGCTCGAGTGGCTATATTGAAACAAATAGCAGATAGAGAAAGCTGTATATGCGGTGAAATAGTAGAGGTGCTTCCACTGGCACAATCTACCGTATCACAGCATTTGAAGGAGTTGCTAAAAGCGGAATTGATTACGGGAACTATAGATGGTGTAAAATCTTGCTATTGCATAAACTGGAAAACGTTTGAACGATTTGAAAAAACATTCAATAGTTTTTTTACCAAGACTAATTCGAATAATCCAAAATGTTGTTAACCTAAAAAATAAAAAACATGAAACTATCTGCTTTTAAAAATCAATTAGACAAAATTTCACAATTGAATTTTGTGCAACCCAATGGGACTTACGTTCCTAGGCATTTTCACATCACCGAGGCGGGCTTGGTGACCAAACATTTTATAGACTGTGGCGGAACAGTGAGAACAGAGAAAGCTGTGAATCTACAAATATGGGTGGCTCAAGATTTTGATCACCGTTTGGAACCACTGAAGCTGAAGAAGATTCTGGCTTTGGCCGAAAATCTTTTTGGGCAAGAAGATTTAGAAGTGGAAGTAGAATTTCAAACCGATACTATTGGTAGATACGGTGTGGAATTTGACAAAGAAAACTTTTTGTTAACTACCAAGCAAACCGATTGTTTGGCGAAGGAACTTTGCGGTTTGCCTTTAGAAAAAACTAAACTGATTTTATCGGAATTGCAAAGTAGTGCGTCTTCTTGTTGCACCCCTGGAGGTGGTTGTTGCTAACATTCAACTCCCAAATTTATGTATGCTGTTTTAAAGGAATTGCTGATTTCGTTGGAAAAGAATTTTGATTCGATACCAGCAGAACGAAAAGAGTTGCTGGAAATACTTGCCAAGTATATTCAGCAAAAGCGCGACCAAAAGGAAGCCATACAACTTTTGTATGTGTGTACCCATAATTCTCGTAGAAGTCATTTTGGGCAAATAGCCGCAGCACTCGCAGCAGCTTTTTACCAGATAGAAAATGTTCATACTTTTTCTGGTGGAACAGAAGTGAACGCTTTGCATCCCAATGCTATTCATACTTTGAAGGGAGTAGGGTTGCAAGTAGTAATAAAGGAAGATGGTGTAAATCCTAAGTATATTGTTTCCTTTGGAGAATCTAAACAGTTGCTTTGTTTTTCAAAGTTGTACCATGATACTACGAACCCCACAAGCAACTTTGTAGCAATAATGACTTGCTCCGATGCAGAAACTAATTGTCCTTTTATAACAGGAGTGGAACTACGAATAGGAACTACTTATGATGATCCTAAAATAGCTGATGGCACCTCTAATGAAGCTGCTGTGTATCGCGAAAGATTCCTTCAAATTCTTACAGAAACCTTATTTGCCTTTTCATTAGTTTATTAAAATTTTCTATAAAATTCAAATACATGAGCGCTCAAAATTGCAACACTACTCCTAAAAAGGAATTGAGTTTTTTAGATCGTTATCTTACTTTATGGATTTTTTTGGCAATGTTTTTGGGGGTGGGTATTGGTTATTTTATTCCTGATTCGTCAGCGTTTATTAACTCTTTTTCTGTGGGGACTACCAATCTTCCTTTAGCATTGGGTTTGATTTTAATGATGTATCCGCCACTTGTAAAAGTTCGCTTTGAGAAAATTTATGAAGTTTTTAAAAATGTAAAACTGCTTTTCATTTCATTGTTTATTACATGGATTGTAGGTCCATTTTTAATGTTTTGTTTATCTATTTTATTTTTGAGTCATTCTCCTGAATACATGACTGGGCTTATCATTATAGGGCTTGCACCCTGTATAGCTATGGTGATTGTATGGAATGAATTAGCAGGAGGGAATAGGGAATATGTGGCTGGTTTGGTAGGTATCAATAGCATTTTGCAAGTGTTGTTTTTTAGCTTGTATGCTTATTTTTATTTGGAGATTATGTTGCCACTGTTTCACATAAAAGGGTTGGCTATCAATATTACGATTGGCGAAATAGCTAAAACCGTGAGTGTGTATTTGGGTATACCATTTTTAATGGCAATGGTGAGCAGATATGTGATTGCAAAATATAAAAGTGAAGAATGGTTGAATACGAAATACATTCCAACCATCGCTCCTTTTACTTTGGTAGCGTTGTTGTTTACCATTGTAGTGATGTTTAGTTTGAAAGGGGAAATGATGGTGCAAATTCCAAAGGATGTTTTTCTGATTGCCATTCCTTTGGTTATTTATTTTGCTGTTATGTTTTTACTCACGTTTGTAGTAGTAAAGTTGGCAGGCGGAAATTACGAGGAGAATGCTGCTATTTCTTTTACTGCTTCGGGTAATAATTTTGAATTGGCAATAGCCGTTTCTATAGGTGTATTTGGTATTAATAGCGGACAAGCTTTTGCTGGTGTGGTAGGTCCTTTGGTAGAAGTGCCAGCTTTGATTTTATTAGTAAATGTAGCGTATTGGTTAAAGCGAAAATGGTATAAAATTCCAGCCTAAAATACCCTTCTTTGGATAAAACAAAAACGACCCGAATTTTGGGTCGTTTTTGTTTTAGAATGAAGTAAAGGAAACAATTAATGCATTGGCATAATGGTTCCAGTAAGGGTTCGCTTAGTGCTTTCGCCTGGAAGCAATACTTCAATATAATAGGTGTAAGTATCGAGCTGTGCATCTTTACCGCGGAATTTTCCATCCCATCCGTTGGTACCACCTTGATGAATTCCATTGAGTTGAGCAGGGTTGCTGTAAACCTCTTCGCCCCATCTATCGAAAATTTGAACATCGGCAGTTGTTGCTCCTAAAATATCAAACTCAAAACGATCATTTAATCCGTCTCCATTAGGTGTGAAAGCCGCTGGTATGTAATGCAAGAATTCTTTTTTCACTATTACCTGCACCGTATCGAAATTAATACAGCTATCTCCATCCATTGCTTTCACTACAAATTCGGTAGTGTTTTCACAAGTGGCAATTGGATTTTGACAAGAAGTACAACTTAAACTGGTAGAAGCTTCCCATTCATAATATAAAATTCCATTCACAGAAGTGGCTGTGGCATTGAGTTGTGTAGGTTGGTTTTTAAATACAACTACATCGTTTCCTGCCGAAAGGGTAAATTGTGCTGGTTGTGAAATTTTGAATGTTTGTGAACCTGCACATTTGTTTTGATCTTCTGCTACCACCACATAATTTCCTGCCAATAGATTGGTAAAAATACTATCGGATTGGTAGATTCCATTTAGATAGTAATTGTACACTCCGCTTCCTCCAGTAGCATTTACAATTACTCTTCCATCTGTTCCGCTAAAACATTTGGCATCGGTAGGTTGTACTGTTACCAATACTTTCGCTGGCTCTATCAAAGTGATAGAGTCCACTTTTTGGCAAGCATTGGCATCGGTAATAGTTACGAAATAAGTAACTCCTCCTTTTAATTTTATGCCCATAATTCCCGACTGTGCAGGAATTGTGCTCCATGTATATTGGTATGGTTGAACTCCGCCAGAAGAATTAATTACTGCAAAACCAGTAGAATTACCGTTACAATCTGGATCATTGCCTGCTACAGAAGAAGTGATTTTAGCAGGCTCGATTACCTTGTATGTTTTAACCAAAGAGCAACTGTTTGCATCGCTAGCGGTTACTGTATAATCTGCGGCTAATAAGGCGTTGAGGTTTTGTGTGCTGGCGGTATTAGACCAACTAAAATTGTATGAAGGCATACCACCTGTTAATCCAATATTAATAGCTCCATCATTTCCTCCATTACATGTGATTGATTTTACGGTGTCAGTTAATACTAATTTGGTAGGTTCTTTTATCAAAGTTGTTCCAGCAGCAGGGCACCCATTTTTATCGGAAACTTGAATAGTGAAATAACCCGCTACTAAAGAATCGGCAGTGGCTGATGTATCGCCATTCGACCAAAAATAATTGTAAGGCAAAGTGCCCCCTGTAAGTGTAGCCGTAGCATTACCATTGTTTTCGCCAAAACATTTCACATCTGTTTTAGTAATGCTCAAAGCCAAGCCATTAGCAGGTTCTGAGATAGTATAAGAAGAAGTATCTGTACAACTGTTTTGGTCTGTTACGGTCAATTGGTAGGTGCCAGCAGCAACATTGAAAAGATTTTGGTAGGTATTTCCATTGCTCCAGTTAAAGGTATAAGGCGAGGTACCTCCATTCACTGTAATATCTACTTGACCTGTGGCTGCTCCTTTACACAAGATGTTTTTTACGTTCACCACATTGGCTTTGAGCAATTGTTGTTGTGTAATTTGAACCGCATTAGCACCATACACAGAACGACAACTGCTATCGTCTTGTACGTATATATAATAACTTCCTTTAGGCAATCCGCTAAAGAAGTTAGAGGCATTGTACGTTACAGCACTATCAATCGAATATTTAAGGCTTCCGTTTTGTGTAGTGGCAGAAACTGTTATAGTTCCATTTGAGTTTCCAAAACATTTTACGGCAGTAGTAGAAACTCCTGTGATAGCAGGGTTTTGTAACTGTTTGATAGCTGCTACTCCATTCATGGTAGACTCGCAACCGTTGGCATTGGTAGCTTTCACAGTGTAGTAGCCTACTGTGTTGTATTTTCCAAAATCTAATGCACCACCAGTTCCATTTACTGGGCCGTAGGTTACGCTGCTTCCTAAATAAAGATTATACACCACTCCTGTATCAGAATTTATTAAACCGATATTTTTTCCGCTATCGCCAAAACAATAAGCACCACCACCTGTGATGTTGTAGACATTTGGTGCTGCTACTATGGTGATAATAGCACTGTCGTTCATTTTTTGAGAGCAACCTGTAGCAGTAAAAGTACCTACTACTGTGTAGTAGCCAGCAGTGCTTTGGTTTCCAAAAGAAATTTGAGCACCAGAACCTGGAACTGGTACACTGAGTGGAATAGAACCATTTAAATACAACTGATAATTGACTCCACTTTCTGAACCTGTTAAGTAAACTTCACGGCTACTCACCCCGCCCGATGCACAAACATTTCCACCACCACGAACATCAAATACAGCAGGAGATGGATTAATACCAATGGTTACAAAACCAAACATTTGTTGTCCGCAATTTCCAAAGCGATAGGCCGTAATAGTATAATTTCCTACTGCTGTTTTAGGCGGGAAAGAAAGTACCCCTCCTGTGCCAGTCAAACTATCTACTGGCGCACCATTTAGGTTTAAAATATAGTTGACACCAGGCTCAGAACCACTTAAAGAAACTACAGAGCCATTTCCTCCTGGGCAATAGTTTCCACCACCTGTAACATTAAACAACATAGGCAGTGGTACAATTCTAAGGGTATCATATACTGCCTTAGACCATCCGCAGCAGCTTTCTTTTACACGATAACGAATGGTATAAATACCAGGAGTTACACCTACTAAAAATGCAGTGGCACTGTCTAATGTAGATTGAAAAATTGGGCTGTTTACATTGGTTCCTTGGTAGATTCTCCAATCGTATTCTGTTTCGGTTTGCCATGAAGTAGCATCCATTTTTACAGAACCATCTATACAAATAGTGTGGTTAGAAAGATTAATGGTAGGCAATACACGATTGATGTTGGCTACTTTTAAATAGTTCTTAAACACAGTGCCAGAAACCGTTAAGTCGTATTCAGTATTTGGATTAGCTGCTGTAATTATAGCTATAGAACTACTGTTGGTGTAAGAAGAACTTGCAGGTCCAGCAGGTGCATCTCTTTGGTCATTTAGTAAAGAAATGTCCGAAGCAAAAGTCCAAACCCCACCACCTTTTGTGATTTTTATTTCAGAGTTATTGCATGCTCTTGTGTTTTCATATTCAATGGTAGTTACGGGCAATGTATTGATAGGTGTACTTGGATTGGAAATAACTCCATCTGTTACCAATTGTCCGTTTACACCATTTGCACCATCTCTACCTCTACCTCCATTTCCTCCTTTCCCTCCAGTACCACCGCTACCTGAGCAACGAACAGTACATGCCGAGCCATTACAAGAACCTGCACCGCCATTACTTCCGTTGAGTCCAATGCTTCCATTGGCACCATTGCCTCCTAATGCCACAGTAGCAGGCACATTCAATAAAACATTGGTAAGCACAGCACCAGCGCTTGAGTTATTTCTATAAATCGCAAAGGAACCACCCGAGCCAAAACCACCGAATCCACCAGTACCTCCTTTTCCTCCACTACCACCAGCACCTCCATCTTTTCCATCATTGGTAATACAAACGCAAGTTCCTCCACGAGACCCGTTACCACCCGCGCCTTGTCCGCCACCTCCACCATTTTGACCAGCTTCAGCCTGTCCTAGTGGGGTGAAGAAATCGGTTGCTGCTGTTGCATTTGGCGTTCTATCATTTACCTGCCATGAACTACCATTTTTACCCGCAGTTCCTACTACTCCATCGTTTCCATCACAGCCACCACAGCAGCCACTTGAGCCACCACAATTATCGGCAGCATTTCCGCCTGCCCCTCCAGAACCATCAGCTCCAGCAGGGAAAACATAAGCAGGCCCACCTACTGCTGCGGCAGTACCAGCTTTTCCACTAGAGCCTCCATTTGGGTCGCCACAACGATTCGCTCCGCTACCACCAGCACCAGCAGCGCTACCTCCATTGCCACCATTGGTAGATGCAGGAGTAGTTCCATCGGCACCTACACTAGCTGCGCCTGAAGTTATGGCACATCTTATGATTTGGTAATTGCTACAATTATTTCGAATTAAAATTCCATAATTAGAACGACCACGATTGGTTGGAGTAGTTCCTAATACATCTGTAGTTGAAACATTCAAATCTTGTAATGTCCAGTTGCTTACATTGTTTGCGTACATACCTACTCTTCCTTCTATATCATTACTTCCAGTAGTTGTAGAATTTATAAAGCCACTTAAAATAAAATTGGTAGAAGCATCTGTGCGTTTGTTCCATACACCAAAAACAGGACGATACCCTCCTTCAATAGTTAAATCAGATTGGAGTGTAATTAAATTTTCGTTGTACGTTCCTTCTGCTACACGAATGTATTTTCTGCCTCCTAATTGTGTGAGAGCATAGGTTAGTGTTTTGTAAGGATTATCGGGACCACCAGCAGAAATTAAGTCTGTTCCAAAAGTAGCTACATAAGCAAAATCACAATTGGGTGAACCTACATTCACTACACAAGTAGTAGCTGCATCTGCTTGAGGGCAATTATCTGTGTAATTTAAATTGATATTGTAGGTTCCAGCGGTAGTAGGAGCTGTCCATGTAAAACTGCTGCCAGAGCCAGTTGTAGGTGAGCCACCTGTGGCCGACCAGTCATAAGAAGTTACACCCAAAGCTGCACCAGGTGATGGAGGGAGCAGCACATTTAAAACATGCGATGAACCTGGTAAAACAGTAGAACCGCAAATACCTGATTGTACTGGTGCTGGAGGATCACCTGAGCCTCCAAAAGGAGAGTAGGTGATGCGAACACAATTCGAAATAGTAAAATTAGATGCAAAGTTATTAGAACAATTAGAGGTAAGAATGACTCTGTAAAGTCTAGTTCCAGAAGTCTGAGGAGGTGTAAAAGTAGGAGAATTAGCTCCGCCCACATCTGTCCAGGTAGTAGCTACCGCACAATCAGTTTCTTTAGAAACTTGCCATTGATAATTAGCGGCAGTGCTCCATCCGCTAGATAGACCTGCTGTTACACTTAATGATGTAGCAGTGCCTACACAAAAAGTTCCAGCTGGTTGTACGGGTTGTGTTGCAATAACTGGAGGAGCATTAAAGTTCCATTTATATCGGTAAATAAAACGGTATTCTCCACAAAATGCAGTGGTATCGGTATGCCAAACACAAGGGGATGCGTTTCTAAAATTCACCGTTTTCAAATTGGCATTGGTGCAACGATTTCCGTCACCATATACAGATGGAAAACAAGCTCCTAAACTCCAATTGTAAAAATTGCAATTATCGTTATTACAGTTTTTTTCAAAGCCATCAAAATTGATGGTGAAAGAGTTGGCACCACTATTTGTTTGTGTACGTAGCACAGCACTAAATGGGGTATTTAATGTTGGGTTTCCAGGGATACTAAAACAACTGTTGCTAGGCGAAAAATTGATGTTATCATAAATGCCAATTTTCCAAGTAGGGTCTGGTGCACCACATGCTGTACAATCAAAATAATTGGTTCGCTCTAATGCTACCAATTCTACATCGTAGTTTACTGATTGGGCAAATGAAAAACTAAGACCTAAAATACAAGCTATAAGAGTTGAATAAATTTTCTTCATAAAATAGTTTTACTTAGTGAACGTATAGGTTTCTGAGTATTGAGCATCTGCACGTTGTAGCGTTAGTTTATTTGCTATTTGCGTGAACTTATAAGTGGTGTAAGATTTCACTTTTTGATTGTTAGTTGCGATGTGATCACCAGAAACTTCAATGGTATTTTCCGAAACAAAAGTAATGCTGCTTCCTTTGGTAGTAGCTTGCATTTTGTAACCTTCAGTTCCTAGTTCTACTTCTACAGTTCCCTTGCTGGTGATTACCAAAGGTTTTTTACTTTCTTTCAATGCGCATAGTAAGCAATTGGTGCTAGAAAGAGTGGTGTTACCCTCGGCTTTGGGAGTGATAACAGCATCTTGTAACATCCATTTGCCACTAGGAATTTGGTTCTCTTGAGCTATAGCAAAAAAGGGAATCAGAAAACTAAAGAGAAGGGGTAAAAGATGGAATCTTAAAGCGTAGATTTTATGCTTCATGGTTTAGTTTTTAAGTTCAGAAAATGTTACCTACTCAAATTTAGTAAAGCCTTTTTATAAAAAAAGTTTTCCCTATGTTTTTTATTGAAAGAGAAATGGAGCCCACTATTTCTCCTTATTAAATTTTATCAAGTACAATTTTTTTTGAGTTGAGTTTATGCCTAGTAAATGAGAAGATTTTATTATTTGCTATGCGCAATTTTTTCTTTTAAAAAATGAAACTTTTTTTGAACCTATTGCAGGCAAAAGATTTCAGAGAAAGTTTCATAATTCGAAACTTATTTTAAAAATATATATGAGCGCATCTCTGTAAAAATGTACAATAAAACAGAACCAAATTTATTTGGAATCCGTACACATTATTAAAACATCAGATATTATTTTATCAGAACGCTCTAAATACCCTGTGTATGAAAACAAAATTACTCTACTTAACCACATACGCACTTCTTTTGCTTCCATTTTTGAGCAAAGCTCAGTTGGCAGTTACTAATAACAGCAATGCTCAGCAATTAGCTCAGATTTTAGCAGGAAATGGAGTAACAGTGAGTAACTTTACTATTACCTGTCCTTCTTCAGGTTCTGGAACATTTACCTCTTCTGGAACTAATTTGGGAATCAATTCTGGAATTTTATTGACTACAGGAAATGCTTCTGATGTTCCTCAAGCTGGTTCTGCTTTTGCAAATGCAGATTATCCTTCGACTAGCGATGCAGATTTAAAGGCTTTAACATCTGGTGGAACAGGTAATATCAAGAATAAATGTATTCTAGAATTTGATGTTTTTTCAAAGGGCAATAATCTAACTTTCAAGTATGTATTTGGCTCGGAGGAATATCCTGAGTATGTGTGCTCCAAATACAACGATGTATTTGGTTTTTTTATTTCAGGAAACAAACCAGGCGGAGGTACTTATACTAGCCAAAACATTGCTTTAATTCCCAGCACTACGCTTCCAGTTGCTATTAATACGGTAAACCCTGGAACGAAAGGTTCTTTCGGAACAACTGGAGGATGTCAATCGTTAGCCTATTCTACTTATTATGTAGACAATACTTCAGGAGCTTATATTGTATACGATGGTTTTACAAAAGTATTAATTGCTCAAATTCCAGTGATACCTTGTCAGACATACCATTTAAAATTAGCAATAGCGGATGTAGCAGACGGACTTTTTGATTCAGGAGTTTTCTTGGAAGAAAATAGTTTAAGTACTGCTGTGGCAAGTGTAAATGCTACAGCATCAGCAGTGCTGCCTGGTTACAAAAGTGCTTTTGAAGGTTGTGTTTCTGGTATTTTTAAATTCTCTATACCTTCTCCTTCTGCTACTAACACAACTATTAAATATTCTATAAGTGGATCGGCTATAAATGGAACCGACTACACTCAAGTTCCTGATTCGGTAATAATTCTTGCTGGAGATACTTCTGCATCTATTACTATCAATCCAACACTAGATGGTATTACTGAAGGACTAGAAACTGTAGTAATGGCATTGATCGACCCTTGTACAGGTTTGGTTTACTCTAAAGATACTTTAAGAATTGCAGATAAAACTACTTTGGCGGTAAGTATAGATGATTCTACTTTATGTCCTGGGCAAACAGCTCAGTTAACTGCAACTGGAGGATTTAATTATACATGGAGTCCTGCTGCAAGTTTATCTAATGCTACTATTGCCAATCCTGTTGCTAATCCATCAGGAAATACCACTTATACTTGTTCTTATACATTAGGGACTTGTAGCTTCAATAAATCGGTAAATGTTTACAAAAGTAATCTGCAAGTGAATGCTGGAAATGATGTGATGATTTGTAATACTGCATCTTATCAATTGGGTGCAAGCCCTACCGCCTCAAATGGTTTGGGTGCTTATACCTATGTTTGGAGTCCAGCAGCAGGATTAAATTCTAGTACAATTGCAAATCCTACTGCAACCCTAGCAAACACATATATAGTTACAGTTACAGATGGAAATAATTGCCAAGTAAAAGATACGGTGAGTGTACAAATTTCACCAACCATGAATCTTACAACCATACCACAAGCAGTAAAATGTTTTAGTGGAAATACAGGAAGCATCAATCTTTCTATAAGTGGAGGAACTGGACCTTTCTCCTATTTATGGAATACTGGGGGAACAGTGGAAGATCCAGCTGGTTTGGCTGTTGGAACCTATACTGTAACCGTGAAAGATGCTATCAATTGCAGTGCTACTACTTCTCAAGCAATTACACAACCTACTGCTGTAGGAGCTTCTGCTATCGCAGTTAATCAGGTGAGTTGTAAAGGTGGTAACAATGGAAGTATTAACATGACTCCAACTGGTGGGACTACACCTTATACCTATTTATGGAATACAGGTGGAACAGTAGAGGATCCATCTTCATTAACAGCAGGAAGCTATTCTGCAACTGTAAAAGATGCAAACAACTGCTCTACCACCACCACACAAACAATCACTGAACCAACCGCATTAACAACAACATCAACGGTAGCAAGCCAAGTAAGCTGCAACGGAGGAAACAACGGAAGCATCAATCTTACTCCAGCAGGTGGTACTACACCATACTCTTTTGCATGGAGCAATGGAGCCACTACCCAAAATGTAACAGGACTTACAGCAGGCACTTACACTGCAACCATTACTGATGCAAATGGTTGCTCTATGTCTGTTTCTCAAACGATCACTGAGCCAACAGTATTGAGTGCATCTACAGTTGCTAATGATGTAAAATGTTTTGGTGGAAATTCAGGTTCGGTTAATGTAACAGTAAATGGCGGAACAACCCCATACAGCTTTGCTTGGAGTAATGGTGCAACAACACAAAATCTTACCAATATTCCTTCAGGAACTTATAGCGCTACGATAACAGATGCTGGAAACTGTCAGTATGGAATCAATTCAACTACTATAGCTGAGCCATCAGAAATTGTTCCTACAGCAACGGCAGTAAATGTAAGATGCGAAGGAGAATCTAATGGTAGCATAGATTTAACAGTAACTGGAGGTGTAGGGCCTTATTCTTATACTTGGAATACATCAGAGGTAACAGAAGATATTTCAAATCTTACTGCAGCTCTTTACACGGTTACAGTTTTAGATGCTAATAGCTGTTCAGTTACAGCTGCTCAAATTGTAAACGAACCAGTAAAATTGCAAGCAACGAGTGTTGTAGCACACATTGATTGTTACGGAGGTTCTACAGGAAGTATTTCTGTAAAGGTTTTCGGAGGAATGACCCCTTATATTTATGCATGGTCTGGCTTAGGATCAAGTATTCCTACCATTCAAAATGTGCCTTCTGGTAGTTATTCAATAACGGTACAAGATGCCAATAACTGTTCTGCAAAATTGAATATTTCTATTTCTCAACCACAGCCACTTTCATTTTCTTATACCCAAACAAATAATTCTTGTTTTGGAAATAATGGAGGATCAATAGATTTATCTGTATCTGGCGGCACTCCATCGTATTCATACGATTGGTCAAATGCTTCCACTTCTCAAGACTTAAATAGTTTGACTGCTGGAAATTATCAAGTAACCATAACAGATGCTCATAATTGCGTAACCGTATCGCCAGTTATAAATATTACTGACCCATCGGCATTAACAGCTACAGCTACAATAGCTTCACAAATCTTGTGCAATGGTGGAAATAATGGTGCCATTAATTTAGTAGCAAATGGCGGAGCTTCTCCATACTCTTATGCATGGAGTAATGGTGCTACATCTCAAAACATCAATACACTTACTGCAGGAAGTTATACTGCCACTGTTTCTGATAACAATGGATGTTCTGTAAATGTAAATGCAACCACACTGAACGAGCCATCGGCTTTATTAGCAGCGCCACTTACTATTACGGATGCAAAATGTTTTGGTCAAAATTCTGGAGCTATCACTTTGAATATGACAGGTGGTACAAGACCTTATAATTTCAAATGGAATGACGGTGTTGTAAAGCAAAACAGAGATAGTTTAGTTGCTGGAACGTATACCCTTACTGTTACTGATAAAAACGCTTGCGTGCTTACAATCACAAATATTGTAAATGAGCCTAGCCAATTAGTTGTTTCTTCACCACAACTTACAAATGTATCTTGTAATGGCGGAAATAACGGAGCAGTAGCAGTGACTGTAACAGGTGCTACACAACCATATACTTACAATTGGAATAATGGCGCTACCACAGAAGATTTAGTAAATCTTTCAGCAGGAACTTATACACTTTCTGTTACTGATAATAATGGATGTAAAAACAATTCTCTAACAGCAAAAATTACACAACCTCAAGTATTAATAGCTACTACCAACGTGGCGAACAATGTGTCTTGTAATGCTGGAAAAAATGGAGCAGTGAATTTGAGTGTAACTGGTGGAACTACTCCTTACAATTTTAACTGGAGCAACAACGCTTCTACACAGAATATTACTTCACTTTCAGCTACAAGTTATCTTGTAACGGTTACCGATGCACAGTCTTGTAAAACTACTGCATCAGCAATTGTTTCGGAACCTGCAGCATTGAAAGTAGCTGCTTCACAAACGGATGTAAAATGTAATGGCAACAGTACTGGTAGCATTCAATTAAATGTAAGTGGAGGTGTTTCCCCATACAGCTACAACTGGAATAATAGCGCTACTTCACAAAACATTTCTTCTTTAGTTGCAGGGAATTATTTGGTAACAGTTACCGATAAAAATGCATGCGTGGCTTCTCAAAAAATTTCTATTACAGAACCTACAGCATTGGTTGCAAACTTTACTAAAACGGATGTTTCTTGTTTTGGTAAAGCAGATGGTGCTGTTCAATTACAAGCCAACGGGGGTACACCGAATTATAACTTCAAGTGGAGTAACGGAAGCAATCTTCAAGGTATAACAGCATTGAATGTGGGAACTTATCAAATTACTATTTCTGATGCCAATGGATGTACTCAAAAAGTAGCTACAACTATTACACAACCTACAGCTTTAGCAGTGAGTATTTCCAAAACAAATGTAAGCTGTAATGGTTTTAATAACGGTGTTGCTATAGCAAAAGTAAGTGGTGGTACTGCTAATTATATCTACAACTGGAGTAATAATTTTACTGCTAGTAACAATCAAAACTTAGGATCTGGAAATTATACACTTACAGTAGCAGATGCTCATGGATGCAGCATTTCAGCAGCTACTACTATTACGGAACCAGCTGCCATGGTAGTGAATCAAACAGTAACTACTCCACTTTGTTATGGATACAATACGGGTTCTATTACATCTACAATAGCAGGTGGAAAATTACCATACAGCTTTACTTGGAATGATGGTTCTAAAACACAAAATAAAACTGCAATTGGTGCGGGAACCTATACAGTTACTATCACGGATATGAATCTTTGTACAGTAGCAAAAACAGCTTCAGTATCTCAACCAGATGCAATTGCTATTAACGCTACAATAAAAGCAGTAGCTTGTTTGGGAGGAAATAATGGAAAGATAGAAGTTCTTACTTCTGGTGGTTCTCCTGCTTATAGTTACTTATGGGCAAACGGACAAACTACTCCTACTGTTTCTAATCTTGCAGTTGGTGATTATACAGTAACTGTTACTGATAAAAACGCTTGTAAATCTTCTACTCTTTTACATGTAGACTCCATAGCTCCAATGATAGCGAGCGCAGTTACTAAAAATGTACTTTGTTTGCCACTTACCAATGGTGTGATAGATTTGACAGTAGCACAAGGTTCTGCCCCTTATCAGTATTTTTGGTCAAATGGAAAAACTACCGAAGACCTTTCTAACCTAAGTGCAGGCTCTTATAGAGTAACAGTGAAAGATGCAAACGGATGTATGCTTACACAATTCTACTCTTTGAAAAATGATTCAGCATTCCACATCCAAGCAAGCCCTACGGTTACCATTACTTTGGGAGAAAGCACTGAGTTAAATGTAACACACGATGCCCCTGGTAGTGTATCTTTCAATTGGAATACAACTTCTGAAAGCAGCATGTCTTGTACTACCTGCCAAAGCACTACTGTTACACCTCCTTACTATTCTTACTTTACTGTAAATGCTACAGACGATAGAGGTTGTGTAGCTAAAGATACGGTAAGTGTATTTGTAATAGCCGATCACAAACTATGGGTGCCAAATGCATTCACACCAAATAGCGATGGTAACAATGATTTCTTTCAAGTGTTTGGAAACTACAAAGCCATGAAGAATTTTGGAATTAAAATTTTTGATCGCTGGGGTGAGATGGTGTTTGAATCTGAGTCTCCAGAGTTTACATGGGATGGTACTTTCAAGGGTGCACTAATGCCTCCAGGAGTATACGTATATGTGTTAGAAACAGGTTTTATAGATGGCTCTGACCCTGTACACATGAAAGGTAGTTTAACAAGTATTCGTTAAGCAAAACAGCTAACTAAATTGTTTGTGGGCAGCTTTTTGAGCTGCCCATTTTATTGAAGTCATGTTTCACTTTCCTTATAGTTCATAATTTAAGTGTACATTACCTGAGAGCATTAAAGCAAAGTTGAAATCTTTGGTGGTGTAGTATTTATTTAGTTAAAAATTTGTACATGAAAATTTATGTAAGAAATATGGCTTGTGAAAGTTGTAAAGTAGTCGTAAAAGAAGCCTTAAAAGAACTTGATATTTTAACCATTAAAGTAGAAATGGGAGAGATAGAAACCAAAGAAGATATTTCAGATGAGGAAAAGAAAAAATTGAATGGTAAGATTAAAAAGGTAGGACTAGAACTTTTAGAAAAAAAGCAAGGTGTTTTGATTGAGAAGATTAGAAAAGTAATGGTAGATTATGTTTACAATTCAGATGAAAAACCAAATATTAAGTTCTCTATATTGCTGAGCGAGGAGTTAAATCATAGTTACACATACTTAGCTAATTTTTTTTCAGAGGTGGAGGTTACCACTATTGAACAATACATTATTGCATTAAAAATTGAGCGAATAAAAGAGCTCATTATATTTGAAGAACATACTTTTTCTGAAATTGCAAACAAGCTACATTATAGTAGTGTTGCACATTTGTCAGCCCAGTTTAAAAAGGTAACGGGTCTAACACCTACGCATTTTAAAAATTTAAAAGAAAAAAGAAGAATTGCTATTCAGAATATTTAACTACCATTCTAAGAGCAAAATTTATCTGAATTTTGAGCGATAAAACAGGGATTTATATTTTTAAAACAATTGCTCATATGAATTATAACAACAAAAAATTTAAAGCTGTCAGCAATTCTGAAAATGGGGAAATTTCCAATGAAACTATTTTTCTTTACAAGCAAGATGGTAATATACTTACCTGCGAATATGTTGGAGGAAAAATTTTAAAGGGTCAGTTAATTGGATTGGTAGATGAAGTTGGTAATATTGATATGAGATACCACCAAGTAAATGATAAGGGACAACTGATGACAGGAATATGCCAATCGAAACCTGAGTTATTAGATAATGGAAAAATTCGACTGCACGAAGTTTGGAAATGGACCTCTGGTGATAATTCGAGTGGACATTCTATGCTAGAAGAGTTGTGATTTTTTGAGAAGAATTTCTCTATTCCATAAGAGGAACAAAAAATCCCACTCCTTTTTAGAAGTGGGATTTTGTTTCAAACGATTATCTGTTTTTTATGCATCTACTCTTGCATACTTTGCATTCGCTTCTATAAATTCTCTTCTTGGTGGAACCTCATCACCCATCAGCATAGAGAACGTATGATCAGCTGCGGCAGCGCTTTCTATGCATACTTGGCGCAATGTTCTTTCGGCAGGGTTCATAGTAGTTTCCCATAATTGCTCTGCATTCATTTCCCCAAGTCCTTTATACCGTTGTACATGTACATTGTCAGTATTACCTCCTTTTGCTAAAGTTTGAATGGCAGCATCACGTTGTACATCATTCCAGCAATAGGTTTGTTCTTTTCCTTTTTTTACTAAGTAAAGAGGTGGTTGTGCTATGTAAATATTTCCTTTTTCTACCAACTCCTTCATATAGCGGAAAAAGAAAGTGAGAATTAAAGTTACAATGTGCGAACCATCCACATCGGCATCACACATAATTACAACTTTATGATAACGAAGATTTGAAATATCCAAAGCTTTGTTGTCATCGGCAGTTCCTATTTTTACTCCCAATGCAGTGAACATATTTCTGATTTCCTCATTCTCGTAGATCTTATGTTCCATTGCTTTTTCTACGTTCAGAATTTTACCTCTGAGTGGAAGTATGGCTTGAAAGTGGCGATCTCTACCTTGCTTAGCAGTACCACCCGCAGAGTCTCCTTCCACCAAAAATATTTCGCTTTCAGCAGGATCTTTAGAAGCGCAATCTGCTAGTTTTCCAGGTAAACCACCACCGCTAAATGCACCCTTGCGTTGTACCATTTCACGTGCTTTACGGGCAGCGTATCGAGCGGTAGCTGCCAGCACTACTTTATCAAAAATCATTTTGGCCAACTTCGGATTTTCCTCCAGATAATGTTCTAGCACTTCACCAAAAATTTGCTCTACAGCACCCGCTACTTCATTGTTTCCGAGTTTGGTTTTGGTTTGTCCTTCAAACTGAGGCTCTGGTACTTTTACAGAAACAATTCCAGTGAGACCTTCGCGAAAATCATCTCCTACAATTTCTACTTTTAGTTTATCAAAGTATTTATTTTTTTCTCCAAAAGATTTAAAAGTACGGGTAAGGGCACGTCTGAAACCTGCTACGTGTGTGCCTCCTTCTATGGTGTGTATGTTATTTACATACGAAAAAATATTTTCAGAATACGAAGTGTTGTATTGTAACGCTACTTCTACAGCTATGCTATCGCGTGCACCCTCTACGTGTATAGGTTCAGGAATCAAAGGCTCGCGAGTGCTGTCTAAATATTTTACAAACTCTACTAAACCACCTTGGCTATGGAAAAACTCAGAGCGAAATTCGCCCGCTTCGTTTTTATCGCGCTCATCGGTTAGTGTAATATTGATGCCTTTGTTTAGATACGATAATTCGCGCAAACGAGAGGCAAGTGTTTCGAAATTATATACAGAAGTAATGAAGATGCTGTCGTCTGGTAAGAAAGTAACAGTTGTTCCTCTAGTAGTGGTAGTACCTACTTCTTTTACAGCATACAAAGGTTTCCCTATTTCGTATTCTTGTTGGTAGCGTTTACCCAGGCGATGTACTTCTACAGTTAAATGTTTAGAAAGTGCATTTACACAAGAAACACCCACTCCATGTAACCCCCCAGAAACTTTGTAAGAATCTTTGTCGAATTTTCCTCCAGCATGAAGTACAGTCATAACCACTTCTAGTGCCGATTTGCCTTCTTTTTCGTGAAAATCTACTGGAATACCACGTCCATCATCCGATACGCGAATGGCATTGTTCTCTAAAATGGAAACATAAATATTTTTACAGTGACCTGCCAGTGCCTCATCTATAGAGTTGTCTACTACTTCATAAACCAAGTGGTGCAAGCCTTTTACACCTATATCGCCTATGTACATGGCAGGGCGCTTGCGCACTGCTTCTAATCCTTCTAATACCTGTATGGAATCTGCTGAGTATTCTTTGCCTTGTGGAACTAATTCTGTTTCGTCTGCCATTTTTCTCCTCTTTTTTTATAATCGGTTTTACTTAATATTTGAACGGACGAATGTACAAAAAAGAAGGACAATTTTGACGTAATTATCGCATTGTGTGCGGTTTGTTAGTATGTTGTTAATAAGCTTAAAGTCAATACTCCTTTTCTCCAAAATCGCCAAACTCTTTTTATAATAATTTGTATGTTTATTGGATATGGAATCGCATCCCGTCATAGCATTAGCGCAAAAAATAGAAATACATTATGGTTCTGAAATAACTTCTTTTTGGAAACTATCATCCAAAAAGCGCACTAAAAAATTGTATCAATTAATAATTGCAGCCAAAAACAGCGACCAATTAGAAAAGGAGCTTCTTTTTAAGAAACTGTTTGAGAAAACCCTCTCAGAAAAGAATGACTACTTGTGGAGAAATGAAGTGAGAGTTTTGAAAGAGGAGATGGAAAAGTTTCTTTTTGAACACGAACATCGGTTACATGCCAAAAATAATCCTGCCTATACCGATTGGCTACTAATGCAGGCTTTTGATAGAATTAAGCATAAACAAGGGGTAGATGAAAAAGTAGAGAATTTAGCTAAAAACAAAGATGTTATTGGTGGCTACCAATATGCATTGGACGCTGATTTTATAAAATTGGTAAATCTTCAATATGCAGAGGAGGATATTAAAAAAATGATGGAACGCTTTCCTGATTTAATCAAGGATTGTCTGCATCTTTTGGACAACCTTATCGCCCAGCATTTTAACAGAATAAATGTGTTTATCGCACAGTATAATGTGTACTGTCACCAACATCAAAATGGAAGTGCTGTTCCACTTTTTAAATCACCCTATAAAGCAGTTTTTCCATCCAATAATATTAGTAATTTCTACAGCCATTACGCGCTTTCATTCACTTCCAATTTTGAACAGCAAATAAAAAATTTAGAACAAGCTTTAAAAGATATAGAGCCCATTGCTGCTTACAATAAACTTTTTGAAAGCAATCGTATGGTGATACAAATTTCACTTGGAAGGGATTTGTCTTCCAATGGTTTTTTTGCAAGAGCACATGAAGTTTTTTTAAGTATAAAAAAGGAGATTGACGCTAAATTTGTACAATACAAAACTGTGTTTTATGTAAACTATATTACCAATTTGGTAAAGAATAAAATGTATACAGAAGCATTGTACACATTAGATCATGAGTTTGTGACAGAAAATTTGTTGTACAGAAATATGCTCTTGCAAAATAGGCTGCTTTGCTATTTGTATTTACGTGATACCGAAAATTTAGCTGCCTACATTTCGTATGATTTAGACAGTGCCCCCTTTCCGCAAAACTACATGCTTAAGCTGATAAAATCAGTCTACTTTTATTTTGTAAAAGAATACGATGTAGCCCTTCAAATTGTTTCTAATTTACTGCAAACAAAAGATGCTTCCGATAGAATGCAACACTATCAACCGATATCACTTTTGTATAAAAAATTTTATACCACTGTTCAGAAAAATACTTTTCAAAAAAAGTGGAGTGCTACCGACATTAAATCAATAAAAAGTGAGGTAGCAGACATCGAAAACAACACCCTTACCGAAGTGAAATTAGTATCCGTTTTTTTATGGATAAAAGATGAAATAGAATCGGTGGTAGGGTGAAATTTATTGTAAATCCATTTTAATTCAATCATATTCAGTTTATTGGAAGCTCTTATGTTTATATAGTTCTCACAAACTGTATCTTAATAGGTTGTTTAATTTTTTGTTTAATCGTAGCTTTGTTTTCTTCTAACTCTTTAATCTTAAATTAGTAAAAAATGAAAACAGTAAAGTCCACATTAATAGTTTGCTTGCTTGCAATTTTTGTAGCAATTGTAGGCTGTACAAAAGAAGGCCCTTCCGGAAAGGATGGAAATGCCAATGTAAAGGTGTTCTATTTTGCCAATGACTCGTTGAGTAACACTCATGAGTTTGTAAGGGAGCTGCCTTTGAGTGGAGGATATATAGACTCCAGTCTGGTTTTAGCGTATTACATTGATAAAACTGTAACTTCTTATTGGTATTCATCTCCTGGCCTTGGATCATATTCAGCATATCAGACAAGATTTATTATTGAAAGGGATGTGGTGAGTACTAGTAAATTTTATCTAAAAGTAAACAGTCCAAGTGGTGGTATTTATACTGGCACAGTATTGCTAGATAAAGTAAAAGTAGTAGTGGTAAAGGGTGGTAGCTTTACAGGTAAAAAAGACCCAGTGGACTATAACAACTACAAGGCTACTATGAAATATTATGGAATTGAGGAGTAATCTTATCTGCTAAAACTCTTCACCACTCTTTCTAAAATAATTACTGGTACTAGTATTTGCATAAAATAGATAGGCATAATGTAGCGGAAGTTATTGATAGGAGCGGCTATAACACTGGCTCCTAAAAAAGCGCCTATGAAAAGAAGTGCGCCACCAATTATAAAAAGTTGAGCGGTGCTGAATTGCAATTTTTTAAAGAATACGAGACCTGCAATTACCGATAAAAGCAACGCTATCCAAACCAGTAGATCTCCAATTTTTCGAATGCCAGTAAGGGGTTTGAAGAAAGAATGTTTATACTCATAAGTATCTACATCTACTGCAAAAGCAGATTTTATATTGGCATCGGCAGTAAATTTGGTGCCTTCATTGATTTCAAAAACCTCAAAAATATTTTTGAAATTCGGAAGTATAAAATGAGTAAAGTACTCAGATTTATATTTGTTTTGAATAAAGGCCCCGTACTTTTCCATTTGTACACCTACCGCCACCCACGCTTGCAAATAGGGGGTTTGGGTTTGTTGTATGTATTGAAACAAAACCGCTTTCCCTGGGTAACTTTTTACCCACATAAAATTGGTTGCTATAATATCTTTGGTACTAAAAAGCGAATCGGGGAAAGAGCGAATAATTTGATGAATGGTTTTCAATTGTGGGTCTTGAATCTCATCCACATTTACTTTTACATAAGGCAAAACCGCTACAGCATTATTAGCGCGTTGCCAGCCACTAAAAGCAGAAAAGGTTTCTTGACCAAATTCTTCTTTCATAGCATCGGTGGCATTGCTTCTATAAATAAGCACTATTAGGAAAGGAATCACAGCTGTGCCTATTGCCAACCATTTATTTTTTTCTCGGAAGCCTAAAAATAAAAATACCGCTGCAAAAATCGGGTAGAACAAACCAATGTAACGGGCATCTATACACCAATATAACAACAACAGATGAATAGCTGCCATCCCATAACTGGCATTGTATACAAGCCAAAAGCCGGTAGTTAAAAACAACAAAGTAAGACTTACAAAAAGACTATCGCTCATTACATAAGCATCTAAGAATATAATGCTTGGATTCAATAGTGTGAGCAGCATTAAAAGCAAGAATGTAATTTTACTAGGGCGAAAAATAAACTTAACAGTAAAAAGGAAAAAGAGAGAAGAGAAAGCGGTCAGCAACCATTGCCAGGTGGTTATAAAACTGATATTCTCCGAAAAATTATGGAAAAAACGCAGAAAGGCAGAATAGCCGTAAGGGCGATAGCCGTTTATTTTTCCTGAAGCTGCCGAAAGAATGTAGTTACCCGAATCGGACTCGGTGCATGGGATGGGAAAACATATTTTTAAGAAAACAAGTATCGCTATTAATAGAGTAGCGGCTATTCCCCAGTCGAGCCATTGTTCCTTTGCTTTAATATAGGCAAAGAAACTTTCACCAGCTATTTTCGTTTCTTTTTTTGAAATTTTTGGACTGGGCTTAGGATTATTAGGTTGGTTTTTAGCCATAAAAAATAGGTTTATGGCAAATATCTAAAATATTTTGTGGAAAATGTTTTCAAATGTGTTTACAAATTCTATATTTGCGTCCCGTTTTGAAAGAAACTATTCGAAACGTCACCGTTTAATTTGAAATGATCTCGCTCTATATCCTAAGTGCCACGGCACTTTCAAGCGTTATCATTTTCTTAGGAAACACAAAAAATGATAACAATGAAGCTAAAAGTATTCAACCAAGAAGGAAAAGAAACAGGAAGAGAGATTAATCTTTCTGACGAGATCTTCGGTATAGAACCGAATGACCATGCGGTATGGTTAGCTGTAAGACAGTACCAAGCCAACAATCGTCAAGGAACACACAAGACCAAAGAAAGATGGGAAATTGCCCGTACTACTAAAAAAGCATTCCGTCAAAAAGGAACTGGTGGTGCGCGTAGAGGCGATATGAAGTCTCCATTGGTTCGTGGTGGAGGTCGTGTTTTTGGTCCTAAACCACACGATTACAACTTCAAACTAAACAAGAAAGTAAAAGATTTAGCTAAAAAATCTGCTTTTGCTTACAAAGCTAAAGACGGAAATATAGTAGTAGTAGATTCTCTTTCTTTTGCTTCTCCTAAAACTAAAGACTTTGTAGCGGTATTGAAAAACCTAAATGTAAATGATGCAAAATCATTGATATTGGTAGGTGCTTCTAACCCAAATACATTACTTTCTTCTAGAAACATTCCTAATACCTACTTAACAGAAGCTTCATTAGTAAACATTTTTGATGTAATGCAAGCTAAGAAAATCGTATTGACAGAAGATGCGGTCAAAGTATTGGAATCTAATTTTTCAAACAACTAATAAACGGACGAAATCATGAGCAACATACTGATAAAACCTATCATCACTGAAAAGTCAACTAAGTTGGGCGATAAATTAAACCGCTATGCTTTTAAAGTAGATAGAGATGCAAACAAATTGCAAATTAAAAAGGCAATAGAAGTCACCTACAATGTAAAAGTAGAAGACGTAAATACCGCTGTAATTCCTGGTAAATTGAAAATTCGCCAAACAAAAAAGGGCGTAGCTAGAGGATTAAAAGCTGCTTACAAAAAAGCTTATGTAACTTTGAAAGAAGGAGAAACTATAGATTTATACGGAACAGTATAATGATAGCTTACAACGCTAAAAAATAATATTTTATAAACTATAGCAGACCAACACTGCTGATAACAAAAAGGAACCAAAAATGGGAATTAAAAAATTCAAACCAACCACCCCGAGTTTACGTCACACTACGTTGCTCAATTTTGAGGAAATCACTACCAATGTACCAGAGAAGAGCCTATTAGGCCCTATGAAAAGTTCTGGTGGTAGAAACTCACAAGGTCACATGACTATGCGCTACACAGGTGGCGGACATAAAAGAAGATACCGTATTATCGATTTCAAAAGAGATAAATTTGGAGTAGATGGTAAAGTAGCTACTATAGAGTACGATCCAAACAGAACCGCTTTTATAGCATTAGTTGTTTACAAAGATGGAGATAAAAGATACATTTTAGCACCGCAAGGTTTGAAAGTAGGTGCTACTGTTACCTCTGGAAAAACTGCTGCTATTGAAATAGGAAATACGTTACCTTTAGAAAATATTCCATTGGGTTCTATCATTCATAACATAGAATTGCACCCTGGTAAAGGAGGATCTATCGTAAGAAGTGCAGGTACTTCTGCTCAATTAGCCGCTAAAGAAGATAGATATGTAGTAGTAAAATTGCCAAGCGGAGAAACTCGTAAAATTTTAAAATCTTGCCTAGCTACAATAGGTGCTGTATCAAACTCTGATCACAACTTACAATCATTAGGAAAAGCAGGTCGTAAACGTTGGATGGGTATTAGACCTAGAACTAGACCAGTAGCTATGAACCCTGTAGATCACCCGATGGGAGGAGGTGAAGGTCGTGCATCTGGAGGTCACCCTCGTTCACGTACTAGTGTAAAAGCTAAAGGCTTCAAAACACGTAACACGAATAAGGCTTCTACTAAGTTGATTATTCAAAAAAGAAGTAAATAATTAAATTAAGAATCGAAATAAAACATATTCAAAATGGGTAGATCAGTAAAAAAAGGACCTTACGTAGCTTTCAAATTAGGAAAGAAGATTGAAGCATTGAATGCTGCTAATAAAAAAACAGTTATCAAAACATGGTCAAGAGCATCTATGATTTTGCCAGACATGATTGGTCATACGTTGGCGGTACATAATGGGCAAAAATTTATTCCTGTGTATGTAACAGAAAATATGGTGGGTCATCGTTTAGGAGAGTTTAGTCCTACACGTCAGTTCAGAGGTCACTCATCTAAGAAAGTAAAATAAAAAGATTGGAGGTATAGCCCATAAGGCTTATAGCTCTTTCAACTAACACTAAAAAATTAAAGAAAATGGAAGCTATTGCGAAATTAAATGACAATCCTACTTCTCCTCGTAAAACTAGATTGGTAGTAGATTTAATAAGAGGAAAGAAAGTAGAAGAAGCATTGCGTATTTTGAAATTTCATAAAAAGGAATCTGCTTTAAAATTGGAAAAATTGTTGAAGTCTGCTATCAATAACTGGGAGCAAAAAAACAATTTGAAACCAGAAGACCACGATTTATATGTGAAAGAAGCATTCGTAAATCAAGGAGTTACTATCAAACGTTTTTTACCAGCACCACAAGGTAGAGCAAATAGACTTCGTAAAAGAAGTAATCACATTACTATAAAAGTGGATAGCAAAACTCCTGTTGAGTTTGCTTCTGCGGCAGAGGAAAAAGCGTAAGCTGATTTTCTCTAAAGTTAAGAGCCCTATTGGATATTTCTGATAGGGCTTTTTGATGTAATTCTATTTCTTACTTGCGACTTATAGCTTACATTTTCACCAATCTCCACATTTCTCTTTGACTCTGCGTTTAAATTCCTCCTTCTCTTCCGTAGTCATTCCGTTCATTTTTAATTTCATGCGCTCCTGCCAAAATTTAGCTTTGTGGTTTTGATGATTCATCCACCTGAAACCAAAGCCACCAAACAGAACTCTGGATATAGCAATTAAGCCCAATGCTTGCAAATAACTAATGGTAGGAAGGTTGAAAATAGCAGGGATGGTTACATTCCAAACGAACTGAAACCCTAAAACCATTAGAAATAAAATACCAATGGCTAAAAATCCCAAAAGCGTTCCTTTAATTATTTTACTGAGCATGATTTGAATTTTAGCGTTGAAACAATTCGGTATAAAGGCTTCTCAATTCTTCTCTTAAAAAGAGTACTGCATAGCGTTTGCGTGAAAGGAGTGTGTTGACATTGGCTCCAGTAATCTCAGATATTTCCTGAAAACTTTTATCTTCCATTTCGTGCATCATAAATACTTCCCGTTGTTCTTTCGGTAGTTTCTGTAATGATTCAGTCAATGTTTTTAAAATTAAATCACTCATCATTTTAGATTCTATGGTGCCATCTTTAGCTGGCAACATATCCGATAAATTCAAATTATCGCCATCGTCATTTCTAAAGTATACAATTTGGTCTTCTAGTAAATCGGGGCGTTTTTTACGATAAAAATCGGTGATGCGATTGCGAGCCACTGTAAAAAGCCAAGAAGCCACTTGTTCTACGGGTTTCATTACCCGAAAAGAATTTACAAATTCATACATAACATCTTGTAAAATATCCTCTGCATCTTCTGTGGTTGGCACCCGTTGTTTAATAAAATTCAACAACCGTTTGCTTTCTTTAGAGAAAGTAGCAATAATTTTTGGATTGCTTTGATCTGCCATTGTAAGTGCGATAGTAGTCATTTTTACTTGCTTGTTTTGAGTTGTAGACGCAAGCCTATTGGGAATATTGTAAAATAAATGTGAAAAATAGTAAACGCCACTCATGGCAGTTTAAAATATATATAAAAGACAAGCCTCAATATTTTACAATTCCATGAATACTTGTAATTTCGCATCATTATTAAACAAAAATTAAACTAACTTATGAAAAAAGGAATAGCCCTAAAATTAGTAGGATGCGCATTTGCGGGTCTTACACTTTTTAGTTGCGGTGCTAAGTACACTCCGCTTACTGAAGAACAAAAAACTGCAAAAGCAGATTCTATTGTAACTGCTACTTCTGCGGAAGTGAAAAAAGCAAAAGAAGATGCTTGTGCTGCTGAAATGCAAGCAAAAGTAGATGCAAAAGTTCAGGAATTAACGGCTGCTGCTGCCACTGCAGAAAACAAATAATTGTGTAACCCCAAAAAAGAAACAATCAAATGAAAAAAATATTTTTAAATCTAACCGCAACAGCAATGCTTGGATTGGCATTAACAGCTTGCAACAATGAAGAGGCGAATAAGAAAGCTGCAGAAGCAGATGCTGCTGCTGTACAAACCCTAGTAGAAGATAAAATGAAAGCTATGGATGAAGAAGTTACTAAAGCATGTGATGAAGCAGTAAATGCAGAAGCACAACGCTTAGTAGATTCTATAGCAGCTGCTAAGCCAGTAGCGAAAACTGTAGTGAAGAAAGCTCCAGTTAAAAAAGCTCCAGCTCCAGCTCCAGTTAAAAAGGAAGAACCTAAACCTCAAGGAGGATTAAAGGGAAAATCTGATCAAACGCAACAACAATCAGGTGGATTAAAATCTAAATCTGACCAAGCTGCTCAACAACAACCAGCAGGTGGTGGAGGATTGAGAGGAAAAAGAGACAATCCATAAGTCTTATAGAAAATAATTTTAAAGGCTGATTCTTTAACTAGGTCAGCCTTTTTTATTTGTGAAAAATATTGATATGCTATTTGAGATTGATAAAAGAAATAGTTCAAATATTATTGAGAAAAATAGATAGATGAAACACTAGGTTTAACATTGTAGGTGCTTATTCAAAGCGAGTTGTTCAATAAGAGTGTAGATAAGAATCTTTTTTTAATTAAAATAACAACAGCCTCTAGTCTGAGATAATTAAATATATCTAGTGCTCTTGGGCTTATAAGTACGAAAGAGTAAATGCAAGCAGCAGAAGAATTCCTTATTAAAGTAATGGTGAAAATAAAAAAGGGAAATCAAATGAATGATTTCCCTTTTTATAACAGATAAATTAAAGATTATTTAGTACCTGTTAAAGTATAAATAGTAGTAGTAGAAGGTGTTCCACCTACTTCTGTTAAAGAAAGTGTCATAGCACTAGCACTTGTAAAAGTGCCACTACCAGTGTAAGTATAACCACCAGATGTAAAGGTATCTACAGTGAAAGTTTTTCCATCAGAACCTAGAGTAGCAGTAAATACCAATCCAAATCCAATACTTGAACAGCTAAATTTTAACACTCCACCTGTGTTAGTTCCGATAGTTAAGTCTTTATTAGTATAAGTACCTTGTGGAGTCGAGTTATCCGTTCCGCTTACTTTCCAAGTTCCAAAATATTGAGCTCTTGTTTCTGTTTTGCAATCAGAACCTTCGTAACCTGCATCGCAAGTTTTAGTACAAGATTGAGCAGCGAAAAGGCCTAAAGCCATGGTACCTACTAATAGGTAATTGAACATTTTTTTCATGTTTTTTTGTTTTTTGGGTTTAAAAATTAGTGACTGCGAAGTTAGTTTTTTTTCGCAAAACAACAATTTCAAATCTCGTGCCAAAGCATTTTATTTTAGAGATAATTTTTTTTTAATCTTTAAATAGTAATTTGATAAGGAGAATTGTTTGTTTCAACAGAAAATAAACGTTAAATACTAAATTTTCTTTAATTTCGCATCCTTATTACGATATTATGAATAAAAAGTTACATTTATTGTTATTGTTAGCAAGCATTTTGTTTGCATTGTTTCCTTCGAACAGCGCGAAGGCATCGCATGCCCAAGGTGCCGATATTTCTTATAAGTGTTTAGGAAATAATCAATATCAGATTACCTACTCTTTTTATAAAGATTGCAGTAGTAGTACATCTCAACCATCTCAACCAACTATCGATTTTACTTCCAGTTGTGGTGACTTGACATTGACATTATCAGATGATGCACCTACAGCTGGGGTTAAAGTAGATGGCTTGTGTCCGTCTGCCACTAGTACTTGTGATGTACCTGCTGGAACACTTCCTGGTGTTCGTAAATTCACTTATTCTGGAGTTGTAACCTTGTTGCCAAACTGCGTTTACACGTATAGTTATTCTGTAAATGCTCGAAACCCTTGTACTAATATCTTAAATGCTGGCTCGGAAGATTTGTATGTAGAAGGTACGATTAATACGAATCCTGCCCTTTGTAATAGTTCTCCCATTTTTACTTCTTTGCCCGTGCCCTACTATTGTTTAAATCAAAAGTATAATTACAGTCATGGTGTGGTAGAAACAGATGGAGATTCATTGGTGTATACACTAATTACTCCACTTGGGTCTGGGGGAACTAACATAGGCTATGTAGCTGGTTATTCTGCGACCAACCCTATGCCTACTGCCAGTGGATTTAGTTTTGATCAAGCTACTGGGCAAATGACATTTACGCCTACTAGCACTGGGCAATATGTGGTAACGATGCGAGTAGACGAATACCGCAACGGGGTAAAGATAGGATCGACTATGCGGGATATTAAAATGGTGATTTTGAGTTGTAACAACAAGCCACCAGTGGTGCAAGATTCTTTGTCTGTTTCAAATGTAATAAGCGGAGTGGTATTTGATAAAAATTCATTAGGAGTTTGTCCAGGTCAGCATCTTACTTTTTCGATAATAGCTAGTGACCCTAATGATAGCGCTTTAATTATAACTTCGAATGTAGCTACTTCTGTACCAGGAGCAACTTTCACTTTGGATACATTAGGTGGTGCGGACTCTATCAGAATTAATTTTGATTGGATACCAACGGTAGCCGATTCTGGGTTTCGTTATTTTACCATTACGATAAAAAACAATACCTGCCCAAGTCCTGGATTACAATTGATTACTTATGATTTAACAGTACAACCAGGTACTTATGCTGGGCCTGATTTGAATTATTGTGTATCTGGAGGACCAGTGGAAGTAAATGTAAGGGGTGGTTCTCATTTTAGTTGGACAACAGCGGGCGGAGCTCCTCCAGTAGGAATGGTGGCCGCTAATGCAGATAGTTCAATTGTTTCATTCGCCCCATCTTCAGCAACTACCTATTATATACAGAGCGATTTGGTGGGTGCTTGTAAAAATAAGGATACCATTACCATAAATTTTGTGCCTAGTTTTAACTTAGGAATAACGGCAGGGGATACTAATTTTTGCTTAACAAATAGCACTCAACTTACGGTAAATGCGAGTCCTAATACGTACGCTCCATATACTGCTTCTTGGACTCCAACTCCAACATTATCTTCTTTAACTTCTACTACACCTACCGCTACTCCTGATCATTTTGGAAAGTCTACTTATACTGTGCTGGTTACTTCTAGTTTAGGTTGTAAGCAAACTGCATTTATAGATTTGAATGTAGATGGAGTGGCACCTATTGTTATGATTAAATCAGATAAGAATGGGGTATGTCCTGGAGATACGGTTAAGCTTTCTCCTAGTTTTGTATTAGAAGGATTATTGAATTGTGGATTGAACCCAGATGGTATAAATCTATCTTGTTTAAATCCAGGTTCGGCAATAGGTGGAACTGATCAAAATCCATCTACGAATACGACACCTTACCAAACAGATTGGAGAGGAGGAAAAGTACAGTATTTGTTTAGGGCTTCTGAATTGAAAGCTGCTGGAATGTCTTCTTCTACTATTACTGATTTATCATTTTTCGTAACAGACAATCCTACTCTTTCTACTATTTTTCCTGGATTTAACGTGAGTTTAGGCTGTTATGCGGATAGTGTTTTACCAAATAAATTTGTAACTGGCTTGACAAATGTAGCTGTGCCTTCACCTAATACAATAGATTTAGGGGTGAATACTATTATTTTAGATAATCCTTATGATTGGGATGGTAAATCTAACTTAGTAGTTGAACTTTGTTTTACTGCATATACAGGAAGTACTGCAAATTCGACAGAGGTAATTACCTCCAATGTTTTCCAGAATGCAAGTTTGTCAGACCAAACATTCTCTTCTACTACTTCAGGCTGTAGTCTCACATTCCCTTTCCCATCTAATGAAAGACCAAATATTAAATTTGGACTTTGTAATCCTACCAATACTTATACCTACAAATGGACTCCTTCTGCTGGCTTGTCTTGTGATACTTGCTTGAATCCCATCACCACTGTAAATCAAGATGTAGTTTACACCTTAAGCGTAATAGATACTGCTGGTTGTGGAGCATCGGGAAGTATAAAGCTTACTGTAAATCCGGGAGTACCTGTAACTGCTGGAAATGATGTGGGTCTTTGCGATGGTACAGTAGGGCTGAATGTAGTACAATTAAATCCTGCACCTCCTGCTTGTATTCCTTCTTATACAGTTACTTCTGTCCCTTATGCGACTATAGTTCCAACAGGTGCAGTTAATATTATTAACGGTACAGATGATTCTACTACTAAAGCCATTCCATTGCCATTTGATTTTGACTTTTTCTGTCAAACTCAAAATACAGTATACATTAACCCAAATGGATTTATTACATTTTCTCCTACCAACTATACATTATCGCAAAGTAGAAATCCTCTAAGCATGCCTAATTCTACTGTTCCTAATAATATGATAGCATTGTGTTGGGATGATTTAGACCCTTCTTCTTTTGGTGGAGGAACTATAGATTATTTTGTAAAAGGAACTGCACCGAATCGAGTATTTGTAGTTCGCTTTAATCAAGTACAATTCTTCTTTGCCTTTGCAGGGGAAGCAGTGAATGGTGAGATTCAATTATTTGAAGGAACTAATATTGTAGAAATACATGCTGACCAAGTGGATGACAATGGTACTGACCATGTTTTAGGATTGGAAGATGCTACGGGTACTAAGTTCGCTGTGGCACCTGGTAAAAATAATTCACCTTGGCTAATTACATCAGGCACAGCATGGCGTTTTACACCAGACAAGTCAGGTTTAGCTATTACAAATTATGCTTGGAGTCCTGCATCTGGTTTATCGGATTCTACGGTTTCAAATCCTATAGCTAATCCTACCACTACTACTACTTACAATGTTACTGTTACTTATGACAATGGCTGTAAAGCTACAGATGATGTAAAAGTAACACTCTCTACTTTCCCATATACACTTTCTGCACTACCTACAACGGTATGTCCAGGTGATACTGCTCAGCTTAGTTTTAATGGACCAGGAGTAAAATACGAATGGACTCCAGCATTGTTCTTAACAGATTCTACTATATCTAATCCGAAGGCCGTAATTACACAAGATCAACAATTTAAAGTAACTGCTACCAATGCAGATAATTGCGTACGGTTCGATTCTATTACCATTTCAGTGCTTCCAATCCAGTCCGTATCTTTGGGGGATGATCAAGATATTTGTGCTTGTACGCTTACACTTACACCTAGCCTTACTGGTACACATTACGAATGGTCTAACAAAGACACTACAGAATCAATTGTAGTTACTACTTCTTCGAATTATTCAGTTACCGTTACAGATGCGAATGGTTGCAAAACCACTGACGAGGTGAAAGTGGATTTGAGATGTTTATCAGTAAATGCAAATGCTGATGAAACCAATATTTTTTCTGGTGATAGCACACAAATTTTTGTAGATAATATTTCTTACCAAGGCAATTTCCAATATCGTTGGATTCCAGATACATTGGTGTTAGATTCTACACTACAAAGAACAGCCACTACCAACCTGACATCCAGCACTACTTACACGGTTATTGTAACAGATTTAGAGTTTGGTTGTAAAGCAACCGATACGATTACCGTAAATGTGAAAGAGGCAGGCAATTTTGTTTTACCGAATGCATTTTCTCCAAATGGTGATGGAAAAAATGACCACTTCTATCCTGTGTTCTTAAAGAATACGGGTGCAGTAGTAGTAGGGTTCAAAATCTACGATAGGTGGGGTCAGTTAGTGCACGATAACCCTGCTGCCCCAGGTTGGGATGGAAGTTTTAAAGGAACTGCTCAGTCTGCTGAACAATACACCTTCTTTTTAACGGTAGATGCACCAGATGTGAAAGACCCTTCTAAAACAGTAAGAACAGAAAAAAGTGGCACTTTTGCACTAATTAGATAATAATTTTAAAATTTCATAAATAATTCAGATATTCGTTCGCCCAATTAAAACCATAATATAAACGATGAAGTTAAAATTCTATACCCTCGCAATTCTTGTGGTAGCAGCGGTTTCGCTACAAGCGCAAGACATACATTTCTCTCAATATTATGCATCTCCTCTTACACTAAACCCAGCACTTACGGGAAAGTTTGATGGATTGTACAGAATAAATGCAATTTACAGAGGACAGTATTATGGAGTAACACAAAGTAATTCCTTATACAGAACTCCCGCTTTGTCGGTAGATTTTTCGTTGTTAAAAGACAAAATGAATGGCAATGCATTGGGTGTAGGATTAGCTGTGGTAAACGATCAGCAAAATAGTGGAGCAGGCAAAATAAGTGCTACAACTATTTCATTAAACTTAGGATATACTTTAAATTTAGGTAAGAAAAAAAGCACTCAACTTTCAGTAGGGTTCCAACCATCGTATACTCTAAAAAGAATTGGCGGTGATTTTCAATTTGGAGAAGGGTTTGATGGTTTTTTAAATTATGACAAGACAAGTGCAGGTCACGAAACGGTGGCTAACACAGGGAAAAAGAATTTCTTTAACTTCTCTTACGGATTGTTTTTTAATACACACCCTATCGAACTATTAACTTTTTATGCTGGGTTTGCAATGAACAATGTAGCTCGTCCAAATGTAGCAGCTATCAGCACTACAGCTACTGATAAATTGCCTTTCCGATATATTGTTCATGGAGGTTTTGAAATTACACCAGGAACTAAATGGGTAATTATACCTGGCTTTTTGTACCAAAATATGGCAAAAGCAAACGAAGGAAACGTAGGTTTGACAGTAGGTTACAACTTTATTAATAATGTAGAAAAAGATAAGAAAGCAACTATTTTCTTAGGCTTATGGAATAGAATAGGGGCTGATGTAAATTCACCTGCTGCATACAGAAATATCACTCCTAAATTTGGAATTGAATACCAACGTTTCCGTGTAAATTTTGCGTATGATATTGACTTAGGAAAAATGAGTAAAGATGCTAAGACTGCTAATACAAAATTGCCTCAAGCATATGAATTGGCTTTAACCTATATTGGCTTTGGCGGTAAAGCACCTAAAGAAAATAATTTCCTATTTAACCCTAGATATTAATAACCAACTTTTTCAAAAAACTTTAAAGAACCCTGAACTCGACAACATGAAACATCTTTTATTTGCACTTGCAATGATACCTTTGGTGCTAATAGCAAAAACACCAGAAGAAGGAACTGAATCTAGACAGAATGTAAAGAAATACCCAAAAGTGAGCGTTCGCAAGAAAAAGAAAATAGCAGACGCATTGACCAAACAGGGTAGTTTCTACAATGCTGTAGAATATTACGAAGATGTAATAAAAGAGAAGCCAGACAATATGAAGGTAGTTCATCAATTGGCTGAGTTGAACAGAAGTTTGAGAGATTACAAAGCTGCTGAGAAGTATTATAAAATTGAATTGGATAAAGACCCAAAGAAATATCCAAATGACCAATACTTTTTAGCGCAAATGCTAAAAATGAATGGCAAGTATGATGAAGCTAAAAAGGCTTATCAAGACTACTTGAAATTAGATTTAGGAAAGGGTGAAAAAAGTTATAAAACTTTAGCTAAAGTGGATATGGAAGGATGTGATTCTTCAGCAGCTTGGTTAGCGAATCCTGCCAAAATTAAAGTTGAACACGAAGAAGGAGTTATCAATAACGTATTGACTGACTTTGCTCCAAAACCTTTGAAAGGAGATAGAATTATTTATTCTTCTTTGAAATCTGATACTGCTATCAACGTAACTAAAAGCGACTACGATTATTACGCTAAAATATTTACTGCAAAAAGAACTGGTAAGGTTTGGGGAGAAGATACTAAATTAGCTTACCCTCCAAATGATTCAAAGACACACGTTGGAAATGCTATTCTTTCAGAAGATGAAAAGACCATGTATTTTACTAAATGTGATTTATCTGCCATTGCAAAATCTACTTGTAAAATTTTCAAATCTACTAAAGAAGGGAATGATTGGGGAACACCAACGGAGGTAAAAGAATTGAACTCTGAGGTTGGAACTACAACACAACCATCTTTTGGAGTAGATAAAGAAGGTAAAACTATCCTTTACTTTGTTTCAGATAGAGGAGGAAAAGGAGGCTTAGATATTTACTACGCAGAACTAAAAGATGACGGAAAATTTGGACCAGCTAAGAATGCAGGAACAGGTGTAAACACACCGGGCGATGAGTTTTCTCCTTTTTATGATAAAGCAAGTAAGGCTTTCTATTTTAGTTCATCTGGACATCCGGGTTTAGGAGGTTTAGATGTATTCAGTATTACAGGTACACCTGAAGCTTGGGGAACAGCCGTAAACGTAGGTTCTCCCGTAAACTCATCTTGTGATGATATGTACTTTGTTTTGAACGAAACTGGTAAAAAGGGCTTTGTAGTATCTAACAGACCGGGTACTAAAACCATTAGAGGGGAAACTTGTTGCGATGATATCTGGAATGTTTCTATGAGAGAAGAAGTAGTATTAAAAGGAATTTTTGCTCTTAGAAATGACCCTACTCAAAAACCTGTAGAAGGAGTAGATGCTTCTATGTACCATGTAGATGGAAAGAACTTCGAATTTATGGGTAACACCATTACTACTGCTACACCGTTTACGTTTGTTTTGAAACGTGGACAAGCTTACAAAATCAATGGTAACAAAGATGGATTGTGGCCATCTGTAGAAAATATTACGGTAAAAGAAGATGAAGAAAGAGATACTATTTCTCAAGTATTCTTGATTGACCCTATTTTGAAGAAGAAAGTTAAAATCGAAAACATTTACTTTGAATTTGACAAAGCAAACGTGTTAGATTACTACAAATTGAAGATGGACTCTGTAGTAAGTGTATTGATGCAAAATCCTGGTTATAGTGTAGAAGTACAAGGTCACACAGATAGCAAAGGTTCTGACCAATACAACGAAAAATTATCTCAAAAAAGAGCGGAAGAAGCGAAAGGTTATATCGTAAGCAAAGGTATTACTAAAGAAAGAGTGATAGCGAAAGGTTACGGGGAAAAAGTGCCATTAGCTGGAAACGATAAAGAAGGTAAAGATGATCCAGAAGGAAGAGCAAGAAACAGACGTGTAGAATTCAAAATCTTGCCTGACAAACCAGAAGATGCTCCAGAAATTGAATACAATCCTAATGAGCCTGTAGAGCAAACAAAAACAGGTCCAGGATGGAATAGAAAATAAGGAATAGCATTTCAATTTTCATAAAAGCAGCCCTTCATTTTGAAGGGCTGCTTTTATTTTTTAGGGTGCCAAAGATTGTTTTTTGAAACATTCAATTGATTTAAAAAAATTAGGGTAAATATTCCTTTTTGGGATTTGTGTCTGTTTTGTAAATTTATTGTACTAAAATATTTGTCTGTCTGTGGATAAGTTATATATTTGCATTCCTCTTTAAAAAGAGGTTTTCTCTGAATGGCAAAACAAGACGTAATAGTACAAGACGGAATCATACTGGAAGCGTTAAGCAACGCCATGTTTCGCGTAAAATTAGAGAATGGACATGAGGTAATTTCTCACATTTCTGGTAAGATGAGAATGCACTACATAAAAATTTTGCCGGGCGATAAAGTACAATTGGAAATGAGTCCTTATGATTTAAATAAAGGAAGAATAACATTTAGATATAAATAATTTTAGATATCAGAAGTAAGATATTAGACGTAAGACTAAAGAACTAACAACCGACAACTAAATAAAATAAACAATGAAAGTAAGAGCATCCATCAAAAAAAGAAGTGTTGATTGCAAGATAGTAAGACGCAAGGGCGTATTGTATGTAATCAATAAAAAAAATCCTAAGTTTAAACAACGTCAAGGGTAATTTTAAAAGCTAATTAACTATTTACAAAAAATAATAACCTACAAAAAGTATGGCAAGAATTTCAGGTGTAGACTTAAACAATAATAAAAGAGGCGAGATAGCGCTTACTTATATTTATGGTATCGGCAAAACTACTGCTAAGAAGATTTTAACTTCTAATAATATAGATGTAAATGCAAAAGTAAAAGAATGGAACGATGAGCAAATCAACGGTATTCTTAAATACATTGCTGAAAATTTGAAATTAGAGGGTGAGTTGAGAGGAGAAATTCAACAAAATATTAAGCGCTTGCAAGATATTGGTTGCTACAGAGGTATCCGTCACAGAAAAGGATTGCCATTGAGAGGGCAAACTACTAAAAACAATGCTCGTACTCGTAAAGGTAAGCGTAAAACAGTTGCTAACAAGAAAATGGTTACTAAGTAAGATTTGAGTAGATAGTTAATACAAAGTACAAAAGATAGAATAGTAAATTCATAGATATTCAAGAAAAACATAAAAAATGGCAAAACAACAATCGGCTGGTGCAGCAGCAAAAGCAAAGGCGAAAAAGAGAGTAGTAAAAGTAGATGCAGATGGTAAAGTTTTTATCAATGCTACTTTTAATAATATCATCATCAATTTTGCAAATCATGCAGGTCAAACTATTTCTTGGTCTAGTGCTGGTAAAGTAGGATTTAGAGGTTCAAAAAAGAATACTCCTTATGCTGCACAATTAGCATCTTCTGAAGCTGGCAAAGTGGCTCACGAAGCAGGGTTAAGAAAAGTGGAAGTTTTTGTAAAAGGACCAGGTGCCGGAAGAGAGTCTGCTATCCGTGCTATTTTGGCTTCAGGTATTGAAGTTACGGTAATTAATGATACTACTCCAATTCCTCACAATGGTTGTCGTCCTCCTAAAAAGAGAAGAGTATAGAATTACAGAAAGTAATACGATAGAAATAAGATTTTAAAATAGAATAGAACAAAAAAAATGGCAAGATATACAGGACCTACTACCAGAATCTCTAGAAAATTTGGAGAGTCAATTTTTGGAACAGATAAAAATTTCGACAAGAGAAACTATCCTCCAGGGCAACACGGTTTGTCTAAGAAGAGAAAACAATCTTCTGAGTATGCTGTTCAATTAAAGGAAAAGCAAAAAGCTAAATACACTTACGGTTTGTTAGAAAGACAGTTCCGTAATTTGTTTGAGAAAGCTGCTCGCAAAAAAGGTGTAACTGGTGAAAACTTATTAAAATTATTAGAAGGTAGATTAGACAATACTTTGTATCGATTAGGTTTTGCTGCTTCTAGAAGACAAGCTAGACAATTAGTAGGTCACAAACACGTAACTGTAAATGGTCACGTTGTAAATATTCCATCATTCTTATTATCTCCAGGCGATAAAATTGCTATCCGTGAGCGTTCTAAAACTTTAGACGTTGTTCAAACTTCATTGAGCGGAAAAGGAAAGCGTTTCAATTGGTTAGTAATTGATGAAAAAAATGTGGAAGGTACTTTTGTTGATTTCCCAGAAAGAGATCAAATACCAGAAAACATTAACGAGCAATTAATCGTGGAGTTGTACTCTAAGTAAGATAAATAGCTTTTAATTGTTTCGTAATTCAGCATTCAAAAACAAAAAACAAAATTAAATATATGGCAATATTAAGCTTCCAAAAACCAGATAAGATTACTTTACAAAAGGCTACTGATTTCGAAGGTATCTTTGAATTCAAACCTTTAGAGCCAGGTTTTGGTGTGACAGTAGGAAATGCATTGCGCAGAGTTTTGTTGTCTTCTTTAGAAGGTTACGCTATCAGTGGAGTAAAGGTTTCTGGCGTAGATCACGAGTTTGCCACTATCAAAGGTGTTATTGAAGATATGACAGAAATCGTTCTTAACTTGAAACAAGTAAGATTGAAGAAGGTAATGGATGATGATAATAACAGCGATAAAGTTTATATCTCTTTAAAAGGTGCTGATCAATTTAAAGCTGAGCATATTGAAAAACATACCAATGTTTATCAAGTAATGAATCCTGATTTGGTTATCTGCAATATGAGCGGAAATGTAAATTTGGAGTTTGAATTGACGGTAAGCAAAGGTCGTGGTTATGTTCCTGCTGATGAGAATGCAGCGAAAGATATGCCAGCTGGCTTTATTGCTATAGATGCTATTTACACTCCTATAAAGAATGTAAAATATGCAGTAGAAAATTTCCGTGTAGATCAACGTGTCGATTTTGAAAAATTGATTTTGGAAATCACTACCGATGGTACTATTCACCCGGAAGATGCTGTGAAGGAAGCTTCTCGTATCATGATTCAACATCTAATGTTGATTACAGATGAGCATATTTCTTTTGACTCTCCAGTAACAATAGAAAATGAAATGGTAGATGAGCATGTATTGCACATGCGTAAGTTGTTGAAGACCCCTTTAGAAGATATGGATTTATCAGTAAGAGCTTTCAACTGCTTAAAAGCTGCTAAGATTAATTCTTTGGAGGAATTGGTAACTTTTAATACAAATGATTTATTGAAATTTAGAAATTTCGGAAAAAAATCTTTGGTAGAAATAGAAGCATTGTTGATTGAAAAAGGTCTTTCTTTTGGAATGGAACTTTCTAAATATAAATTAGACGAACTATAATTTTAGCGAACACAGAACTATAAAATAACAAGACCATGAGACACGGAGATAAGGTAAATAATCTAGGAAGAAAAACAGCTCACAGACATGCTTTGCTTAAGAACTTGGCAGCTGCTTTAATAGAGCATAAAAGAATAACTACAACGGTAGCAAAAGCAAAAGCTTTGAAAGTATATGTAGAGCCTTTGATAACAAAATCAAAAACAGATTCTACAAATTCTAGAAGAGTAGTATTTAGTTACTTAAACAACAAAGAATCTTTAAAAGAATTGTTTGGTGTAGTAGCTTCTAAAGTAGGTGACAGACCAGGTGGATACACTCGTATCATTAAAACAGGTTTCCGTGCTGGTGATGCTGCTGAAATGGCTATGATTGAGTTGGTAGATTTTAATGATATTTATACTCAAAACAAAAATACAGCTAAAGCTGCTGAACCAAAAAAGAAAACAAGAAGAGCTGGTTCAAAAAAAGCAACTGACACTACTGAAACTGCTTCAGAAGAAACAACTACAGAAACAGCTGAGTAATTAGCCATCAAAAGATAACAGAAAAACCTCGAAACTATTCGGGGTTTTTTTATGTTTGTCATACATATTTTAATAGAAAAATAATTCGATATGAGAGTAGTAGCCGTAAATGATGAGGAGTTTAAAAATCAATTAGAGAAGCACCCAAAAGTGATTGTAAAATATTATGCTGATTGGTGTGGTTCTTGTAAATTATTTGCTCCCAAGTTTAAAAGACTTTCGGGAGATGAGCGCTTTGCAGGCATTGAATTTTTAGAAGTAAATGCAGAGCAAAATCCAGAGGCAAGAAAAATAGCAGGAGTAGATAACTTGCCCTTTATGGCTACTTTTAAGGATGGAGTTTTAGTAAAAGGCGATGCTACATCTAAGGAGGAAAATGTGGTGGCAATGATGGAGGAACTGAAAGTACTATCTTGAATCGTCTCCAATGGTATTCTTGAACTATAAAGGCTGTTATCTTAATACTCAATACTAACTACTTAATACTATTTTGAAATGCAAATACCTGTTATAAAACACTTATCAGAGAGTTATAATTTAGAACAGTTAAAGGCTGCTGAGGAAGCCTTAATGAATGAATTGGCGCCAAGTATAGCCATAGAGGGGAAAGATGAAGGAGAGCAGCTTACGCATGTTTTAGCTGCTATACAAATTTTAGAAGACGTACGAGATAATTCTATAGACGTTCGTACTGCGCTCCGCAATTACACACAAAGGGTTAGAAACTCCATCAGTTAATTAAAATTTTAAATAAAACTCTTTAGTGAGTTTTATATATTCAGGTGTAAAATTTCCTTCAGTGTCTTTAATGACAATACTGTTTTTAAAGATAGTTTGCAGTGTTCTTCTCAATTCTACTAAAATCAAATATGGATTTTTATCAGTTACAGCTATTACTTCCAAAGCATTTGCTGTAAACAGATTTTCTTTTTCAGCAATAGATGTGAGTACGTTATAATTAAACGAAGGTATCACTAAAAAAGCCTTTCCATCTTCGGAGAGTAAACGATTTACTCCTGATAGTAATTCTTCGTAACTTAATGCAGCACTGTGTTTGGCTATGTTTTTTTGAGCATTGGGGGTTTTAAGGTCATTTCTAAAATAAGGAGGATTAGAAATGATTAAATCATATTTTTTTGAAGGATTAAAATTTTGCAAGGCAGTGCAATACGCATTCAATCTTTTACTCCATGAAGAGTTTCTGAAATTTTCTTGGGCTTGCAGGTACGAATCTTCATCTATATCTATCGCATCTATTATAGCAGTAGAATTTTTTTGAGCCATCATCAATGCGATCACTCCGGTCCCTGTTCCAATATCTAAAATGGAAGTTGCACTATCTGCATTTGCCCATGCGCCTAGCAAAACTCCATCAGTATTCACTTTCATGGCACACTTATTTTGCACCACAGAAAAATTCTTGAATTTAAAAACGGAACTATTCATGAATGGATAAAAGACAAGGTTACTTTCTTGTCAAAAATTTTCGAATAAAACTTTTGTCTTTATCCTTATCTCTGATATCGAAGAGTTCTACAAACTGAGTAAGTAAAGCGAGTTCCACTTTGTCTTTCATGATTTCTTGGGTGATAGGGTCATCAAATTTTGATTTGTATCTTTTGGTTGAAATACGTTTGCCAAAACTGAAATACAATTTTTCTGGTCTTGGCAAAAGAGTGTTGCCGATTCCTTTTACGGTAGGTGGAAGCAAGTCGCCATCTTTGAAAAAGTTTTTACTCAAACCAGTAACTTTTAAAAATTTTCCAAAAGCTGAATGTGCAAAAAAATCATTGGCATCAGTTACAATAGTATAAGCTTCTTCTGCACCTACTGCAGCTACAGGAATAATGTCATAACCATATTCCATAGCCATGCGAACAAAACCCTTTCTATCACTCCATTTCAGTACATATTTTTCGCCTTTCTTTTTGCATATTTCTTTTGTTCCACCAGGAAAAACAACGATGCTTTCTCCACGTTCCATAATGGCTGCACAATTAGCTCTGGAGGCTTCTACAGCTCCCAATCTTTTTTGAACTATATCTCTCCAAAAGGGAATTTTGTAATGATTTCTATCTGCCAATGCTCTTAATAAAATGCCTTTTCGCAAATACAATTCTATACCAAAGGGATAGCCATCTAACACACCTAAAACAGTATGATTGGTTACATACATGGCAGGGCGAGACACATCCAATTCATCTAACCCAAAAAATTGGGGGTCAAAATAAACCTTAAAAGGCTGAATGAAATTTTTAGCAAAAGCCTTGGTAGGTGGCGTAAAATCAAGATGCGGATGTTTATTCATAGCTATGATTTTATGGATTCTAAAGCAGTGTCATCTACTAGTTTTTTATCAAAATAAATGTGCACCTTAAAACCAAAGGGTTCAAAATAGTTCTTTAATGTTTTGGCAATATTAATTTTTGCATGCTTAATATGTGCCGTATTTATTTCTAGTTCTTCTCGGCTTTTTAGATACAATTTTGATTGCGCTTGTTGTAAAAAAGTATAATCCTCCACTATTAGCCATCCAGATTTACTCAATGTTTGACTCTTATCTAATTTCAACTCATAACTCAAAAGTTTTGTGGAAGGAAGATAAATATTTAAGGTGGTATCGGTTCTTTGGAGATTCAGTTTTAGGTTTTGTACATCTACTCCATACTTGGCTGTATAAGGGATTCTAAGGTTTATAGTATTTTCAAAAAATAGATTATTAAGTGTACCAAGTAAAGAGTTGGGTTGGTTGTTGGTTAAATTAATTTCAGAAATACCCGTTACTTCTAGGCTTGCTAATTCAGCTATTTGTTTTACGGTTTCAGTATTGTTTATGAGGGTAGTTTTTATTTTATCTTCTCCTGCTTTGTGCCCAATAAAATAAGCCCCTATTAAGGCAAAAATGACAAGTAGTGTTATTAGCAGTAAACGCAAAAAATTATTCATGATGAGCAGCTTTAAAAATAATAGATGTTGGCTTCCGGGTATCAGATGGGCGCATAGCATTAAGCTGTTGAGAAGATACAAAATCTAAAGCAGGTATTACTCTTAATTTGGATTGAAGTGCATTTTTTATTTTTCGTTCTACTACATCTACGTCTCCATTTTGAGCAATGTAAATAAGTATTTCATCGGTTTCAATTTCATTTTTTGAAATCTCCACTAAGTAATCTTTTATCTCCGAAACATGACTAAGAGCATCGTAAATGGCAGGTGGGTAAATGGTAGTACCTTTGTATTTTATCATTTGATTTTTTCTGCCTACTATAGGTGAAATACGAATAGAATATCTTCCACAAGTGCATGGTTCCTGAAAGTAGCAAGCTATATCTCCTGTTCTGTAACGTAGTAATGGCATAGCTTCTACGCCTAATGATGTAATGGTAACTTCTCCAAATTCACCAGCCTTTAATTGATTTCCATCCTCATCTAAAATTTCCAATAGCAATAAATCAGGTTGTAAATGCCCCCCATTTCCATGTTCACATTCTGTAAATGCAGTTTGCATTTCTGTAGATGCATAAGTAGAGTGTAATTGAATTTTCCACTTATCTAAAATTCTTTTCGTTAAAATATTGGGTGTTAAATCTGCATTTCGCAAAGGCTCTCCTATACAGATAGCTTTTTCAATACTTGAATTTTGTAATGAAATATTATTTGCTTCTGCATACTCTATCAATTTCAAAATAAAAGAAGGAACCGCTACTATAGCGTTGGGTTGAAAGCGCAAAATATTTTCCCACTGCATAGCAGGAGATACGGAGCCTACGCGCACAATTCCTGCACCAATTTTTCGTAAGCCTAAGTAATACGCCATGCCTGCCATGAATTGTCTATCAAGCGTCAACATCAGTTGAAAAACATCCGTAGATTTTGCGCCTGCAGTTTCAAAAGATTGTTGTTCATTCTGCGCTAATCTTTGTAAGTCATTTTCTGTAAGTGCCACGGTTACTGGCTTTCCAGTAGTTCCACTGGTCGTAGTATAGTCAATTATTTTCCCTTTCTCAACACACAAAAAATCAAAATTTTGTTCATTAAAAATTTCTTTTGAGGTAGTAGGAATAGCTACTAAATCTTCTATTTTTTTTATTGCATTCAAATCAATTTTATGAGAAGCAAATAGTTCTTTATAAAAAGGAGAATGCAATTGCAAATACTTCAACTGCTCTATCATTTGCTTTTCTTGATAGTTTTTAATATCCGTTAAAGAACTGAATTCTATTTTTGTCATACCATTTTTTAAGATTCAATTACTACAAATGCAACTGCTTTTTCCTTAATGTGGGAAAGAGAAACGTGTACATGTGTAGCCCCCTTTTGCAAAAATACTTCTAAAGCCTTTCCACTTAAATGAATGGATGGCTTGCCCAATTCATCATTTAAAATTTCCACTTCTGTAATGCCCATTCCATCTCTCCATCCTGTGCCCAAAGCCTTAAAAAACGCCTCTTTGGCAGCAAAGCGTGCAGCAAAACTTTCTACTCCTTTATTGGCTTCGCAATATTCAATTTCACGAATAGAAAAGATTTTCTCCTTAAATGCAATTTTACTGATAGCACTTTTCACACGTTCTACTTCTATAATGTCTGTTCCTATTCCTAGTATCATTTCAATTGTAAGTTGTTGTTGCTTGTTGCCAGATAAAAAATGTTTTTATTGTTAGCACTAATTTCCAGCATTCAATATTTGTATTGCGTTATTCATTTTTTCTACTTCACTTTTTGCATTCACCTCTTTGCTTAAAGCTAACTTGTAGTAGTAAATAGCAGCAGTTTTTTTGTTTTGGCTTTTATAGTATTCTGCTATCCAATAATAGGTTTCCCAAAACTCAGGATTAGATTGCTGAAAAGCAGAAAGGAAGATATCTTCTTTTAGTGATTCCTTCATTTTAATTGCATCTTTTAATTGTTGACGCATCTCTTTAAATTTCAAAAAGTATTTCCAATTGTTAGAAAGTAAAAAGGTATCGGCAGGAATATTAAAGGCAGTTTCAGAAATCTCTTTTGTATTAGTGATGGAAAAGGTATCTGCAAAAATTTTATTTAAATCGTAGCAAACAAACTCACCTAACTGAAAAGGTGCACTAGAGATCCAAAATCTTTTTTTCTCAGGTTCAAAAATAACAGAATGATGTGCTATCAATTGGTTGAGCGCTTTCTCATTTCCCATTCCAATATTCTTATCATTTTGTCCTTCTTGATTTCTTAAAATACTAGCAATAGATAAATAGTCAAATTTAGGAACACGATTCATTAACTCCTGTAATCTTTTATAGCGATATACCGAAGCACTGGTGGCCATATTTTCTATATTATTTTTATCGTTTTTAAACGAATCACTTTGATAGTGATTAGAGCAGAGAATGTAATTGGTATCTGAAAAATACAAGGCTGTTTTAATGGTTGATTTTTCTATTAACGCTGTTTTATGGTCAGCAGCAGAGCCTATCATAAACGATTCCGAAACAAATGTTTTTCCTTTCTTGGCTATGGAGTAGGCTTCGTTAATATTGCTAGCATACTGTAAAATTTCTCTACCCAGTATTGAAATTGGTGTAGCCGAACCTGTTGGTATGTCAGATTTTGCAGCGTTTAGTGTGACAGTCAATCCCTTTTCATTCATGCCAGATACACAGCCCATAAATCCACCCCAGGTTATCATTACAAATTTATTTCCTTCGCTTGGTTTGCAGAAATAAACGATTTTATCTTCTGCAAATTTATCGCCTACATAAAAATCAAAATTACGCCCAATGATTAAACTGCTATCTGCAGAGCGTTCGTCCCATGCTGCAAAAGAGGTACAACCCACCAATGCTAAACTTTGTAATGCATGTCCTATATCGTGTGCTGCATGGTAGTTGAGCATTCGATCATAAGCTGGTGCTATAAAATCAAATTCATGAGGCGCAGAAAGGGACTCGCCATAAATTTCTAATTTATTTTCTTCGGGTACATTTTCTTCTAAATGCCGATTGAAAACTCTAGTAAACATTCCCAAGAAGTTCAAATAGGCATCGTTTGGAATTAGTTTGTGAATCTGTTCTACAAAGGCTTCCTCCTGTTTATACATCAGCTCTTTGTTCAACTTGCCTGCAATTACACCGCGCTCAAAAGGTTCGCCCTCTACATATTCTTCCCAGAGTCCACTCTTACTTTTTCGCAGCCAGTTTTTACCAATTCTATAAAAATCCTCGCTTACTTTTTCGCGTTCTAATTTTAAAACAGCTGTGTTTTTAGGATGTGGAATTTCAGGTGCAAGCCCCCACTTTACATAAGCTAGTAAAAGCAAAATGCAAAGCAAAAGAAAGCTTAAACTATAGCCAATTATTTTAAACAGCCACTTCATTTGCCTCAATTATTTTATTTATTAAATACTCTTTTCCGAGTAGCATAGAGCAGGTAATTACTGCCCCTACTGTTACTCCCAATACCCCGTGTAGATTCATGCTTTGTCCTGTGAGATACAAATTTTCAATTTTGGTATTAGGAGATATAAATGTTTTTAATGGACTATTAAAATCACGAACAATCCCATAAATATTTCCATCACTCGTGCCTATGTAATCGCGATTAGAAAGCGGAGTAGAGGTGTAGTAGCTCTGAATATTTTTACACAACTCAGGAAATTTTTCAGACATTACTTGAATTAAATTTTCCGCTTTTCTTTTTTTAAATGTTTCATAATCTGCTCCTCTTTCATTTTCCTCTAGTGTAGTGTTTACAGTGTTTGCCCACTGTTTTACTTCATCAAAATGCATGTAGGTAAGCACGGCTACAGCTTCTGTAAATTCTTTGTTTTTTTCTGGAACCACTTCAAAAATTCCATATTGCTTTGGCCAGTTTTCTTCTGTATGATTTAAAGTGTCCCACACATTTTCATCTCTAAAGCAATAATAATTTCTGTTTTTAAATTTGACAGTATTTGGTTTTAACACAGCATAGAGTACAAACATAGAAATTGTGTTTTCTATACTTTCAATTCGTTTTCTGTAAATAGGTCTGATTAGCTCAGACTCTGTCATAGAAAGTGTTTTAGCAGGATGTAAGTTGGAGATAAAAACATCTCCAAAAATTTCTTCTTCATCTTTTAAAGAAATAGAAATTGCTTTTCCTTCTACTACATTAATTTTTGTAACCTCTTTTTTTCTAAGAATTGCGCCACCAGCAGCACGAATATTTTTAGCTAATAGTTTCGCAATTTGATCGCCTCCTTTTTCGCATTTCCAAGCACTTTGTATGTAACTGTTTACTACTAGTGCATGAATGTATAGTGGTGTTTTTTCGCCATCGCCAGCATATAACATATTGGAACCCGCTAATACTGCTTGTAGTTTTTTATTGTTGGTGAGGCTTTCAATAAATATTTTCGCACTCTTTTCAAATACTTCTATGTTTTGATAATAATCTTCTTTGCGCAAATTATATAGCGGAAAATTTTGACAGATAGTCTGTATTTCATCACAGTATAATTGAATAGCAGCTTGCTCTTCAGGAAATTTTAAGGTGAGTTGGGAGATGAAATTTTGATAACCCATCCCATAAGGATATTCGTTTTCGTCATTATTGAAAAGGATTACATCAAAACCCTTCGTATCCATTTTTACAACATCGAGCCGATCCATGATGTTGAGGTAAGTGAAAAACTGATGTAAGTTTTGCCCCTTTTCTAAGCCCCCTATGTAATGCACTCCAGTATCAAAGGTGACTCCATCTCTTCGGAAGGTTTGCAGGTTTCCTCCAATCTGGTCGTTCTTCTCTACTATGCAAACACGCTTTCCCTCCTTTGCTAAAATAGTACCACACACCAGTCCACCAAGTCCACTGCCTATAATTACTACATCATATTTTTCTGCTCTGCTCATTTTATGTGTGCCTAATTGCAAAAATAGTATTGGAGGAATATTGTGCTTCTTCTAAAATAGAAAAATGCATTCCATATTTTTCGACTATTCTTTTCATTTCCTCGGCAGTAGTAAAATACAACTGCTCGTGTCCCATTTTATTGAATCCAAAATTGGTAGATAAAAATTCTGTCAACCAAGTTAGTTTTTGTCCTTTTTGGTCATTTCTATCAGCATCTTTTATAATGATAATTCCATTTTGATTTAATTTCTCAATACATCTGCTAATCACGGTTTCCTGCTCTTCGTAAGTTAAATAATGCAACACATCGTTAATAATAAAAGCATCTTGATTTTCTAAACTGCAATTTACGACACTTGCAGTTTCAAAGTGTAGGTTTTCGGTCTTAGAATAACAATTATTGGCTACATCAATTTTTGCTTCATCATAGTCTACTCCTTTTATTTTTCTGCCCTTTGAGAGGAATTGAAGCATGTAAGCCATGTAGCCATAGCCACAACCTAAATCAGTAATAGTGCCACTTTTAGGTAAAGCTAAATGGTAGGTTTCATAATATTTTTCAATTCGAATTTTTTCGCGCGTATACCATTCGAGTACAGGACCTTTGTAAATATAATTGGAAGTGAGGCGCTCTCGAAAATATTTTGGTTGCTCTATTTCTTGTTTTAGCTTGCTAAATTCTTCTTTAAAATAACGGGAAATCAGTTTTGTTCGCTCGGCATAATCTTCGCCAAAATTTTTATCACGGGGAGTTATTCTAGGCAAAAATTTCATGGTCATTTGTCCAGGAAATACTTGAAAATCTCCCTTAGGGATTACATTTGAGTGCCCATGCAATAAGAGCGGCACTATATCTAATTGTAATTTTTCTGCCAAATAAAAAGCCCCCTTATGAAAGCGATGAATGGCTCCATCTTTGGAGCGTGTACCTTCTGGAAATATGACAATGGAGTAGCCATCTTCTACTATTTCTTTTAGCTTTTCTATGGCTGGGTCGGCTCCTTCCATGACTGGATAATAGTCTGCTAGTTGAACTACCTTGCCGAAAACGGGTGAGTGATATACCCATTTATTAGTAAGCAAAATAATTTTTGGATGTTGCATGACGGTTGTCAAAATATCCAACATAGAGGAGTGATTAGCTATTATGATAGATGGTTTTGAAAAATCCATTTCATCTCTACCTATGTGAACTTTACGAACGTAAAAGGGAATGTACACGGTGGCTTTTACACAGAGTTGTATTAATTTATGAAACCAAAACTTACGTGTTTTTATTCCCGGAAATGGCAATGCCTTTATGATAAAAAATCCAATGATAGCAACGATTATAGAGCCTACACAAAAAAATGTATAATCAATAATGGTGGTAATAAGTGTGAGGAAAGTATACGGTGCTAAATGCTTTTCTTTTCTTTTTTGAATAAATAAATCGTACAAAAATGGTTGGATAGTTTGCCCGATAATAAGCACACAAAAAATTCCAATAATGGAAATGAAAGCAATTGATTTTAGTGCAGGATGTTTTGCAAAAATTAGAGCTCCTAATCCAATGATAGTGGTAATGGCTGAAAGAAAAATGGAGGTTTTATGGGATTGAATGGTTTCTTTTCCTTCTGCAAATTTTTTAGTTAATCCATCGGTAATAAAGATGCTAAAGTCATCGCCTATTCCAAAAATGAAAGTAGAGATAATGATATTAATGATGTTGAATTTTAAGCCAAATAAACTCATGATTCCCAGTATCCAAATCCAGGTAATGAGCATAGGCAAAAAAGTAACAATGGTGAGTTCTAGTCTGCCATAACTGAGTAGTAATGCAAAGAAAACTAAAAGGGAAGTATAGAGTAGTATAGAGTTGAAATCTGAGTATATGATTTCAATAAATTTATTGGTTACTATCTGTTTGTCGAGAATAACTGTCGAAGGATTTTGTTGTAAATAGGAGTAGAGTTTTGTCCGCTGGCTCTTATCTACTTTTACTGCATTGATTACTGCTTGTAAATCTTTACTATCTATTCTGCATTCACTTCCAAAAGATTTTTGAAAACTTTCAAAGCCTTTCTCATCTTGTGTTTCATAGGTTTTGTTTAATAAGCCAGAAAAATTGTTGAATGCCTCTGGTTTAAAAGTAAATGCAACACCTTCTCTTTGTAAAGAGCTAATGAGTTGTTTTTTCTTAACATCTGACCAATAATTATTCCAGCGGTTAATTCGCTCTTGTTGTAGTTTTTTTGAAATAATGAAATGACTAATGGAGGAGTATTTTTTTACCCAACCATTCTCTACACTTTTATCTAAACTGACTAGCAATTTTTCGTTATTGGAAAGCACTTCCTGTGCAGTATTCCCTACAGTAGCTATATACACCGTTTTAGAAGAGTCACCTCCTTGTAGTTCATTTATTTCATGCTCCGCTGTAGAGAGTTTTGGAGTCATGAAATTTAGTTTCATCATGTCACTTTCAAATCCAATATTCTTAGCAAAGTGAAAGAAGAAAAAGGTAAGTGCAAAGATGGCAAGTACTAAATAGCCATTGCTTTTAAATTGAAAACCTAATAGTCTTTCTAACCAGTTTTCTGTTTCTGCATTTTGATTTTTTTCTTTTTGGAGAGGAATAAAATGTGGTAAAAAAATGAGCGAAAACAAAGCTGCACCCATTAAACTTAAACCCGCAAAAAGTCCAAAATCACTCAGTATTTGAGATTTTACTAGCATCAAACTAAAGAACGAACCTACGGTAGTAAAACTGCCAATAGTCATAGGCATTAGAAGGTCTGCTATGGTTTCTTTAATAGAACCGCAATGCTTGTAGTGTCCAAAAAAGTGAAGCGAATAATTGATAGCTATACCCAATACTATAGAGCCAGCTGCTATGGCTATACTGGAAATACTGCCTTGCCATAAGTAAATGATGGCTATCGAAAACAACGCTCCAAAAAGCACAGGTAAAAACATAACTACTGGAATTCGTTTCCGTTTGAAAAAGAATCCAATAAAGAGTAGCAGAGAAATAATGGTGATACTCAAAGTAAGAATGGTGTCACGTTTCAGCTGTTGTGCGTTACATACTGCTACTGCTGTTCCTCCATAGTAGTAGATATTTGCATTTTGAATTTTTGATTGAAGTGAGGCGATAGTTTTGTCAATGCCTTCTATTAAGATTTGATTCTTTGCCGTTTCATTAGGTGAGTTAGTAGGTGTAATGAAAAGGACTAAATTTTTTCTGTCTTTTGATAGGATGTAACCATCGTATAATTCATAGTTATCTTCTATTTGGAGCGATTGTAATTTCTTTAATGCAATAGTGGAAATTCCAACTGGGTCATCTGCAATCAATTTCTTCAAAACCAAGCCAGAAGCAGAAGTCAGCACCTTATAGTCACTTTCTAATTTGCTACGAATACTTTCGAAAGCAATTAAAGTATCTATGGTTTTGTAATCTTTTTCCTCTAAATAAATAGGCAAATTATCATGTACGGTGTTGTAAATATCAAAGGTGGTTTCATCGCTAACTTTGCTTTTTATTTCGGCAATGTAATCCTTATAGTTGCTGTTTAACTGTGCTTCAAAAGAATCAGCAAATTCTATAAGTTGCTCGGGAGTGGTTTCATTTTTAGCAGCTATTTTTACTACAATTTTATCTGCAAATTTCGAATGCTTGAAAATGGAATTGATTTGTGTAGCCTGTTTTCCATTCGGCATCATCTTAGCTATGTCTTCCTCTATCTTTATGTGAGTTGCTAAGAAACCAAGTACTGAAAACAACAAAGCGGTGATGCCGTAAAAAAGCAATTTTCTACCTTGAAAGAAATCGTATAAAGAGAGTAACAGTTTTTGCATAATTATTCTTTCGCTCCTTAGCTTTTAACTCATAAAGAGTAATTGCCTCACTTTTTTTTCTTAGTCGTTTTTACAAAGATGTAAGTACCCAATCCAGCCACTATCGATGCCGCCAATGCCAAGGTAATACTACCGATAATATATTGCCATAAATTTTTTAGCACACTATCTAGTAACCTCGTATCGTTAATGTTTAAATTTATAAGTGCATGACTCATGGCCTTGTAAAATTCTTTTAAAAAGTACGAATTTTCTAAAGCTATTTGCATATTAGAATCGTTTACTAATAAGCCTCCTGTATAGTAACTCAAAAAAACAATTAATGGAATCATGGGCGGAATACTGATGTTCGAAACTACCAACGCCAGTGCCTTATTCAATCTAAAAAAATGAGCAATAGCAAAAACCAGTAGCATCTGAAATCCCCAGAAAGGAGCAATGCCAAAAAACATCCCTAATGCCACTGAAAAGGCTTTTACTGTAGGTGTTTCGTGAGAGCGGATTAAGTATTTATGTAAGGTGTTCTTTAAGTTTTTAGGATGAAGATGGCGAAGAAAATTTCTAGGCTTTATGTAAAGAAATGTAATCAGCACAAGAAAGGTATTCAGTACACTAATGCGCGAAAAATCTTGAAACGGACGAAAGTGTGAGATGCGTTCTTCTGCAGGTGGGTAGTATACTTTTACAGGTACCGCCAGCACTTGTATGCCTTTCCAAGCAGCGCGCACGAGCACTTCTATTTCAAATTCATATTTGTAAGTAAAAAAATGAATAGGCTCCAAAAGTCTTATGGGATAAAGCCTGTAGCCCGATTGTGTATCGGGTACATCTATTCCTGTTTCTAATTGAAACCAAAAGTTAGAAAATTTATTTCCAAAACTACTTTTGCCAGGCACGGTAGATTGCTCCATATTTCGCGCACCTATTACGATGGCATTTTTGTGCTGCTCCAAAGCTTCTAGCAAAGTAGGCAAATCATCTGCAAAATGTTGCCCATCAGAATCTATGGTAATGGCATAGTCGTAACCATTTTTTCTGGCAAATTTGAAACCTTCTCTAAGCGCCCAACCCTTGCCTTGGTTTTGCTCATAACTATGTAGTTTTATTTGCGGAAATTGTTTCAGTATTTCTAGGGTATTATCAGTGGAGCCATCGTTTACTACACAGATTGAATCTGTGTATTGCTGCACATCCGTTATCACTTGAGCTATGGTGCTGCTGTTGTTGTAAGTAGGCATCAGCACACAGCATCGTAGCTTTTTAAATTGGTCTATATAATTCAGAAAACGATTCATCTCCAACTTCTTTTTAGCAAAACTCTCCTTTGAATTTAAAAAAAGTTAGTTGCTCCCAAGCGTAATGGGCAGTCACCGTGAGGACTTCGTTTTCTACCTTATCTATTTTAATGTGCAGGTTTAGTTTCGTTGTATGATTCGGACTTACAAAGTTTAGAAACTTAATATTGGTCGCTTTTTTTAATTGCACTTTTTTCTCTAAGAAAGTATTTAAAACCTCGCTAAGCATTTGGGTTTGGCAGACACCTGGCACTACTGGAGTTTGTGGAAAGTGTCCTTTAAAAATAGCGTGTGAACTGTTGAACTCCACAGTAGCAGTTACCACATCCTCTTCTTTAGAGGAAGTTAAAATAGTATAGAAATCATTGAGCAACATAAAGAATATTCATTAGAAACTGCTGCAAAGATAGAATAGTACTACATCCTTACAATTATTATCAATGAAGATGTTGAAATCTAGAGTTATCGTACAAATTTAATCCTCTTAATACTTCCATTTTCCTCCTTTACTTCGGCAATATAGATTCCCTGAGGTAAATGATGAATAGGAATGGTGGTTGAATTCAATTCAACAAGATGGCTTTCTATCAATCGGCCACTGCTATCAAAAATTCGTAACTGTTGAAGCCCATTTATATTTTCTGAATTTTGGATAATTAGTTGCTCATTGGCAACATAAAGGTGTTGAGGATTGGGGATGGTGCTGGTAATACTCAAAGGGGCAAAAATGCGAATTGGTGCTCTGGCAGTATCTACTGTTTTTACTATGGAAACAGGCCATACTATAATAATATCAGGACCCACTTTAAAGTAAGAAGGTAGCAATTGTACAGTGAAAAGAGCTGCCTTTTCTTCTAAGGGTGCAAGGGTAATAGAAGTGCCAGCCCAAGCAGGTTTACCTACAATGGAAACATTAGTGATAATGCTATCTTTGTTGGCTAATAGAAAGTTTACAGTTCCAGAAAAAGTATCTGTGCTGCTTACATTTTTTAATTTGGTAAAGATGCTTAGCTGATCGCCTAAAATAGGAGTACTGTTAGAAACAGAAGTGGTATAGAGCCCTAACTGAGCTTGTGCTTTGGAGCTAAGCGGAAAGGAAATTATTGTTACTAAAGCTAAAATTAGAATGGAGATATTCTTCATAGTTTTCTAAATTTATATGAAGCTACTAAAACTAAGATTAGGAGTAGTGTCATTTTTTTATTTTCTTACAGGTTCAAACCTATTTTATGGACTTACTTTCTTCAATAGTAGCAGTAATGACGAAAGAAGAAGTGCGGCATTTGAAGCTTTACCTTGCTCGTATTGAGACCAACACTGATAGAAAAGACGAGCAGCTATTTGATTATATACGTACTGCTGGTGAAAGCTATAATGAAGCTAAAATTCATAAAAAACTGTATGACGGAAGTGATAAAAATGCATTCTATCGGCTACGAGGTAGATTACAAGATGTGATTTGCCAAAACCTAGCTTTGTTACATGAAAGCAAGAATGATAGGAATAAATTATTCCTTTATTTTTCTGTTTATCATATTTTTTTTGACAAAGGAAATTTTGAATTATCGCTTGCCTATCTGTTGAAAGCAGAGCGTTTGGCTCTAAAAGCAGAGAACTTAGAAATGTTGGATTTGATTTATGCTAACTGCATTAAATTATCTGGCGATTTGCCTAGCATGAACCCTGAGGCGTACATCGAAAAACGAAATATTAATGCCATTCAGTTGAATAAGTTACGAGAGATGGATCAGATTTTGGCGGCTGTAGTTTATAGATTAAAAATATCGCAAGCAAAAGGACGAGAAGACAAAAATACGTTGCAATTGTTAGATGAAATAACACTGAAATACAGTGCAGATAATACATTACAGAAAAGTAAAGTTTTTCAAACTAAAATATACAAGGCTGTGAGTCATGTGCTTTTGCAGCGACACAACTATATAGAGTTGGAGCGATTTATGGTTTCTATTTATCAGAAATTCAACAAGGCGAAGTGGTTTGATAAAAGTAATCACGATGTTAAATTGCAAATGCTCACTTTTTTAGTAAATAGTTTTTCGAGAAATGGAAAGCATGAAAAGTCAATGGAATATGCTGAAGAGTTAGCTAGGGAAATTGAGAGTTACAATCGTTTATATTACTATAAATATATTTTTTATTACTACAATGCTCGCGTAATCAATTATTCTCATACTGCTCCTGTCAAAGCTTTAGAAGCACTGAAGGAATTAGAGTTAGTGATGAAAGGTAAGCCCAATACGTATTATGAAATGTTTATTCACTTAAATCGGGGTATTTTATTTTTTAAAACGCGGAAGTACAACGATGCTATTCGAAGTTTTGTCAAGTATTATACCAATGAGTATTATAAGAAGTCTGATACCTTATTTAAGCTACGAGTCGCTATTACAGAATTGATGATGCAAATTGAGTCAAAAGATTTGGTAAGTATAAAAATAAGACTTGAACAGGTACGAAAACAGTTTGAAGGTGAAATGAAGCAACCAGATGCCTATGCTGAAAAGGAATTGTACGATTGGATGAATTTAATTAGTAAAAGTAATCTTAATTATAAGGATAAGCATGTGCAGGAGAGAGCCATTTATATATCAATGGATAAAAAAATGGCACTCACAGAAGATAGTCAATTACTCAATTACCAAACGTGGGTACGCACTAAAATTAAGTCTTGAATAGGTAGTATAATTTTAACTCAGTTCATTTTCCTCTTTGTATAGATTGTATTTTTGATTTCATGAAAATAGTCACGCATATCAAGTTACTTCTTCTTAGCCTATTTATCGGCTGGGGAAGTTGTGCGTTTGCGGTTATTGTGGTTGATTCTACTCGCACTACAGCAAGCAACTGTGCTAATGATGGTACTATTACAATTTATGCAAAAAGCCCTTCTTCTATGTTGTTTGCTATTGTGAGTGGCCCTGATATTCGCCCTCCACAAAACGGCAATCAGTTTGGGGCATTGCCCAGTGGTGCGTATCAAGTGATGGTGACGAATTTTTCCAATGATACGGCTTATGCTACAGCTACCATTAACAGCAATTATGCCTTTCCCGATTTTGCAACTACGTTTACCGATCCAATATGCCCAGGGTCTTCTACTGGAGTTATTTTCTGCCATGCAGTGTATGGTACTGGTCGCCCGCCTTATACATGGGTGCTTACTGAAATCGCTACTGGTGTAGTAACTACCCAAACATCCGATACATTTCCTAACTTGAGTGCAGGCGATTATAGTATCAGAATGTATGACTCTTGTCAGGCTTTTGCCACAAGATTTGTAACCTTATCTAACCATTACAACAGTCTTCAAGCACGTTATGTGTGGCATAATTTTATCGCTTGCAATACGGATGTCTTAACAATCGTTCTTGAATCGAATACGGGTACATGGTCTCCACCATTTGTAGTTACTACCTACTGGGGCGCAGGAAATGTGAGAATAGACACATTTAATCCACTGGTGTTTGCAGGAAGCACTGTCCTATATTTATACGACACCGTAGTTGGGATGAACTATGGCGATGGAGCAGGGGCATCGATTACAGATGCCTGCGGGAATATGACTGGGTGGGGTAGTCAGTCTGACGTATGGGATCCCCAAGCAGCTGTATACCCTATTCTTGACTCCTGCCAAGTCAAATACAGACCAGGTTTTGTACTCACCAGTAGCTTCCCTCCAACCACTGCCTTTCATACGCCCGTTTACTTTCAGGTTTGGGATAGTTTAACTGGCGCTACGATTGATTCTATTGTACTAAGCCCTGGCAGCGCCTATTACAGCCCCAGTTATTTTTTACAGCCTAACCGATGGTATAAAATGCGTGTGTATGACAGTTGCGGTCATTACACTGTTAAGTATTTTACAACACCTGTTCCAGATACTACTCAAGTGTTTGTTAGCAAAAATTCGAATAGCTGCATAGATTCAACTGCTATAGTGGATATACACTGTATCAATTATTCGACCACAAGCACTCGGCTAACAATCTTGTCGGGACCCACAATTGCGAGAAGCTCCACACCTCGATTTGCGCATCGTGATACGATTACTTACCCCATATCTAATTTTCTTTCTGGTACCTGTTCGGCATATTATGGTAATGACATTTGTTTTACAGTAGTTGGCTTACCAGTAGGTGCATACACGTATCGTGTAGAAGATAGTTGCGGGCATAGCCGAACGGATACGTTTACAATCCGAAATGAAGATTTAGCAGTTTATGGGTTTGACGATGTGGTCATTAAAGGCTGTCCCGGTCAAAATAAAATTAAGTATCAGCTTAAGCATTCTCCCTACAATTTTGTACAAGATTTTTTCAGACTTTACCCGATAAATTCAACGAATGCCATTGATAGTTTAATGAGTGATTCAGCGGTGTTTTCCAATCTTAATGCTGGTACCTACCGGATATTTCACCGGCCCAATTATTATGTGCCCTCAACCAATTTTATCAGTAACGTAATGCAGTGCTTTGCCATTAATGATACGATTGTTGTTCCCTTGTATCAAATTCCGAGAATAGATTACGCCACCCAAATAAAATGTAACGGCACGGTGAATGTGGGCTTGCAGCCCGATAGCAGCACAGGTGTGCCGCCTTATTTGTATGAAATTATCAGCGGTCCTCTAACAGAAGCGGTGCAAGCTTCGCAGTTTTTTACGCTTATGCAGCAAGGCAGTTATGTGGCGCGCATTAGTGACACTTGTGGGTTTGCACGTACATTTAGTTTTTATGTAGACACTTTATCTTTCCAACAAATTGTAAAAGTTGGTTCTTCGTGTTTAGGGAATACAGCCACTTTGGTTTGCCAACATTCTCCATATGCCACCTATGTTTGGCAGAAGCCCAATGGCAGTTTATTTATAGGCGATTCGCTATTCATTTCGCCTATAACTCCCTCTGATTATGGCGTATATCACATCAAAAAAATAGTGAGTGTCAATAATTGCAGCGATACTTTTTATACAACATATAATCTTGTTAGTTCAGCAATTACCAATCTTTACGATACAATTTGTGAAGGTAATAGCATATCGCTAGGCACAAAAACATATACTAAAAGTGGTGCATACAGCGATACGTTTTCAACGATTGGCTGCGATAGTATTCGAACATTTAATCTTACAGTTAAAGTAGCAAAACGGGATTCGTTTTCGCTTTCCATTTGTAATGGACAGAGCTATAGCGTTGGCTTGAAAAACTACACTACTACTGGTATTTATCGCGACACGTTTTCAACATCTAATTGTGATAGCGTTCGTATACTCAATTTAAAAGTAAGCAGCTCAAAAATTGATTCAATATCTATGTCGGTTTGTGCAGGACAAATCGTATCAGTTGGATATAGAACGTACACTACTTCTGGCATCTATAGAGATACTTTCCCAACTTTTAATTGCGATAGTGTTCGAATACTGAACCTGACCATAAATGCCATAAAAAAAGATTCTATTTCAGTGTCAATTTGTAACGGGCAAAGTATCATTGTAGGTTCGAAAAATTATACATCTTCAGGGATTTATAGAGATACATTTCCAACCATAAACTGTGATAGTATTCATATTCTAAATCTAATTGTAACAAGCATAAAACGGGATTCAATTACACAAACTATTTGTACGGGGCAGAATGTTATAGTGGGCTCACATACATACAACAGTACAGGTATCTATCGTGATACATTTTCCACCATAAATTGTGACAGTATTTATGTATTGAATTTGAAGGTTGTTACTGCAAAACGAGATACAATTTTTGAAACAATTTGTGCAGGACAAAGTATTGTTTTGGGTACAAAAAATTATTCTACAGCGGGCATTTATCGTGATACTTTTGTTACACCTAATTGCGATAGTATTCGAGTACTAAATTTGACTGTGAAAAATGCTAAGCTCGATACGATTTTGCAAAGTATTTGTGAAGGACATAGTATTAATTTGGGTGGAAAAAATTACAGTAGTTCGGGTATTTATATAGATACATTTTCTACTATAAATTGTGATAGTATTCGTATCTTAAATTTGTATATGCTTCCTGCTAAAAGAGATACCGTAAATGTTCGTTTTTGTGAAGGCGAAAGTGTGATTATTGACTCCAAGAAATTTACAGTGGCGGGATTTTTTACAGACACTTTTACTACAGTTGGCTGTGATAGTTTGCATACCATACACGTGGTTACTTTTGCTAAACCAATCATTCAAATTTCGGCTAGTAATGAAGTGGTGGAAAAAGGTGATACTATACAATTGAATATGAGCAATGATTTTAGCTATCAATGGACATCTTCTGGAATTTTAAGTAATCCTCTTATTCAAAATCCAACGGCCATAATTTCTGAATCATCGTGGGTAATGGTACATGCTACAGACGCTAATAATTGCAAAGCTTTCGATTCTCTTTTTATTACCGTGAAAGATTGCGAAGGTACTATTTATGTACCCAATGCTTTTACTCCCAATGGAGATGAAAGTAATGATGGCTACCGAATTTTCGGCAAATGCATAAAGCTAAATCGCTTTATGATTTTTAATCGCTGGGGTGAAAAAGTGTGGGAAACAAATAACATAGAGCAAGAGTGGAATGGCTACTACAAGAGTGTTTTACAGCCTACGGGGGTATATGTATATTGGCTGAGTTATTCTTTAGGAGATGAAAAAGTTCGAGAGTTGAAGGGAAGTATTACCTTGATTAGATGAAAACCTACAGTTATTTATCTTCTTTCTCCACTTGTTTTAGTAAGATGCTCAATGGAAAGCCATGATGTGTAATTTTTACGGTTTCAAAATTCTCATTTTTAAAACCTTCCACAGAAATAGAAAGACTCTTTTTTTTATTGGTTCCAGATTCTATTTTTTGTAAGCTATTGCATTTTTTATCAGCATAATAATAATTAGCACGACTGCCTTTTTGAGGAAACTTTAAAATAGTCTGCATGGCATCTGAAAGCTCTACTCTAGCTTGTTTTGAGTTGATAGGCAGCAGTAGGTAACCTAAATCTTTTTGGAAAGTTGTTACAATGATTTTTTTGTTCAGATTCGGCAGAATATACACCACTCGAAAACGGTTTGAGGTAAATTCAAAATCAAAAAACTTAAAGCCTGTTTCTGTTATAAATACAGCCCGTTTTGTTGTGTCATCAAGGGCTTTAAAAACCAATAAACCACTAAAATGCTTCTTTGCAAAATCTATTTGGGTATTGTAGGTAGCAGTAGTAATTCGTTGCTCATAAATAGGAGGGCAGTTGGTAAATGTATCCATCACTTTTAGTTGCTTTATGGCAGTGCATCCGCTACTACAAAAAAGCAAACTACTTAACAGCAAATAAATCGTCAGCAATCTTGCCATTGAGTTCTTTATTAGTAAAAGTGATGATAGTATTATCTCCTGAAATTTCATTCATCTGCATTTTTAAAACAGAATAATCTTTCTTGTCTATAAAGATAAGTATGTTACTAAAAAACTCTTTCAATCCTTTTGAAACAGGCTTCATATCTAGCTTTAGCTGGTTAGTGTTTTCAAAAATTTGCACCTTAAAATCAGGATTGTTCAGAGCAGTGCCGTGTACACAGTCTACTATAATTTTATTGACTTGCTGAAAAATTTTGTTTTTATGCATATCCATTTGAGTAGATTTTGCATCATCTTTTATGAGCACTTTCCCATTATTAATCACCATTAAATAATGGAAGGGTTGGCGGTATTCTAAGCGCACTTTGTTTTCTTTTTTAAAAAGAAAGATACCTTTAGAAATAATTTTTTCTGAAAGCATGCTCAAGTTTTTCTCTTGTACAAAATCGCTTTTTATGGCAATGGTATTGAGCGAAACTTCTGCAAATTTTTTACGAATAGCTGCTTCATCTTTAGCTGCAGTGTAATTTTGTGCAAATGAGCCAGATGTAATAATAGCAAGGAAAAAGATGAATTTTATTTTTTTCATTTGGCTCTAATGAGGTAATAGTTTTTCTTTCCTTTTTGAGCCAAAATATATTGCCCATTCAATAAATCGGTAGCATTCACTTTTGACTCCAATGTCACTTTGTTTTTATTGATGCTCACAGCATTTTCTTGTAAACTTCTTTTAGCTTCTCCTTTAGATGGAAATATATTGGTGGCTTCTGCCAAAAGGCTAAGCACTTCTACTTCATTATCCAAAAGAGTTTTAGAAATCTCGAAAGTAGGTACACCTTCAAATACATCTACGATTTCTTCATTGCTCAAAGATTTTAATCCTTCAGCAGTAGATTGACCAAATAAAATTTCAGAAGCAGCTATGGCTCTTTTTAAATCTTCTGCAGAATGCACACGAGTAGTAATATCATTTGCTAAAGCCTTTTGAAGTTTACGCAAATGTGGTTCTGCCTTATGTTCTACCTCAAGTGTTTCTATTTCACTTTGATTTAAAAGGGTGAAAATACGAATGTAATTACCCGCATCTTCATCAGAACTATTTAACCAAAACTGGTAAAATTTGTAAGGCGAAGTTTTCTTAGGGTCGAGCCATACATTGCCACTTTCTGATTTTCCAAATTTAGTTCCATCTGCTTTTTTAATGAGCGGTGTGGTAAGTGCAAATGCTTCGCCCGCATCTTTTCTGCGAATCAATTCAGTGCCTGTAACTATGTTTCCCCATTGATCGGAGCCGCCCATTTGCAGCAGCACGCCTTTGTTTTTCCAAAGGTAGTAGAAGTCATAGCCCTGCACCAATTGGTAACTAAACTCTGTAAAAGACATGCCATTTTCTAAGCGATTCTGCACAGAATCTTTCGCCATCATGTAGTTCACTGAAATATGCTTGCCTACATCACGTATAAAATCTAGGAACGAAAAGCTTTTAAACCAATCGTAATTATTTACAATCTCAGCAGCGTTTTCACCACAGTTAAAATCCAAAAATTTCTCTAACTGTTTTCGTTGTCCAGCCAAATTGAAGTTCAAGGTTTCTTCGTTCAATAAATTTCGTTCGGAATCAGAAGTAGGGTCAAAGCCAATGTAGCCCTTTACCATTCCTTTGTTCAATAATTCTTTGGTGCCAGGCATGATGTCCTGTAGCATTCTCCTCCATTCTAGTTCTTCTGCAAATCCCATGGTTGTTTTTATCTATTCTGGCAAAAATATAATTTACTTTGATTCTACTACAGTAAACAATTGCTCATGTATTTTCTTTCACACTTTTTTGTAGACCGAAATAGAAACGACCCTTATTTTGCAGTAGGGACTTTGATTCCAGATTTAGCAACAGGTTTTACCAAAACGTACAATTCAAAAATTAGAAATAAAAGTTTTGATATAAAAGGAAATGAAGCAGCTATTCATCAAGGTATTTTGCGCCATTTTGAATTAGATAAAATATTCCATACATCGCCCTTATTTCTCCATCATTGCGAAAAAGCTAAACAGCAGCTTATTTACAGCCAACTGAATCGGGATAGATTACGTCTTTCTGTTATTGCACATTTAGGGGTAGAGATGCTGCTAGACCATTGGTTGATATTGAATTTTGAGGGAATTGTTACATCGTATTATAAACTTTTGCAGCAGGTAGATGTTGAGATTTTAAATAGCTATTTAGATAAAATTTTACCCGAAGTGGGAAAACAGAGATTTTTATCTAATTTTATGAGATTCAAAGAGGTGGAGTTTTTAAAATATCTAGAAAAGCCAGATGGGGCGGTAACTGGAATTGTAAAGACTTATGAAATGGCAACTGGGGTTGTTTTTGAAAAAGAAGAAGAAGAAAAATTATTAAGAGCACTTCACAATATTAAAAACGATATGCGTTATAGCAGCGAAAAATTGTTGGATTTAAATATTTCTGGAAGATGAAAAAGAATGTGATAACGGCTCTGGTGCTTTGTTTTGTGGTATTTACTACCAGTGCACAAGTTCGTAAATATAGTAACGAGTTTCTAAATATTGGAGTGGGTGGTCGCGGATTAGGAATGTCAAATGCTCAAACAGCCTCAACAGAAGATGTGTATGCAGGCTATTACAATCCAGCAGGTTTGGCGAATATCTCAAACACTTTTCAGGTGGGTCTAATGCATTCTGAATATTTTGCGGGTATTGCTAAATACGATTATGGTTCTGTGGCAGTGCCTATTGATGATAAAAAAAGAGTATTGGGTTTTTCGTTTTTCCGTTTTGGGGTAGATGATATTCCGAACACCTTGTTTTTAGTTGGGCCTGATGGAACAGTAGATTACAGTAAAATAACTTCTTTTTCAGCAGCCGATTATGCTTTTATGTTGCACTATGCTCAGAAATTTAAAATCCCTGGACTTACTGCTGGTGGTACAGTTAAAGTTATTTATCGCACACTTGGTCCCTTTGGAAGTGCCACTGGTTTTGGTATAGATGCTGGTTTGCAATACCGAAACAAGGGATGGAGAGTAGGATTGATGTTAAAGGATATCACCAATACCTTTAATGCCTGGTCGTTTAAACTCACCGATGCACAAAAGCAAGTTTTTGTGAGCACTGGAAACGATTTGCCGAAAAATACATTGGAATATACTGCACCAACAATTATGTTAGGAGGAGCCTACGATTGGGCAGTAGACAAAAAGAAGAATTTCCATATTCTTCCTGAAGTGAATTTTGTTTTTACTACCGATGGCAAGAGAAATGTCTTGGTGCCTGGCAAGCCTATCAGTATGGATTTAAATGTAGGGCTAGAATTAAACTACATGAAAATTGGATACATCCGTGCTGGAGTAGGAAATATTCAACGCTACTATGCAGAGTCGGGTAAACAAAACTACAGCGTATCTCCGAGTGTAGGCGCAGGTATCAGAATTAAGGTGATAGCAATTGATTATACGCTTACAAATCTTACGGCTCTTAAAGGCTCTTCCAGAGATAATGGATTGTATTCCCATGTAGTTTCGCTGCGACTGGATATTAATGTAAAAAGCAAAAAACAAGATTCTAAAAATTAATTTATGAAGAAATGTTTACTCTTCATTTGTAGTGTTTTATTATTGAAAATTTCTGTGGCGCAGCCGTATGGAAATGAATGGATAGATTATAGTAAAGTACATTACAAAATAAAAATAACCACTGATGGAATATACCGCATTCCATATGCTACTCTAAATGCTACACTCCCTAATTTAGCTTCTGTAAATCCTGCTAATTTAGCCCTATTTCATAATGGACAAGCAGTGCCCATCTATGTTTCTGCTAGTTCTACATTTGGCAATTCTGATTTTGTGGAGTTTTATGGAAAGAAAAATATTGGTGATGTAGATTCTGTTCTGTACCCCGTTCCAGGTTTCCAACCTCATACTTATTATAGCCTTTCCACCGATACTTCTATTTACTATTTAACAGTGAATAATCTCACCAATAATGCACGCTTTACTTTTGTAAATAATGATACTGCTTCTATTCCTTCGCTCACAAAAGATTTATTCTTTTGGCAAAAAACTTTTATTACTTACACCAATAACTTTTTTCAAGGAAAGCCTTATGTATTAGGCACAGATTATCTTTATAAATGTATTTATGATGAAGGCGAAAGCTACGGCTCCGCTTGGATAAATTCCACTTCTGCTTTGTTTAATATTTCGTTGCCTACTGTTTCGTTGTACACAGCAGGTCCTACCACAGCTACTTTACGAACTTGTCTTTTGAGTCGCTCTGAAGAAGATCACAATGTGGTGCTTTCTTTTAATGGTACTACAGTAGCAAATCCTCAGCACTCAGGGTTCAGAATGTTTCGTTTAGATCAACCCGTTCCGCTTTCTTCTGTGGCGGCATCTAATACGCTTTCTGTAAAAGAAAATGGTCCTGGTATAAGTACACAGCAGAACTTAATTTCGTATGCAGAATTAATTTACCCTAGAAAATTTGAGTTTGGCGGGCAGTCTACTTTCTTTTTAAATTTAGATGGAAGTGCTGCTAAAAGATATTTTGAAGTCAATAATTTTAATGCGAATGCTACACAACCTTTGTTGTATGATTTAACCAATGGTTACATTATTCGCAGTACCGATGCCGCTGCTTCTTTTCCTAAAAAATTTGTACTACCTGCTTCTTCAAATCAAAGAGAGCTTTTTATCAGAGCAGATGTAGCAAGTACCTTCACTACTGTGAATGCTATGGATAGTGTTAGTTTTCAGGATTACACAGCCACTGCTGCTCAAGGTGATTACATCATTATTACACACAACAAATTAAACAGAGATACAGCTGGTACTAATTATGTAGAAGAGTATCGCCAGTATCGCGATAAAGTGGCGAATCCTGGAGTAGGAAAGTACGATGCTCGTGTTTTTGATATTGATCAGATCTATGAACAGTTTGGTTATGGGATTCGCAAATCACCTTTGGCTATTCGTAATTTTGTATCCTATGCCATAGATAAATGGTCAGCAAAGAAACCTGAGCATTTGTTTGTTATTGGAAAAGGAAGAGAGTACCACAGAATGCGTGCTGCCTCTACTACTGCACAAGCATATCCTCAGTGTTTGGTTCCTCCCTTTGGTTTTCCAGGTTCCGATAATTTATTGACAGCTACCAGAGAAAATCCAAATCCTAGATTAGCTGTGGGAAGATTAGCAGCTCAGAATACATCACAAGTTCGAGATTATTTAGAAAAAGTAAAATCGTATGAACTTCAACAAAATACTTTTGGAGACCCTCATCAAAACAAATCTGAGAAAGAATGGATGAAGCAAGTTCTCCATTTTGCAGGTGGAGAAACAGTTTCAGAACAATTTACTTTTCAATCTTATTTGAAAACTTATGAGCAAACAATAGAAGACTCTTTGTATGGAGCAAACGTGATGAGTATTTACAAAACATCTGCTGCTCCTCTTCAAACAACCCAGGCACAACTTATAAAGGCTAAAATAGATACGGGAGTTTCATTGATTACTATTTTTGGTCATTCTGCTGCAGGCGCGATTGATATAAGTTTAGATGATCCTGAAAATTATACCAATAAAGACAAATACCCTATAATTGTTTCTAATGGTTGCTTTATTGGATTTGTTCACGATGTGAATCCTGGTTTGTCAGAGCGTTTTGTGTTTGCACCTAATAAAGCAGCTATTGGTTTTCTTGCCACCTCTAGCCTTTCTGTTTCTTCAGCTTTGCATGATTTTTCAACTTTGCTTTATGAGAACTTTGCGAAGCAAAAATACTATCAAACATTTGGTAAGGCTATGCTGCAGACCACTAAAGATGTATATACTTATAATCCGGGAAATGATTTTGATTTTATGGTGGCCAATGAAATGACTTTCCACGGTGACCCTGCACTTAAATTGAATCAATACAATATTCCAGATTATGAAATAGATAACAACTCGGTGTATTTCACACCCTCTACAATAGATGCAAGTTACGATTCTTTTGATGTAAATATTATTGTAACCAATCTGGGTAGGGCTCCTTATGATTCGTTTGCTATTACCGTAAAAAGAAGCTATCAAGATGGAAATAACACGCTATCTAATTATTACATAAAGAGATTTAAGGCTACGCTTTATAAAGATACTTTCACGTTTAAGTTGCCTACGCTTGTTAGCAACAACCTTGGTTTTGGACAAAATAATTTTGAAGTTTTAGTAGATGCAAATTTTGATATTACAGAACTCTCTGAAACCAACAATGGTCAGCTCACCAACTTTAGCACCTTTATTGCATCAGATGATGTGATCCCTATTTACCCTTATGAATTTGCTATAGTTCCTAAACAGAATCCCATACTTAAATCTTCTACTGTAAATCCTTTTGCACCGCTGCGAACCTATCGCATACAAATAGATACCACAGAAAATTATTCTATTCCATTGGCGCAAACTACAATTACACAAATAGGAGGAGTCTTGCATTGGCAAGTACCATTTACAATGAAAGATAGTACGGTTTATTATTGGCGTGTAAGTAGAGATTCGGTTTCTCCTTCTTCGGGCTACAATTGGCACTATACCTCGTTTTTATACTTAAAAGATGAATACCCAGGTTGGAATCAATCGCATTTTTTCCAATACCAACGTATGAAATATCCTGATTTTTGTTATTTGGATTCAGCAGATCGCATTTTCAAATACAATAAAAGCACGGCAGGGATACATGTTACTACAGGCTGGTGCACTGCCGCAGGTGCTCCGAGTACAAATATTACTGCTAGTGAATTGCGATGGGATTTGAATAGTGTAAATCAACACCGATTCCGTATGGGCAGTTGTGGATTTATAAATGGAATTACCTTTGGAGTAGTAGACCCAGTTACAGGTCAGCCATGGGCGAGTGTTTATACAGGAACAAATTATGGGAAGTACGGAAATTTCCATTGCATAGGAAAAACATTGGATCAAAATGGATTTGACTTTTTGATTTGCGGAAACCATCCTACACTGGGGATTCCATGGGCAAAGGTGATTAATAACTTTTTAGATAGCATTCCTAATGGCGCAATAATAGTAATGTATACTGATAACAAACCCGACTGGACATGTGCCGATACTTCATTGGTGAATCGTTTGGCAGCCATGGGTGCAGTTACATTACCTTCTTACAAACTGAACAATAAACAAGCACCCTATACATTCTTTTGTGAAAAAGGGAATCTATCTATTCATGATGAAGGAGTGGGGATAGATTATTTTACTACATTAAATAAAGACTTCGTCTACAACACCCGATGGAATCAAGGTACGTATTACTCTCCTAAAATAGGACCTGCTTTTGAGTGGGGTTCGGTGCACTGGAGATTCCGCTCATTGGAAAACCCTTCTTCTGATAGGCAGAATATAGATGTGGTAGGAATAGACAAAAATAATATTGAAACAACTTTATGGGCGAGCAGCACTTTAGATACTACCCTTAATTTTGTGAATGCAGCACAGTATCCGTATATCCGTTTGCGCATGCATACACAAGATGACACCACTAAGACTCCACAACAGTTGTATTACTGGAGAGTGTTGTACAAAAAAGCACCTGAAGCTGCTATTAATCCCGCTGCTTATTTCAAATTATTCACAGATACGGTAGGGCTTGGTGATAGTTTGAATGTGCAAATAGCGTTGGAAAATGTGACAGACATCAATATGGATAGTATGCGAACCAAGTACACGGTGAGAAATGTAGGAAACGGAAGTTCTCAGTCTGTTATTTTGAAGCAAGATTCTTTGCGCAGTTTAGATACTATGATTTTAAATTATAAGCAACCACTTACAGGTGCTGGGTTTGCTGGGCTAAACCAATTCACTATAGAAGCTAACCCAGAGGATAATTTACATCAGTTAGAGCAGTTTCACTTTAATAATTTCGCCATCATTAATTTTAATGCAACTGGCGATAAAATTAATCCATTGTTAGATGTAACCTTTGATGGACAACATATTTTAAATGGCGATATCGTTTCAGCAAAACCCAATATATTGGTGATGTTGAAAGATGAAAACAAACATTTAGCATTGAACGATACCTCTCTGGTACAGGTTTATTTACAAAGTCCTGGACAGACTTTGCCACAATTAATTCCTTTTGATAATACTGTTCTTACGTTCTATCCAGCTACTGGAAATATTGCAAAAAACAATACCGCCAGAATTGAATATAAACCTGCACTTGCGCAAGATGGAGTGTATCATTTATTTATAAAAGATAAAGATAGAAGTGGAAATAATTCTAGCCAAACCACCAATAGATTTACTGGAAAAGGTTACTATGACTACGATATACAGTTTGAGGTCATTAATAAACCTATGATTACAAATGTGCTGAATTACCCAAATCCTTTTAGTACCTCCACGCAGTTCATTTTTACGCTAACGGGTAGTGAGTTACCACAATACATGAAAATTCAAATCATGACCATAACAGGAAAGGTAGTGAAAGAAATTACCAAAGAGGAAATAGGTCCAGTAAGAATTGGCTTGAATCGTACTGAATACAAATGGAATGGTCGTGATGAATATGGCGATGCTTTAGCTAATGGAGTATACTTCTACCGAGTAATTACCAATTTAGATGGTAAACAAATGGATCATCTTTCTACTACGGGTACTTACAGTAGGCTTTTTAATAATTCTGATTTTGATAAGTACTTCAAAAAGGGATTTGGCAAGTTGGTAATTATGCGTTAAGATTTAAAAGCAATCCTGATTTTAGTTTGCGAAGATTCTTTCGTGTGTAAGGGTTTAAGAATATATTTTGTAAGCGCATAATAGCACTTTGCTTTTTCTTAAAGTAGTTGAATTCATAATTTCAATTTTTATAGTAAAGCATCTTAATTTTATGACCCACCAAGAAACAGATGAGTTTATAAAAGAAAAGCAAGAACAAATTGCCATTCTTTTAAAGGATATTAATTCGCTTAGACAATCTCGGGAATTAGAGCCCTTTTTAGATTATGAGTTAAAGGATAGCGAAGGAAATAACGTATTGCTTTCTTCTCTTTTTGGAGATAGAAGCGAGTTATTAATGATTCATAATATGGGAAAAGGCTGTTCGTATTGTACGCTTTGGGCAGATGGGTTTAATGGTTTAACGAAACCTTTAAATGATAGAGTTCCTTTTGTTTTGATTTCTCCGGATGCACCTTCTGTAATGAAGGAATTCGTCTTTTCTAGAGAATGGAAATTTAAATGTATATCAGCATTCGAATCTAATTTTACGAAAGAGGCAGGCTTTAGCTTTGATAAGGAGGGAAAGGAGTATTTTTATCCAGGAGTTTCAGCTTTTGTAAAAAAGGATGGTCAGCTATTTCGAGCCAATAAAGATTATTTTGGACCTAGTGATATGTATTGTAGTGTTTGGCATTTCTTTGATTTATTACCAAAGCCAGAGAAAGCATGGCATCCTAAGTTTATCTATTAAGACGTTATCTTGATTTTAATTCAATTTAAGATTCTTGTTTGCTATAGAAAGCAATTCATAGAAGATTTAAATATTAGTTATAAATAAAAAAATCCCGACTGCATATAGCAATCGGGATTTTTTGTAAATCTATTTCTAGAATGTGATTATTCTATCACTATTCTTTGGTTAGCAGAACCCGTAGCTGTTTTGATATTTACTACATAAATTCCTTTAGAAAGATTGTTAAGGCTAATTTGTTTAGTCAAATCAGTTACATTTTTCTCAGTAGTTTCAAATGCTTTTCTTCCAGCAATGTCAGAAATTGATATAGTTAAATCAGAAGCATCTTTTAAGCTTACTTCTAAGTTAAATACTCCGTTAGATGGATTTGGATATACATTCAAAGTAGTAATTCCAGCAGAAATTGTTTCAATAGAATTTGGTCCTAATACAGTAACTGTAGCAGTAGTATTACATAAGTTAGCATCTTTTACTGTAACTGTATAAGTTCCTTTTGCTAAGCCTGTAGCAGTAGCAGTATTTTGAGCAGGTGATGTACTCCAAGTATAGGTGTATGGAGATGTTCCTCCTACAGGTAAAGCAGTAGCAGTAGTATTTGTTTTAGAAGTAGTAGCCGAAAGTGCAGCTGCAGGCTCTCCTATAACTACAGAAGTAGTTGCAGTACAAGATTTACTGTCTGTTACGGTTACTTGGTAAGTCTTTGCTGTTAATGCAGTTTGTGCAGCACCAGTTGTTCCTCCACCCCAATTATAAGTATAATTTGGAGTTCCACCAGTTGTAGAAAGGGTAGCAGTACCATTGTTTCCACCTTTACATTTTACAGCATTTACATTCGATTGAGTAGGAGCTAAGGCAGCAGGTGCAGTTAAGTTTACATTAACAGTAGCAGTAGCAGCACAACTTAATCCATCTTTTACGGTTACTGTATAAGCAGTACCTCCCGCTAAATCATTTCTAGTAGCAGTATTTGCACCAGCATTCCATGTGTAAGTATAGCCACTTCCAGAACCACCGCTAGCTGTGATAGTAGCTTGGCCATTGGTAGTATAAGAACAAGTTGGAGGTATGGTAGTTCCTAAAGTTGCAGTAGGTGCATTTGGATTGGTAATCGTATTACTAGCAGTAGCAGTGCAACTTTTAGTATCCGTAACAGTAACAGTATAGAGTCCAGCAGGTTTTGCTGTAAGATTAGCACTGGTTCCTGAAGCAGGTGACCAAGCGTAGGTTAAAGTTCCCGTTCCACCACTTGCATTAGCTGTAGCTGTTCCCGTAGGACTAGCACAGTTCGATTGTGTAACAGTTACATTTACTGTTGGGTTTGGATTTACCGTAACTACTACACCAGTAGAAGAAGCAGTTCCACCAGTGCTTGTTACTTTAACACTGTAAGTCCCACTTGAATTAGCAGTATAAGTTTGGCTCATACCTACAACACCCACAGGACCACCAGCAATTCGGCTCCATTCATAACTATAACCAGCACCAGCACCAGCAGTAAGTACTTGGCTACCACCTGTACATAAGTTAATAGGCCCAGCAGGAGTTACTGTGGCTGTAGGCGGTACAGCAGAAGCTACATAGCCAAAGCGAACAGCATCTATTTTTAATACGGAACCTGCCACAGGTACATTTAAACTAGAAGAGAATTCTAACGCAATTGAATCTGGGGTACTTGCATTTGCATAGAGAGAGGTAAGCACTATGTAAATACTTTGCCAAGTAGCAGATGGAGCCAATGTATTCCCACCAGCAATTAAATCAGCACCATTTTTTGTAAGTTCAATTTGCCAATAGGCTGTATCTGCTGTTGTGGGTGTATATTTGTAAGCAAAAAACAAAGTATCTGGTCTAAAGGCAAAAGGCAATTTGCCACTTACAGGTGTTGACCCAACTAAGGTAATCGTTCCATATCTCATATACCCCGCTACAACTCCTGCGCCTAAAGACGAAAGGTCAGTTGTGGTTAGTTTAGCTGAGGATGAACCTTCAATTTTGTCAGCAGTATCTCTAACAGCTAGGGGATATGCTTGGGGGAATCCAAGACCAGATCCAAAAGTAGCCCATCCATCAGGATTGGCTACACTTGTCCAAGTGTTTAAGCCTCCATTGGTAGGCTGTTGCGCTTTGGCAGTAGCTATTAAGCCTACAGCGCAAAGGATTGTAAAAATTTTTTTCATTCGTTAGTGTTTTGGTTTTTAAAAAAGTGTTGACAAATATAAGAAGGAGATTTGATTTTTTTTGTTTTGTTCAAAAATAGTTGCTCGGGAAAAAGAGGATAATTTGTTATTAAAAAATACAGATTGTCTTTAAAAATTGCTTTAAAAGTCTATTTTTGCACCGCAATTTTAAAGGGGTAAGATAATTTGAAGTTATTATAACCCTATTAATAGAATCATCTTAATCAAAATTAACCATGGCAAACATTGGTAAAATAAAGCAAATAATTGGGCCCGTAGTGGACGTGAATTTTGAGGGTGCTACAGCACTACCCAACATTATGAACGCACTAGAGGTAACTCGTGAAAACGGACAAAAGGTAATATTAGAAGTGCAACAACACTTGGGAGAAGATAGCGTAAGAACAGTAGCTATGGATTCTACAGATGGTCTTCGTAGAGGATTAGAAGCAGTAGATTTAGGAGCTCCTATTACCATGCCAGTAGGCGAAAGCATTAAAGGAAGACTTTTTAATGTAATTGGCGAAGCGATTGATGGTATTAGCGTTCCAGTTAGTAGAGAAGGTGGTTACCCAATTCACCGTATGCCTCCTGCTTACGAAGATTTATCTACCGATGCAGATGTACTTTTCACTGGTATTAAAGTAATTGATTTATTAGAGCCTTATTCTAAGGGAGGAAAGATTGGTCTTTTCGGAGGTGCAGGAGTAGGCAAAACGGTATTGATTATGGAACTAATCAATAACATTGCTAAAGCGTATGCAGGTCTTTCGGTATTCGCTGGAGTAGGTGAAAGAACCCGTGAAGGAAACGATTTGTTGCGTGAAATGATTGAATCGAACGTAGTAAAATACGGGGAAGAATTTAAACACAGCATGGAAGCTGGTGGATGGGATTTATCTAAAGTAGACCCTAAAGCTTTGGCTGAATCACAAGCTACTTTGGTTTTCGGGCAAATGAACGAACCACCAGGAGCACGTGCTCGTGTGGCTTTATCAGGTTTGACTATCGCTGAATATTTCCGTGACGGAGATAAAAACGACTCAAAAGGAGGAAAAGATATTTTGTTCTTTATTGATAATATCTTCCGTTTCACACAAGCAGGTTCTGAAGTATCGGCTTTGTTAGGTCGTATGCCATCTGCGGTGGGTTACCAACCGACTTTGGCTACAGAAATGGGTTTAATGCAAGAGCGTATCACTTCTACTAAGCGTGGTTCTATTACATCGGTACAAGCGGTATATGTACCAGCGGATGACTTGACGGATCCAGCTCCAGCTACCACTTTCGCTCACTTAGATGCTACTACGGTATTGAATCGTAAGATTGCTGAGTTGGGTATTTATCCTGCTGTGGATCCATTGGATTCTACATCTCGTATTTTGAGCGAAGCAGTGTTAGGTGCTGCTCACTATGGCTGTGCGATGAGAGTAAAAGAAATTTTACAACGCTATAAAGAATTGCAAGATATTATTGCCATCTTGGGTATGGATGAGTTGAGCGAAGAAGATCGTCAAGTAGTACACCGTGCTAGACGTGTTCAACGTTTCTTATCTCAGCCTTTCCACGTAGCAGAACAATTTACTGGATTGAAAGGAGTGTTGGTTTCTATTGATGATACTATCAAAGGATTCAATATGATTTTGAATGGTGAAGTAGATAAATATCCAGAAGCAGCATTCAACTTAGTAGGTACTATTGAAGATGCGATAGCTAAAGGAGAAAAATTAATTGCAGAAGCGAAATAAATTTAGTTGTCTGTTGTCAGTTATTTGTTGTCAGTAAATACAACCAATTCTAAACTGTCAACTATCAACTGTCAACTGTCAAAAGAAAACAATGACACTCGAAATATTAACACCTGAGAAAAAACTTTTTGCTGGAGAGACAAGTTCTGTAACATTGCCAGGAGTAGATGGATTGTTTCAATTACTCAATAATCACGCTCCAATTATTTCAGCTTTAGGTAAAGGAACTGTAAAATATAAAACAAGTAATGGCGTGGAAACACTTGCTATTACTGGTGGTTTTGCAGAGTGTTTGAAAAACAAAGTGATTGTTTTAGTAGAAGGTGCTGTAAATTAATTTTATTGAAAATAAATCTTCATAAAAGCCAACTATATCAGTTGGCTTTTGTTTTTTCTGTAGTAATCTTGCACGGTAATTTAAAATATGAGTAGCAGTAACTTTAAAATTTTAGCATTGGTATTGGTGATAGTAACACCTATATTTTTCTTTTTGGTTTTTCGTCCTTTAAGTAAAATACCCAGACCCAAAGCACCACCTCGTTTTTCGGAGGTAATAAGTGTAAGTCACCATACCGAAGAAAAAGAAGTCCGTTTACTTCGTTCTCTTTTTTCGTGGATACTTAGACGCGAAGAACCCAAAACGGTAGAAGTATACGATACGGTTTTTAAACCCATTCCCAATTTTACTTTACAGTCTGAAACTGGCGACTCTCTTACCTTAGATAGCTTAAGAGGAAATATTTACATTGCTGATTTTTTCTTTGCTACCTGTCCGGGAATTTGCCCTGTACTTACTAAACAATTGGCTAGAGTACAGCAAGCATTTATAAAAGATAAGAAGGTTCAAATTGTTTCATTTACGGTAGACCCAGATAGAGATTCATTGCCTGCCATGCGCGAGTATGCTAAAAATCATGGAGCCATTGCGGGCAGATGGTTTTTCTTGCGAGGCTCTAAATCAGAGATTTTTACCCTCGCAAAAGATGGTTTTAAATTGACAGCAAAAGATGGGGATGATGGGGTGCCTATTCATAGTGAAAAGCTAACGCTTATTGATGGAAATGGAGTTATACGAGGATGGTACAACGGTACAGATAGTGAGCGTGTAGACCAGTTGATGCGCGATGTAGTTTTATTATTGAGAGAAACAGAACAAGTGTATAGCTTCCGTAAAAATCCTAAAAAGAGAGGAGGGTTAGGGAAGGAATAATTTGAGAATTTGAGAATGAGGGAATGTGAGGATGAATTAAACCCTTTTATTAAGTCAAAATTATACATACAATTTCTCTGAGTTTGAGTATAACATCTTACGTCCAATATCTAACATCTAAAAAAATGAAAGCAGTTTTACAAAAAAACGACAAGGTAGCATTTACACTTATTGGTATTTTATCTTTTGTGGTATTTGCGGTGGTGGTATCATTGGGGAAATTCAAATTATTGAATCTTGAACTCGGATTTGACCCGCATATTTTCGCAAAAATAAATGCGGTGATAAACTCAACTGTCTCTGTTCTACTTATACTGGGCTTGTATTTGGTGAAGCAACGAAAGTTAGAACTGCACCGCAATGTAATGATGACGGCCATGGTTTTTTCAGCGCTCTTTTTGGTTTCTTATATTTTGCATCATTTGCTTACCGTAGACACCCAGTTTGGAGGGGAAGGCGCTATCCGCTATTTCTATTTTCCGCTTTTAATTACACATATTTTTTTAGCAGCAGTTATTCTACCTTTTATTTTATTGACTACCTACCGTGCCCTTACGGGGGATTTTGCAAAGCATCAAAAGATAGCCAAAATCACTTTTCCTATTTGGTTATTTGTGAGTGTGAGCGGGGTGGTAGTGTATCTTTTAATTAGTCCATATTATACTTATTTGAATTAATTTAGCATTATGAAAAAGCTCTTTCTTTTATTTTTCATTTTAATGCTTGCTGCTGATGTAGCTTTTGGGCAGTGTGCTATGTGTACCGCTGTGGCAGATGAGGCTACCAAGAATGGTTCATCGGCTGGTGCAGGAATTAATAAAGGCGTGTTGTATCTTTTTCTCTCACCTTATTTGATAGTAGGTACTCTCGGTTTTATTTGGTGGCGAAACAAAAAAAATGCTGCTGAGAAAGGAGCAGTTTAATGCTTTTGTAAAGCAACAATTCCCTTCCCATTTTTCTCTCTTTTGCTTTGGTCTAAAATTACTATTTTGGCACTATGAGCAATTCCATTTTATCAGAGAAAAAAGAAAGTAAAATTTCGTTAGAAGCTTTTAAAGCTGAAGTTTTGCAAGACTATCGGATAGCGCGCCTTTCCCGTGAAATTAGTTTGCTGGGAAGAAAAGAAGTGCTGACGGGGAAAGCCAAATTTGGAATTTTTGGAGATGGAAAAGAGCTGGCGCAAATAGCGCTGGCTAAAACTTTTCAGAATGGTGACTGGCGCAGTGGCTACTATCGCGATCAAACCTGGATGATGGCAATGGGTGAGTTGACAGTAGAACAATTCTTCTCACAACTCTACGCCAATCCCGATTCTACCTTAGATCCTTTTTCATCGGGCAGGCAAATGAATGCGCATTTTGCTACTCCCAATCAAGATAAAAATGGGAATTGGCTAAATCTTACAGAGCGAAAAAACTCTTCTGCGGATGGTTCACCTACTGCCTCACAAATGCCACGGGCATTGGGTTTGGCACTGGCTTCTAAAACCTATAGAAATACAGCTGAGTTAGCAGACTTTACTACTTTTTCAAAAAGTGGAAATGAAGTTTCGTTTGTTTCTATAGGCGATGCATCTACCAGTGAAGGACATTTTTGGGAAACTATAAATGCTGCAGGTGTGCAGCAAGTGCCTCTAGCAGTAAGCGTTTGGGACGATGGCTATGGCATTTCGGTTCCTAAAAAATATCAAACTACCAAGAGTTCTATCTCGGAAGTGCTGAGTGGTTTTGCTACCAATGAAGAGGGCGAAGGCATAGATATATATGTGTGTGAAGGATGGAACTATCCTAAGCTGGTGGCTACTTACAAGAAAGGAATAGCCAGACTAAGAGAAACGCATCGCCCAGCTTTGTTTCACATTACGGAGGTGACACAACCGCAAGGTCACTCTACATCGGGCTCGCATGAACGCTACAAAAATGCCGAACGCTTGCAGTGGGAAAAAGATTTTGATGGCATAAAAAAATTTCAAGAATGGATTGTAGAAAATGAAATAGCTACTGCGGCTGAGTTGGTTGAAATAGAGGAAGCCGCTCGGGTACAGGCTTTAGATGAAAAAAAATCTGCCTGGAGAAAATTTAACGAAGCCATACAAGTAGAGCAACAACAATTACTGGAACTCTTAGAAGCAGTAGAACAAGAAAGCGGAGATGCAGTGCCCGTGCTGGAAATGGCTAATCGATTAAAAGCTACTATAGACCCCATTCGAAAAGATTTAATTAAAACCGCCAAAGCAGTTTTGAGAAATTTTAGAGGACAAGAATTTTCTGCGCTTCAAAAATTAAAAGATTGGACGGCTGCTTTTGCAAACGAATACCAACAAGCGTACAGTTCGCATTTGCACAGTGAGTCGGAGTTTTCGGCACTAAAAGTGAAAGAAGTAAAAGCACAATTTTCTTCCGATTCTAAAGTGTTGAATGGCTTTGAAATTTTAAACGAAGCTTTTGATAAAATTTTTACCAACTACCCTAATGTAATAGCGTTTGGAGAAGATGTAGGCAAGATAGGCGATGTGAACCAGGGCTTTTCGGGCATACAAGAAAAGTATGGCGAGCATCGAATTTTTGATACAGGAATTCGCGAAGCTACTATTATGGGACAGGGCATAGGCATGGCTTTGCGCGGTTTGAGACCGATAGCCGAGATTCAATATTTAGATTATTTGCTCTACGGTCTGCAACCTTTAAGTGATGATTTAGCGTGCCTACAATACCGCACCAAGGGTATTCAAAAAGCGCCCCTGATTGTGCGCACACGCGGACATAGATTGGAAGGAATATGGCATACCGGTTCTCCTATGGGTATGATTGTAAATTCGCTGCGGGGAATGCATGTGTGTGTGCCCCGCAATATGGTGCAGGCTGCGGGTATGTACAACACGCTCTTGCAAAGCGATGAACCCGCTCTGGTGATTGAATGCTTAAATGGCTACCGTTTAAAAGAAAC
>JBGAVP010000064.1:0-3773 GCA_044228065.1 Chitinophagales bacterium | reverse complement strand
GAACTATTTAAAGCTATTATACCAGATATAAGAGAATTAATAAATTCAAAATTAGCAGAGGGTAAATTAACTACTCTTGATGAAATTTCAGAATCAGTAGCCAATGATTATAAAGATGTAATAGATGGTGTAAAAGCAAGTGATATAATAGATGTTTTAGGAGGAGTGTATTCAGAAAAAAGAACAAAACGCACCCTTCAAAAGCAAGCTGCCGAACTTAGGAAACAAGCAGGAGAAGCAAGAAGATTAGAGAATGCACAGAAGGGTATTTTTGAGAAAGGGCAACCGCAAGGAGAAAAGTCTGAAACTTCTAAAGAGATAGCAAGACTTAAAAGCATACATGACGCTAAAGCTAAGTTAGAAGATTTAGAGAAAGGAATTATTCGTAAGACTAAAGAACGTGGTGCATCAGACCCCGAAGTAGTTGCCCTTCAAAAGCAAGCTGCCGAACTTAGGAAACAAGTAATAAATAATAGTCCTGAATTATCATCTGAACAACTATTTAAAAAGGCATTAGCTATTGAAAGGCAAATAAAAGAAGGTAATTTTAACAAATCGGTAGAAGAACGCAAAAAGTTTGAAAGTAATGAAGATTGGATAAAAGCCAATAGAAGTCTTGCAAATGCCAGAAATCAACTAAATGAACTAAAAAGAGATGCGCTAAATAGCAACAAGACTAAGATAATGAAACTTGAAGATTGGGTAACAAGGTTTGGCAGAAATATGATTTTCATTGGAAACTTTGCGACTTTTGCAAAATTAGCATTTGCATCTTCACAAGGATTTGTTCTTAGACCAATACAAGAAAGTGTAATTGGTAAAATAACAAAAAAAGCATTCCCATTTTTAGCAGATAAAGCACCAGTAGAAGGAACATTAGAAAATGATTACAAGCAATTCTATGGCGATTTTTTAAGTCCAAGACAATTATGGGCAACTATTAGAGATGTTTCAAAAAGTAGCACTACTGAATTATCTAAGAAAAACGACCCATACGTAGATGAATCTATAAATATGGCAGACTTTTTATCAGATGATATAAAAGCTAAATACCCTAATGCAGAAAGGGTTTTACGTACAACATCACATATTGGTAATAGGATTATTGATATGTCTTCTGCTGGGTGGCATCAAATCGTGAAAGACCCAATTAAAAGAGCAACTTACAATGCTTCATTTGGTAATATAATGAAATATTATGCAGACCATAACTTAAATTACAACGACCCAATGCTTATTGAACAAGCAGAACAAATAGCTTGGATTAGAGCAAAGCAAGAAATATTTTTAGAAGGAAATGCTTGGGGTGGTTCTTTAAAAGAATATGCTCAAAAACAAAAAAAGATTGCCTTAGAAATGGTTAGATTAGGGAAAGAAAACCCTGCACTAAAAAAAGAATGGAAAGCAAATTGGGAATATACTAAAGGTGCAATAGCAGATGTATTAGTTCCTATTGCTACTGTTCCTGCTAATATAGCAAGAAGGTCGGCAATGGCTAATCCTGTTAGTCTTGTAAGTAGTATAGCAGAAGCTAAAAAAATGAATAATATTATTAAAGAATCATTAGGAGAGGTTACTAATGAGGAAGCTGATGCGATAATTCTTAAAATAAAACAAAGGTCTATTGGGTCTGCGCTATTTATCTTAGGTGGATTAGCAGGGGCAGGATGGCTTGGGAAAAAATATAGCGCAGGTGGTTTGTATTCACCATTCTACCCAGATTGGAAACGTGATAAAGACGAGCCTGTTTCAAATGAATTAAATATAGCAGGGGAGGAAGTTCCACATTCAATGCAACATATTACTTTATTTACAACATACCAAATGGCAGCAACATTCGGGGTTATGTTTAATCATTTCTACGAAAAAGAAATGAAAGATAATAGTAACAGAGCAGAATACCTAAATATTCTTATGGCAGTATTAGATGCAGGATTGGCTACTGGTGGAGCAATAGCAGGAACAGTTCCAACTTACGGAAAAGTTCAGTCGGTAGCTGCTGGATTTGCAACAGGTAAAATGGATAAAGTATTTAGAGATACTAAAAAACAATTTGGTGTACAAAAAATTAGTGGGGCATTAGACTATACAGGAATATTGAACTATTCAAAAGACGAATTAGATGCGCAAGAACTAGAAAAAAAGAGAAATAAAGAAAAAGAAGATAGTTCTAAAGAAAGACACGATAATATGAGAAAAGCCAATTAGGCAAAACAACCTATTAGCAATCTAAAAATAATTTCCTACTTAAAGTAAAAATCATTATCATTGTATATGGAAACAACGGTTTACAGATTTGCGAAGAAGCGCATAGGAAGCGCAAAAGTATCATTAAAAGCAATACTAAGCAGGGTTGTAGTATTTTTCACAAAAGACATACTGCGCTTTTTCTCAAATGTGTTGTTACCTGCTGTGGCAATTAATAAGTACGCTTCTGTCCATGTTCCGAATGGGGAATACAAAAAGACAATTCCATTCCCGTTTGCTGATTTGTCTTTAACTTGTGTTGATTATACAGAGAATAAAACTGGTCGTATTATTGATGAACGTATTACTTGTGTCAAGTTTGAAAATTAATGTCGTCTATTATTCATATTCGATAACTCCTGAAGTACACCAACGCTTATTTGCATTTGTGTATCAGCTGTTCTCGCTTTAAAATAGGCAATATAAAGTTGCATATTGGTAGGATTAAAGTCAAGTCCTGTATCTTTTTTAAAGTCAGACTTGTAAGCATCGAAATTGTTTTTAATTGTTACCATTGTCAATAAGGTTTAATTATTTAAAACACTAAATATAGAAAAATGAAATGGTTTAAAAAATTTGTATCAATGTGTGCTGTGGGATTAGGTGGGTCTAAAAAAGAGGTGGATTTGGTTGCTTCTGATAGCACCAATGAAATAGATTTAGGTTCACATGGTTTTAAGGGTAAAGACTATTGGGCTAAAATAGAAGTATTCTTTAAAATGTTATTTAAAAGAAAACATGATTTGGTAAGCCCAAATGATATTGAATCCGAAAAATCTCTAATAGATAATAAAAAGCAGCAATTGCTGTTGAAATACCAATTGAAACGCTTATCCAATACAAATAACCATTCCTCCTCACTTCCATTTCCTTACGGTCATTATCGGATTTAACTCTATCTACATTTTCATTTTGAACTTGCATATATGAATCAATTGACCCTATATCCTTCAACTCTCTGCCTTTTTCGGTTAATTGCATATACCGTTTGTCGTCCTTGTTTAAGTCATATCTATTTATAATAAACCCATAGTCAATAAGGTATTGAACTGTATCTTTTCCTTTTTGAACTAATACTGTATTATCACTTTCATATACTATTTCATGGTCGCCAAATGGTGGAAATTCTGCCATCATTTGTGATATTATTTTCTTGTTATTATCGTCTAATTCTTCTGTTTTCATACTCATTCATTTTACGTTAAAAATCCCCACGTAGCACACAAGCCATTGCAGGTAACGTTTGACGGATTGCCGAAGGCGCGGTTAAAAATGCGCCTGCTTATCCGCAAACACTAAACTAAAAAGAACGAACAAAACTATCCTTAACCACTGTACCCGCGCTTTCGGCAATGCGATGTTAGCGGCTGGTTTTCTCTTGTCATTGTGTCAGCTTCCCTGAAAGTTGAGCCATTTAAAAGTTGAAAAAGGACAAATATTTATCAACTTTAAAAAGCTCAATTATGAAAAAATCGAACTTCACAGAAACACAGATTGTTAAGGCGATCCAGGAACACGAGAAAGGC
>JBGAVP010000036.1:0-33870 GCA_044228065.1 Chitinophagales bacterium | reverse complement strand
AGTCTTACGATGTCTATTCTTTTTTTATTTCAAATATTCTTCAATGATTATTTTCTTCTGTTTCATCATTACTTCAAAGGAGTTGGGCTTACTCATTAATGCTCCTAAATTTTCGGGTAACACTTGCCACCGAAGTCCAAATTTGTCTATACACCATCCGCACTGAACCTCCTCTCCTTCTTGGGTAAAATAGTCCCAAAACTTGTCTATTTCATTTTGATTTTCACAGTTAATGGCAAATGCCAGAGCATCGTTAAAGGAATGATGTTTGTTTGCAGTGCTCATGAAAGTGTACTTCTTTTCAAAAATATGCACCTCACACATTTCGGCATTTCCGCTAGGGGTTTCTCCCAATGGAATTGTTACTCCTTCTTGAAAATTTTCACCGAAAATATTTTTGTAATACTGGGTTACTTCTCTCATTTCTCCTGCTGCTGTATGAAACCAAAGGCAAGGAACAATTTTATTCTGATTCATAGTTTTTAGTTTTCTTGTCCGAATATAAGTAAGTTATTATCTGGGTCAAACAGCGAAAACTCTTTTGCCCCCAAGGTTTATGCTCTAAATTTCCATTTCGGTGAATGTCCACCGCTAGCGCATGCTTGTTACATGCGCTTCACTCCACTTAGTATGCAACAACATTGACATACGATACAAGCATGCGCCAGCGAGCAGAGCGGTATTGTTTTAGTGTTTGTCAATAAGTAAGAACTTGTCGTAAATGGTGTTCTAAATGGTCAACATAGTCTGTAAATAAAAACTCAATTGTAAAACTATTGTCATTGCTAGTTACTATTCTATTGTTCAACTTCTCTTTAGGAATATGCTTCATTAACTCCAATATTTGTCGGTTGTATATTGCCCAAAAAGATATAATCTGCAACCTGTCAATTTCTTGATAGTAATTGTATTTGTTCCACTTGTTTTGGTCGTAAGCTATGGTAGGTGTTTCTTCAAATTGCCCTCTTACAAACCTATGGTGATTATTGGTAGCACTATCAATAAGATGCCCTATAATTTCTTTTTTACTCCACTCTTCAGGTATTGTTTTCTCATTAAAAGTCAGTTCGTCAATCTCAGTCAATAAATCAGGAATAGTGTCACACAAAAACTGAAGTCGTGCTATTGATTTTTCTATCATACTTTTCTTTCGTTATGTTGGCATTTTCAGACTCTAACATAGCTTATACCATAGGTCTCTAAAATAGCAACCAGCGTTTTCGGCTTTGTGAAATGTTACAAACATCATTTATTTATTCTCACAAGTTACGCTCCCCTAAACATGCGAGAACTGGGAGTGCGCGGTTAATTAGATGCACTCATTCCTTACAGTTATTCCTTTTAGTTCAAGTTTATCTTTCATGTCAAGCCACATTTTCTCTCGAAGTGTTCCAGCAGGATAAAGTTTATTTCTAAAGTCCTTTGTAATTATTCTTAAACAGTTTTGGCATTTTCCTTATTGTTTCAAAAACAATTTCTTTGATGTCGTCAATTCTATAAAACTTTGTTCTTCCAAATGAAGTTGTGATTTCTAATTGCAAAATAGTTGTCTGACAAAACAAAGTAGTGCATGAGATACGAATTAAAGGTAAACCAAAAAGCCCCCAAATACTCCGAAGAATATTATAAATGCTGTTGGTGTCATTTGTTTTGGAAGAAAAAACAAGTAGGTGAAAAAACCAATCATACCCCACAAACTAATTCCCCGAAGAGAAGTAAATTGATTGCCCTTAAATATTTCCAAAGTTCTCCAAACGCATTTCGCTTTTGTCAACTTGATGCGTTAGAATTTCTGCATTTTCCTTTTTGTTGATTATTACTTGTTGTATTAATGATTTTACTTTCCATGAGTTGGAATACATATCGTCAAAGAAATATTTAATTGTTCCATCCTTGAAGGTTAGCATTGCTCCTTCCAAAGGTTAGCATTGCTCCTTCCATTGGAAAGTTGAAAAGATATTTGAAAGGTCGTTTGCCTGTCAAGTCAATTTGTGCAATATCTGTCCAATAATAAGTTTCGTCATTGAAAGAAATTTTTCGGTTGTCAACAACAACTGTGGGAGAATTTTTGAAATAGCGGACAATACTATAAACAGCCATTAAAAACATTAAGCAACCAAACACCAAGATGAAATAATCTTTAGGTTGCAAATCTTTACCGCTTTTAACAATAACGGAAAATATCCAAAACAACATTGACCCAAAGCCACAATAAAATATAGTCGTGAAGCCAATGATTAAATAAAATCTTAGCTTACTTCTCTCTGTTTCTATTGTTGTCATTTTCTTTTGTGCTATTCATGATGTTCCTAAGGGCATCGCGAAGAGTAGATAAAAATAATTTTTTTAATTTATGAAGCATTTCTTTCTAAATACTTGCCATTAAAAATGGCGTTTTATCTTTAGTTCGACATGCCTTTCAGAACATGTCGAACAGCTTGTTATAAACATAGGTTCCTCCGCTAGCGGAAGCTGCCACCACCTCCGACACACCTTTGGTGTGCCACCTCCGCCAGCGGAGGAGAGAACAGCCCGCAAGCGGAAGATGCCTTGTGCACCACCTTCCCATAGCACCTACCAAGTGGTACTTGCCTTATTCACCACTTTCTCATAGCACCTACCAATTGGTACTTGCTTTGTGCACCACCTTCCCATAGTACCTACCAATTGGTACTTGCCTTGTGCATCACATTCTCATAGCACCTACCAAATGGTACCTGCCTTGTGCACTACCTTCCCATAGTACCAACCAATTCGTACTCGCCTTATGCATCACCTTCTCATAGCACCTTCCAATTGGTACTTGCCTTGTGCACCACCTTTTCATAGTAGTGTTGAACTCCACTCTATACTGTTGCAGACTGCTTCATACCACATGGAAACTACTACCTGCCCGCTCGCATACTGTTTTATACCACACAGAAGCTTCTCCCTATATAGTCGCACACTGTTTTATGGCACATAGAAGCTTCACCCTATATGGTTGCACACTGTTTTATATTACATGAAAGCTTCACCCTATATAGTCGCACACTGTTTTATACCACAGTGAAACATCACCCTATATGTTCGCACACTATTTTATACCTCCTGCTATTGGTGCGCTTGGTGTTAAAACGCTCTGCGCCTCTGCGGTGAAAAATCTTTGCCATCCCGAAACATTGAACAAAAAAAATACCGCAACAAAACTGCTGCGGTATTTTAAAGAAAGAAGTACTACCTCTTACTTCATTAAGATAACAGTTCCTGCTTTGGTTTCTTTGTGTCCATCAAAGTAAGTAACTTCTATTTGGTAAGTGTAGGTTCCAAACTCACAAGCCTTGCCACGGAAAGTACCATCCCATCCATTGGCTCCACCTTGGTGTATTCCGTTTTGTTGAGTAGGATTGCTGTAAACTTTTTCACCCCATCTGTTCCAGATTTGAATATCGTTATTGGTAGAACCTAGAATGTCAAATTCAAAGCGGTCGTTCAGTCCATCACCGTTTGGAGTAAAGGCAGCAGGGAAGAAAGCAGACATATCGTTGCTTACTTCTACGCGTACCGTATCGCTGGCACTACAGCCTCTTGCGTTGGTTACCGTTACTACATACGTTTGTGTTTGACGTGGGAACGCACTCGGAGTCTTACAAAGCGTAGGCGTACCACAAGCTGTGAAATCTAACGAGTCATTAGGAATCCAACTGAAACTTGTTACCGTAGTATCGGAAGTTTCGTTGGCAAACAATTTCACTTCTTGACCCGCCAATACTACTTCGTGGTCGGCTATTAAATCAACCGAAATAGTAGTAGAAGGCGCTATCACAAAGGTGCTGGTACCTTCACAACCGTTGGCATCACGTACTACCGCAGTATAGGTTCCAGGTCCTAATCCTCTAAAGGTATCGGTACCTTGTGAAATTCCATTCATTTGGAACACATAAGGAGCTTTACCACCCGTTACTGCCAATACTACAAATCCGTTTCCAGCATTCAAGCAAGATACTCCATTGCCAGAGTTGGTCACTACAATAGGTGCAGGAGCTACTACATTAGCAGTATCTACTTTTTGACAACCTGCTTTATCGGTAACTGTAACTACATAAACACCTCCGCTCAAATTAGTAGCAGTAGCACCCGTTTGTGGTGTAGGCGTGTTCCAATTGTAAGCATAAGGAATAGCACCACCCGATACAGCCAACGATGCAAAACCGTTGTTTCCATCAGAACAAGTAGGGTTGCTTACAGAAAGATTGGTAAACAAGATAGCAGGTTGACCCGCTACTGTAATGCTATCTGTAGCATGGCAGCCGTTAGAATCAGTCAACAACACCGTATACACTCCACCTGGTACCGCACTTTGGAAAGAATCGGTAGCGAAGTTATTCCATAAGTATTGATAAGGTTTAGAACCTCCGCTTACTATGGCAGTTACAGAACCTGTATTTGCGCCTTGACAAGTAGCATCTTTTTTAGTTAATGACAAGGTCAATTTAGCAGGCTCTTTCACAATGTAAAGGGAAGTAGCATTACAGCCGTTTACATCGGTTACGCTTATCCAGTACTGTCCTCCTGGACGTTTCTCCCAGAAATCGGTAATAGGACCTTGTGGACCATTAATCCAAGGCGTATTCACACTATCTTCATACCATTGAATGGTGTAAGGTTGTACCCCACCCGATACGAAGGTTTGTATAATACCATCTTTATCTCCACTACAACGTACATTTCTGATATAACCATTAGTAGAAAGATTTTCTGGCTGAGTCATAAATACAGAGTCTACTGCTTTACAACCTTTCGAATCGGTAACTGTAACCACATAATAAACAGAATCACCCAATAGATTAGCTACATCTTGAGTAGTAGCATTGTTTGCATTGCTATTCCATTGATAAGTGTATTGAGGAACACCACCCGAAACTATCAAATCAATAGCTCCTGTTTGATAGCCATAACATTTAGGTTGTGTGACTACCTCATTCAAATCGATAGGTGCTGGATTAATCACTAAAGCAGAAGTACTTACGGTACAAGAATTTTGATCCGTTGCAGTTACAGAATAAGTATTTGTACCTGGCACATTAAACAAATCTTTAGTAGTTGCAGTGTTTGACCAGTTATAAGTATAGTTTGGTGTACCTCCTGATACTGTCAATGTTAAAGTATCATCGTTCAAATTGTTACAAGAAATATTCTTCAATGCAATGTTTGCTACCAATTGGGTAGGCTGTGTAATTACAATGCTATCTTTTCTTTCACAACCCAAAGAGTCGGTAATAATCACATAGTAAGTACCTGCTACAATTTGACTCAAATCTTGTGCGCCTTGGAAAGTTGACCACAAGTAAGAGTATGGAGCAGTACCTCCATTCACAGTCAGATCTGCCGCTCCTGTTGCTAGACCAAAACATTTCACATTTGTTCCAGTAATAGAAGAAGTAATCACAGATTTTTGTCCAATGGTTACAGAAGTAGAAGTAGTACAACCACCTAAATCGGTAACCGTAACTGTATAAGTAGATGCTGCCAAATTAGTGATAGTAGGACTTGAAGAACCATTGCTCCATAAGAAAGTATATGGTAATGTTCCACCAGAAGCTACTGCATTGATTAAGCCATTGCTTACTCCCGCACAAGAAGCATCTTGCTTAGTAGTAGCAACTGATAACACTAAAGCAGGTTCAGTAACAACTACTGAGTCTACTTTTGTACAGCCTTTGCTATCTGTTACTGTCACTTTATAAGTGCCAGCTGCTAATCCTATAAGACTTGCTGTATTGCCTCCATTGCTCCATGCAAAACTGTAATTTGGTGTTCCACCTGTAGCACTTGCACTAGCTGTACCAGTAGCTCCTCCTTTGCAATTCACATTGGTTCCGCTTACCGCTAATTTCAATTCAGTAGGCTCAGTAATGATGATACTGTCTCTCTTCTCACATCCATTAGAATCAGTAATTATTACATAGTGTAAGCCTGCGGCAAAGTCAGTTACTGTAGCTGTATTTTGGAAAGTATTCCATAAGTAAGTATATGGTGTTTTTCCACCACTTGGGGTCACTGTAGCAGCCCCATCATTGCCTCCAAAACAGCTTACATTTTGTACACCAGATATTACCGATGTCATAGCTGCTGATTGGTTGATAGTTACTGTTCCAAATGCAGTACATCCGTTTGCATCTGTTACCGTTACATCGTATGTTCCTCCGCCTAAGTTGCTGATGCTGCTATTGGTTGAACCATTACTCCAGATATAAGTATATGGGAAGGTTCCGCCTGCTGCATTTGCTGCTGCACTTCCGTTGCTTACGCCTGCACAGGCTGCATCTTGTTTAGTAGTTGTTACACTTAATGCTAAAGCAGGTTCAGTAACAATTACTGAGTCTACTTTTGTACAGCCTTTGCTATCTGTTACTGTCACTTTATAAGTGCCAGCTGCTAATCCTGTAAGACTTGCTGTATTGCCTCCATTGCTCCATGCAAAACTGTAATTTGGTGTTCCACCTGTAGCACTTGCACTAGCTGTACCAGTAGCTCCACCTTTGCAGCTTACATTGGTGCTAGCAATATTGATTAAAAGTGGCAATGGTTCTACAACAGTAGTATCCAAATAAGCTTTACAACCATTTTTATCTGTAATTTCAAGTACATACAATCCTCCACCTATTCCATTAATATTTTTAGTAGTACTTCCATTTGACCAAGCGTAAGAATAAGGCGCTACCCCTCCAGAAACCGAAACGGATATTGCTCCGTCATTAGCGCCTGCACAAGTCACATTGGTAGTAGAAACAACAGAAGCAAGCAATGCGGTTGGTTCAGCTATCACTTGAGTAGCTAATTTCTGACATCCGTTTGTATCGGTTACAGTTACCGTGTAGCTTCCGATAGTCAAATTCGAAATATCTTCTGTTATTGCACCATTACTCCATAAGTAAGAATAAGGAGGTACACCACCAGTAGCTGTAATATCTATAGCTCCTGTAGAATCTCCATTACATTTCACATCGTTAAATGCTGCAATGTTTATGAATAAAGGAAGTGGTTGAGAAATAGTAGCTGAAGTTACAGCTGAACAGCCATTTACATCATTCACTGTTAATGTATAAGTTCCTGCAGAAAGACCAGTAACATCATCTGTAGAAGCAGTATTACTCCAAGTGTACGTATAAGAGCCACTTCCGCCTGATGCTGTAGTATAAATAGCACCACCCGTTCCACCATTACATAAACTGTTAATTACTGAATCAATTGTTACAGTCAATGAAGTTGGTTGATTAATAGTTACAGATAAATAAGATTTGCAACCGTTCTTATCCGTTATCACCAAATTGTAAGTTCCACCTGCTACCCCAGATAAGTTTTGAGAAGTGGTACCATTTGACCATTGGAAAGAATAAGGTGCTACCCCTCCACTTACTGAAATGGTTGCTCCTCCGTCATTTGCTCCTGCACAAGTTACATCAGTAGTTGTTAGTACCGAAGAACTCAATGCGGAAGGCTCTGCTATAGTTTGAGAAAGTGTTTTTTGGCAACCGTTGTTATCAGTTAAAGTAACTGTATATGTTCCTGCTTTTAAGTTAGATGCATCTTCTGTTGTAGTACCATTACTCCATAAGAAAGTGTACGGTGGTGTTCCTCCATTTACAGAAACGTCTATACTTCCCGTAGAATCACCATTACATTTCACATCTGTAAATGATGCTAGGTTAATCGACAAAGCGGTAGGTTGAGTAATAGTAGCAGAGTTTACTGCTTTACAACCATTGGCATCTGTAATAGTAAGCGCATAGGTTCCAGCAGTTAAACCAGTGATATCATCCGTTGATGAAGTATTGCTCCACAAATAAGTATAGGGAGCAGTTCCACCAGAGGCTGTGGTGTAAATTGCACCAGTTGTTCCACCATTGCACAATACATTAGTCACCGAATCTATAGTAGCCAATAATATTGCAGGTTGAGTAATTGTTACACTCACCACATCCGTACAACCTTTAGCATCTTTTGCAGTAACTAAGTAAGTACCCGCAGTAAGACCAGTAAATAAAGAATCGGGCTGATAAGTAACTCCATTGATAGAGAAAGTAATTGGAGCTGTACCACCTGTTAATTTGACTCTTACCAATCCATCGTTACCACCATTACAAGAAACATTTTTCTGTGAATCGATGGCAAGAGAAACGATGTAAGAATTATTAATAACAGCAGTAGCAGTGTCTTTACAACCATTCTTATCAAACAAAGTAATCAAATACGAACCTGCACCTAAACTAGCAAATACATTGCTAGATTGAACAGAGCCATTATTTAAACTATAGTTATAGTTAGGGGTTCCACCTGTTGGTGTCACATTGATTTGACCATTCAAAACATTTGCACAACTTGCGTCTGCTGTTGTAAATGATAAATACAAACTGTCTGGTTGAGTTAAAATAACAGGGTTGCTATTATAATTATTAACACAACCACTATCATCTTTCACATACACATAGTAAGTTCCAATACTCAATCCGGTGTAACTTCCACTTGATTGATAAGAAGCTGTACTATCTATTGAATAACTAATTCCTCCATTAAAACTATTTCCAGCTACATTAATAGTACCGTTTGCAGATTTATAACAAGTTAAATCTGTTTTTATCAACTGACTTACTACTGGTATTTTTAAAATAGCTACTGTTGATACATTGCTTATAGAGGTACATAGAGATGATTTTACTATTCTATGATAGTATGTAGTAAAATTAAGAACGGATGGTGGGTCATAGCTAGCGCTATTTGCACCAGCAATTAGAGTCCAATTTGAGCCATCTGGACTGCTTTCCCAAGTGTAAGCTAATACTCCTGTTCCCCCTGTTGCAGTTTGACCTACTATGTTTGCAGGGTTTCCAGGGCCACAGAATCTTTGGTATCCATCTATCACATTATTTTTAATCGCAGGTACTATGGTAATAGTATCTCTATTACTTGTATCAGAACAAACACTCGAACTTACTACTCTTCTAAACACTGTAGTTTGTCCTATTACGGTTGGTTGATAATTCTGAGTTAAACTTCCAGCGATATTTGCCCAAGTAAGACCTCCATCAGTACTTTGTTGCCAGAAGTAACTAAATATTCCATTCCCTCCATTTGGAGTAGCTCCCGATTGCAAATTAGGAACTTGCAACGTATCACAGTTGATTTGATTGCTGTTAATAGTATTGTTAGTAATAGGAGCAGTAACCACAATTACTACTAAATTACTTAAACTTGTACATGGAACCGACCCTGAGAATACTGTACGTCTATAATAAGTAGTAACTGCAACTGAAGGTGGGTCGTACCCTACCAAATTACTCGTACCAGAAGCAGGAGACCAGCCCCCTACTCCCGTAGTGCTTTGTTCCCATAAATAAGTAAACGTGCCTGTTCCACCCCCAGGTACTGGTGCCGTAAAGGCAGGAGCATCTCCAGCTCCACAATAAGATTGACCTCCGGAAATAACATTTCCTGTAATATCAGGAACTACTGTGACAGTAACAATACCACTGGTACTAGAACATACCCCAGAAGTAACAACCCTTTGGTAGTAGGTAGTAGCAGCTAAAGAAGGTGGGTCATAGCTTTGACTATTTGCTCCAAAAATATCAGTGAAAGGACCACCAACAGCAGCACTTTGTTGCCATTGATAAACAAAAACTCCAGTACCTCCTCCTGGTAAAGAGCCTGTTAAAATACTTGGATCAGTAATTCCACATACAGTTTGTGTTCCAATAATTGTATTGCCTGTAATTGGCGTAGTTACCCCTATTGTAATTATATTGCTATAATTATCGCAACTACCAATACAAAAAGCTGGGGCTGGTCCTCCTAAATCATTATCTTGAGCAGGACAAGTTTTTCTTCTATAGTAAGTTGTAGTTGAAAGTGTTCCAGTAGTATAATTCAATATGGTTGAGCTTGCCTGAACAGAACTAAAATTTACACCGTCTGTACTTACCTGCCAATCATAAAGATAATCTGTATGAACCCCATCTGTTACTGCAGGGCCTGTTAAAGTTTGAGGCGGGGCAGAAACTGCGCAAAAGTTAGCACTACTCGCCACTGTATTCCCAGAAATTCCACTAGTCAACACCACTTGATTAGAGTTGCTTGCGGCACTTATAGAACTACCATTAATTTGACAAACAGTTGCTACTCTTTGATAACAACGAGCAGTAGTTAAACCTGCAGGAGGGTCGTAGCTTGCTGCCGTAGCACCAGGAATATCTGTCCAAACTCCAGCACAATTATTTCTAAATTGCCATTGGTAAGAAACAAATGGGGAACCAGCGATGGAGTCATTTATCTGCGGAGGATCTCCTAATCCACAAAAAGAATAAGATATCTTAGAAATAGCACCAGCACTTACAGTAGCATACTCCCATCTTACTCTAATAGCAATAGTATAAGAGCCACATCTTACAATGGAGTAATCATTCCATTGACAAGGAGTTTGATTTCTAAAACTAACAGTAGTAAGATTATTACACTGAGCCAAATCATCATCTTCTGTTAAACAACCTAACAGAAAAACACAATTACAGCCTGGATTGTAAGTACAATTATTACTACAATCTTTCTCATAAGCAGTCAAATTGATTCCTATTGAGGTTGCAGAAGTATTAGTTACATTTCGGATTCTTGCAGATTGGTTAATCACATTAAAATTACCCCCCGCAATAGAAGTCACAGATCCATTCACATCGGTTCCTGGTAAATCATCTCCGTAGTAGAAGCAAGTCTGAGCACCTGCTCCATTCACGTTATCAGTAGGAGTTACCAAATACGCATATTCTGGATTCCCACTTTGATCACCTCTACCATCCCATCCCAAATAACGCACCTCCAACTGGTAGTTTACATTTTGAGCAAATGAATAATTGGCAAAAAAGCCAAACGATAAAAAAAGAAGTAGTAATTTTTTATTCATAACAACTATTTGTTTTGAGAAAAATAATTTGTGTGTTTTTTAATGGAAATAGGAATAACTCTTATTGTTTTTGCAAAATCAATTTCAAAATATAAGCTGAATTTTGGCGCATCCAAACCATTTTTCCGTTTTCAAATGTTACATTATATTTAGTAGTACGAGTAGATTTTTTCACGGCATCATCTAAAACTGTTTTTCCATCCTGCGAAGCTGGAATCCAATAATAGAGTATATTCCCTTCTATTTGATACACATAATCAATTATCATATCTCCGTATTGCTCTTTCATTTCCCTTTCATTGATAGCCATTGTTTTTTTGAACTTAATCATGTTCTCAAAGTCTTTTCTGCTAAGGGTGTAATCTTGGTCGGGATGTTCAGCTGACTTATAAGAGAAATCAGCAAACAACCATTTGCCAACTAACTGTTTAGGAGCAACAGTTTGTGCAGATAAATTTGCAAAAAAAGCAATGGAGAATATTAAAACAAATGCTAATGTAAATCTGTTAATTTTCATAATTTATACTAATTTGTGAGAATGTAATACTACCAAATATACAATTTTTGACAAAAAAAAAGCATTTCTGAAACTTTTTCTGCCAAAATACGTTGACTGATTCACAAATTATTGTGCCCAATCAAAAAAATTGAATAAAGTATAGAAGATATTAGCTCACCAATTGAAATGAAGTAAAACATTTCACAATTCCTTTCTAAATAACTTTTCTTCTTAAAATTGACCCTTACTTACTGAGCTATTTTTTTCTGTAAGTTTGTAGCATGAATTCTACACCTACCAATTTCAATTTTAAAAAAATATCAGAATCCGATATTGCCTTTTTCAAACAAACTATAGGCGAAGATTTTGTAATCTCTTCTGGCGCTGGTTTAGATAAATATGCGAAAGACGAAACGGAAGATTTACGCTTCTACCCAGAAGTAGTTTTGAAACCGGCAAACACTGCTGAAATAAGCAAAATAATGCGCTATTGTTTTGAGCAAACCATTCCAGTTTGTCCAAGAGCAGCAGGCACAGGACTTTCAGCCAATAGTCTTTGTTTGTATGGCGGTGTGATGCTTAGCGTTGAACGCTTAAATCAAATATTAACTATAGACGATAAGAATCTACAAGTAATTACACAACCAGGAGTTATTACTGAAGTATTACAAAATACAGTCAAAGAAAAAGGCTTATTTTATCCACCCGACCCTTCCAGCAAAGGATCTTCTTTTATTGGTGGAAATATTGCTTGTAATAGCGGTGGTCCCCGTGCCGTAAAATATGGCGTAGTAAAAGATTTTGTTTTAAACTTAGAAGTAGTTCTAGCAAATGGTGAAGTGATATGGACAGGAGCGAATGTACTAAAAAATTCTACGGGTTATAATTTCACACAACTCATGGTGGGGAGCGAAGGCACTTTGGGAATAGTAACCACCATTGTTCTAAAATTAATCCCGTATCCAAAATTCAATTTAGTTTTATTGGCTCCTTTTAAATCTATGGAGCAAGCTTGTGCTGCTGTATCAGCCGTTTTCAGGGCAGGTATTATTCCTTCCTGCATGGAGTTTATGGAGCGGGAAGCTATAGATTGGGTATGCAAATGGTTGGGTGACGTAACTATTCCTATAGAACCCGATGTAAAAGCAAATCTTCTAATAGAATTGGATGGAAATGATATGGACGTGTTGCTAAAAGAAAGTGAGCAGTTATACGAAGTGTTAACTCAATTTGATTGTGGAGAAATATTATTTGCAGATTCAGAAGCTCAAAAAGCAGATTTATGGCGTATGCGTAGAAATGTAGCCAATGCTGTAAAAACTACAGCTGTAACTATTGAAGAAGATACTGTAGTACCTCGTTATTTTTTACCCGAACTTTTAGTACACATCAAAGAAGTTGGTAAAAAATATAATTTCCGCTCGGTATGTTATGGCCATGCAGGAGACGGCAATGTGCATGTTCGCATTATCAAAGATGAATTGAGTGATGGCTATTGGAAAAACGAAGTGCCAAAAGGTGTGCGCGAAATTTTTGAAAAGGTGGTATCACTAGGCGGCACTATTAGTGGGGAGCATGGTATAGGATGGGTACAACGTAGATTTATGGATGTGAAATTCTCAGAAATGCATCTGAATTTAATGCGTTCTGTTAAAAAGGTTTTTGATGAAAAGGGAATCTTAAATCCTGGAAAAATATTTTAATTCGGTGTTGATATTTGTAAAAAAATATAAAACAAAAGTGCTTATACTGTTTAACAATAAATTGAATTAAATTCGTTTAGTAGAGAAACTAAGTTTATGCTTCAAAAATTCCTTTTATCATTCTCACTACTCTTCTTCAGTGTTTGTTTTTTACAAGCTCAAGACGATGACAAACCTGCCCCTTTTCGCAGACCAGAACAGTCATATTCCAGAGATACGGTAAATCCCAATGCCCCCGTAAAAGGTTTTGAACCCAAGAAAAAATTAGATTTAAGCAAATTTATTATTGAGCCCAACATTCAATTATCTTTTGGTTCGGGTTATGTAAATTTAGGATTGTCACCTTATGTAGGTTATCAAATATGGAAAGGATTATACGGTGGAGGTGGGGTAACTTATTTGTACACTAGAACAAATTACACAGACCAATCTTACAAAGAAATAGGCAACTATCATACCTATGGTGGTGGAGTATTTTTACAATACAATATATGGAAAGGATTGTTTGCCAGAGTGAAGGGAGAATTACTTCACAGGCAGCTGGAAGTCACTACCACTTATGGTACTACTCAAATAGGCAAATTTAAATTTGATGGAAATTATCCAGGACTGTTTGTAGGTGCTGGTTACAATATGCTTCGAAGCAAAAATTTCTTTTTCCCTATTATGATTTCATACAATCTTTTGAACAGTATCGGAGTAAAACAATATGCTCCCTACCGAAGTGGATTAGTTGTTCAACTTGGCTTCGTAAATATCTTCTAAGAAATTTTTTCTAATTCCGCTTCTAAAAAGGCTGCAATATCTCGTACTTTTTCTTTCGAAAAATCAAACTCTACCCCTGCTAGTTTATAGAATTCAGGAATGGTTACAATTCCTCCTTCTACTAATGCAGCCTTATACTGAGCAATAGTTTTAGCACTATCATCTTGGTAGTTTTTCCAAACTCCCACTGCACCCAATTGTGCAAAAGCATATTCTATATAATAAAATGGTACAATAAAAAAATGTAGAATGCGATGGTAAGCTATTTCAATATTATGCTCAAACCCATCCCTTTCCACAGCTTTGGGAGAAAACTTCAAATCTAACTCTAACCACTTTGCTCTTCGCTCTGCAATTGTATGATTTGGGAATTCATACATCCAATGCTGAAATGCATCGCCCTGAGCTACTTTAGGAAGTCTGGTTAAAGCAGTCTTTAAATGTTCCTTTTTTGCTCTATTTAAATCATCGGAATCTGAAAAATATTCTGACCAATAATTCATGGTCATCAGCTCCATAGACATGGAAGCAACCTCTGCCATTTCAGAAGAAACTCCTTTAAAGAAATTATATGTTAACGCATTTGTAAGAAAAGAATGCACAGCATGACCAGCTTCGTGAAGTATGGTAACTGCATCATCTAATGTTCCTGTGGCATTCATAAAAATAAATGGCACTTTAGTTTCTGGCAAATCCATATTATATCCACCTCCTGCTTTACCCGCTCGGTTGTCTAAATCTAAATGCTTTATCTCTTTCATTTTGGTTAAACAGGCAGCAAAAAAGGGATCGGTTTTACCTAAAACTGAAATAGATTTTTCTATTAAATCATTGATATCGGATGTAGGTTTTAATGCTGGCTTTCCAGTAGTGTCAACATCCAAATCCCAAGGATATAATTTTTCATATCCCAATTCTTGTTTCCTTTTCTCAGCTTGCTTATTTACTATAGGCATTATTAAATGCTCCATAGCTTCATGAAATTTAAAACAATCATCAGCAGAATAATCAAATCGATTAAGCTCTTTGAATTTATAATCCCGATAATTTTCAAAACCAGCATTCAATGCAATTTTATGACGAATCTGAATCAGCTCACTTAGTAAATTATCCAACGCATCTGCATCTTGAATTTTGCGCTCATTTATTTTCCTGTAAACCGTTTCGCGAAGTGCTCTATCTGGATTTTCTAACAAGGCTGTAGCTTGGGCTAGAGTTAGTGTCTTGCCTTCATGCTCTATTGTTTGTGAGCCTGTTATTTCTTGATAATTATTTTGTAAAACATTTAACTCCGTAAAAAGAGGAATGTTTTCATCTCTGTGTAACTCTAAACCTGCTTTAATTTTACGAATGGTGGTAAAGAATAATTTAGGATCTAATTGATTTAGAAATGGAGAGTTGATGAATTTTTTATCCATTTCATTTCCCATCAACGAAATTGGTGGAACCACTTCTTGTTGCAATTGCATAAAACGCTCCTTGGCTACCGCATCGTTGGTATCTACACAAGTCTTTATATATGACCAATGTAGTGTCTCTTCAATCTTTACAAAAAATGCATTCCAATCTTGTATCCATTTTTCAAATTCATCAAAGCTGAGAATCGTTCTCTCTAACAAATCATCGCTGTATGGTTTTAAAGATTCCCAATTAGTAATTGTAAAATTGGGCGAAAAAAAAGTCTCCTCCGAAACAGAAGAGACTGTAGTATTATTTGACATAAAAATAATTTTGTATTAAGAGGCTTTTCTTGGAGTTGTTATCTTTTTAACAGCACCGCTAGGCTTAGCCATAGGCTTTGCTTTTGTTACCGATTTATCTGCCTTTGGTTTTGATTCTTTCTTAGGCTTCGCCTCTTTCACTTCTATCTTTTCAGCTTTTTCTTCAGTAGCACCTTCCTCTGCTTTCTTTTCTGATGTTAGCTCTTCAATTAATCCTTTGGAATCCAAAATTTGATACCATTTTATCAATTTTTTCATATCGCTTACATACACTTTTTCGCGATCATAATCAGGCACAATACTTTCGAAAAACGCTTTCACTTTTGCATCATCTTTTGTATCTGGCACAGGATTTTTCTTCTCTTGTTTTTTTATTTCGGCCAATATTAATCGGAGCTCACGAGTATCTTCCTGAGTATATACTGTTATGTTATCGAGTGTGCTAAAAAGGTGCTGTCTTCCTGAAACAAATTTAGTGACCCCATCTGTTAAAGAGGTTGCTATTAAACCATCACTTCTTTTCCCAGATGCTTTATATAAGCCGGGCATTCCTGTTATTGATACAATTTCTGATAATTCCATGTTTGTCTAAAATTTTGGGTTGCTAAGATAGGAAAAGCAAACCATCTTACCAATAAAACTAAATTTAAAGTAATCTATGAAACGATACCCTCCTAGAATAGTTTCTTTGTTTTGATTAAAATATTTTATTTTTCGAAAAAACTAAATCAAATGAAAAAAATTCAACTTTTACTGATGATGGCTTTTACAGCTTTCACATTTTCTACCTATGCTCAGTGTACTGCTGACCCATTAGTAAGTTCTGGCATTTCACCTGCATCTAGTGCTGTCCCCTGCTGGAATCAAGGAACTAGCGCCAGTCAAACCTATACCTTTGTAATACCTGCATCAGTTTCTGGGTTTACAGTTACTTCTGTAAAATTTGATAGCATTGTAAATCTCCCTGCTGGATTAACTGCTACATTTAATCAAAATCCTGCAACTTATGCCGGAGGCACCAAAGGATGCATGCTTGTTACTGGAACTACCAATGCCGCCTGTGGACAATACAAAATGTTGATTTACGTGACTGTAGTTACAAGTGTAGTTACTGTTCCAAGTACCGAATTGAGTGCTTTAGCTTCGCAATATAGTTTAACAGGTTTTAACCCAAACTTTATCCGTGTTAAATCTACCGCTGGAACATGCCCAGCAGTAAACTCTGCACAAACAGCTAACTTTGTGGCAGACCCAAGTTGTGGTGTTTCGGGAGGTGCTCCTATTGCTACTACCAACGCTGCAACAGCAGTTACACAAACAAGTGCAACACTTAATGGAAGTGTAAATGCGAATGGTCTTTCTACCAATGTTTCTTTTGAATGGGGCACTACTACTTCTTATGGAAATTCAGCTACTGCTACACCAGGCACTGCTACAGGAAATTCTGCTACTGCTGTAACTGGCTCTATCAGCGGATTGGCACCTAATCAAACCTATCATTATCGTGTAGTGGCATCTAGTACAGGTGGCACTACTAATGGAAACGATATTTCATTTACCACACAAGCATTGGCTGCAACTTGTACGCCTAATGCTTCACAAACTACATTATTTGACCCTACTCCAGAAAACATTCAATGCGCCAAAGTAGGACAACCTTTCTCAGATGTTATCTATTTGAATTTTTCAGCATTGAGTACTCAATTAACTTTTGATTCAGTAAGAATTGATAGCGTTCGAAATTTACCTGCAGGCCTTACAGGGCTTACCAATCAAGCAGATAAAACCTACACAAAAACAGAAAAAGGTTGCATCCAATTTAGCGGAACTTCGAATGCGGCTTGCGGACAATATCGCATACGTATGTATATCACTGCTTGGTCAACTCTTTTAGGAGCACCAGTTTCAGGCGAATTGTATGCACTAGCTGCTCAGTTTGGGTTGAGTGTTCCAAAGTATTACATCCGCTTAAGCGCTTGCCCTACTTGTCAAACTTTAGATACTACACAAACAGTTGACTACAGTGCTTATAGCATTTGCACCAACCCAGGAAACCTTACTCTTCCAACGATTACAGCGAACGGACCAACTACTTTTTGTACTGGAGGAAGTGTAGGTTTATCCACTGGAAATTATTTGAGTTACCTATGGAGCAATGGTGCAATTACCCAATCAATTACTACTTCACAAGGAGGAAACTACAACGTAACAGTAAGTAATGGTTGTGTAAGTGGCAGTAATGTTACTCCTACCTTGGTTACTGTAAACACGCCACCAGTAGCTGCTATTTCAAAAAGTGGTTATGTACTTACAGCTAGTCCTGCTAGCAGTAAATATGTTTGGTTAAAAAATGGAGTAGCACTTACCAATGATACCAATCAAACCTATACGGTAACATCTTCCGATTTATATGCGGTAGTGGTTACCAATGCTAATGGATGTAAAGATACCTCTAATCCTTTACAGGTAAATATTCTAAGTATTGAAGAAATAAGTGGAATTAGCAATTTATCGCTTCAGCCAAATCCAACTAAAAGCTTCATTACGATAAGCGGAACTTTAAATGATGCCACAGCAAAACAAATAGAAGTACTTGATATTTCTGGTAGAACGCTACAATTCCATTCACTAGAAATTTCAACTACTAAAACATTCGAAGCAAAAATAAATGTAAGCGAGTTAGCTGCTGGAATTTATTACTTACAACTCTCCACTGACAAGGGAAAAATTACACGTCCATTTGTGAAAGAGTAATTCCTTTTTGATAAAAACTTAAAAGACCTTTCGCTGCAAATGTGAAAGGTCTTTTTTATGTAATCTAATTTTTTTTAATAATCATCTTATTAGAAAGTGGGACAAGCATATTTTCGCTCATTCTGCTTATGAGGAAATGAACCTACATGTACAAAAGAAATTTCCAAACCTCCGTTTAATTTTCCAGGAGTAGAAAGTTTAGAAAGCAAAACATCATAATTAATAAGCAATCGAGTTTGCTTAATTTGATAGCCCACAATAGGCGCCAGCGCATCTTTAAAACGATAATAAATGCCCGCATAAAAAGTAGAAACACTTTCTGTTTTGCGAGTAGGTTGTGGCTTCAAACCTACCATACCCCCAAACACTACTTCCCAAGCTTTTTTCTGCGTGGTAAAATAAACATTGCCTTGGAGCACTGTACTTCTATTTAGCTCGTACTGAGCGTTTACAGAAGCTACATATCTATATCCTGACTGATTACTGGCGCTGTAAAATTGGTCTTTGGGTTTATTGATATGGAGCATAGAAAAAGTAGAACCGAGCAATAATTGCTTATTGATACGTGCATTAAAATTCACACCAAAACCCATGTCTATCTGACTAATATTGGTGGTAGATGGTCGCTCTTGGCTATTCACTGTTCTGTCAAAACCTCGGTCATCTACCCACTGCGTATTGAAATAAAACTTCTCAAAATCAACTGTCTTCTGAATATAGTTTACCACAAAACCCGCAGAGGCTACAAAACGATTTTCTTTATCGAAAGCCTGATGCCATGCAATGCTTCCACCAAACCGCATATACCGTAAATTTCCATCTCCTGCTGCATCGTTCAAAAAGTTTACCCCTATACCCATCCAGCCACGTTTTACTTTATTCTCTAAAAAAGAAACATCTGCATAAACGGCTTGCGTATGGTAATTAAAAGTTTGTTGAGTAGTAGCCCATGGCCATTGGTATTTGTAGTTGAAACCCACCCGGTAGTTACCTTTGAAGTAACCCGTAGAAGCAGGAGAAATGATTAGTGGATTCGTAAAAAATTGAGTGAGGTGAATGTCTTGAGCATCTAGAGAGCAGAAAACAGAGAACAGAAAACAGACTAAGAAAAATAGTTTCTTAATCTTTAAATTTTCTATTTTAGAATGGTCTGACATCTGATTTCTGTTTTCTAATATCTAGTTATCTCAGCAATGTTATATTTCCCTTCAATTGTACATTCTGCGTATTAATAAGCTTCGCATCTACGGTATAAGTATACACTTCCATTTCTTGTGCTGTGCCTTTAAATATTCCATCCCATCCTTTCTTTTGGTCGGTTCCTAAAAACACCAATTGCCCCCAACGATTGTAAATACGAAACTCTAATTCAATAATTCCACGACCTTCCACATATACAATATCATTAATTCCATCGCCATTTGGAGAAAAAGCATTGGGTACTCCAATTAAGGCTTTAAAATCTATAAACAAACTATCACAAATAGTATCTCTACAAGGTGCACCAAAATTATAAACCTCTAGACAAACTGTTTCCCAGCCTATACTATGGTCGTAAACATGAGTAGGGCTTGTTTCGTCACTACCCGTGCCATCACCAAAATTCCAAACAGATGTATTAAAATTCTGGCTCAAATTTGTAAAGCTGACAGGGTACTCAAATTTAAAGGTATCCTGTGGAAGGCTAAAAGCAGCAATAGGCTGCGCATAAATAATTACATCTTTCTTAAGGGTATCAAACACATTGCAGGTACTCGTATCTATCATAGATAACTGTACAGTGTAAGTGCCATCACTTCCGTAAAGATGTGTAGGAGAATACATATGAGAAGTATCTGAATCACCAAACTGCCAAACATAACTCGCAGTAGGGTTACTTAGATTTTTAAAATTCACAGTTTGTCCAAAACACACATCTAGCATCGTAAAATCTATAATACTATTCGGTTTAAAGTAAATGGTTTTAGAAATAGAATCTCGAGGATGGCAGCGGGTAGTATCAGTAGCCCAAAGTGTGATGGTATAAGCACCTGGCAATGTATAGTTGGCAGTAGGATTTACTGAAGTAGATGTATTTCCGTTTCCAAAATCCCAAAAGTAATCTACCGCATTCGTACTGTTATTTTTTAGGTTAATGATAAAATTAGAATCACAATCATTTACAATATTTATATCAAAAAAAGCACGAGCAGAATCATCTATAACCGTAATGTAGGCATAGTTAGAATCTACATTCACACAGGAGTTTGAGTCTATAGACACACACAAAACTTTGTACGTTCCTACAGGCTGAAATGTATACTGCACGGTATCTCCACTGAGTGTATCACCATTCGGAAAAAACCAATAATATTTAGTAGTGAGCAGTGGTGACTTACCAATTAATTCAGCAGTAAATGGAACACAACCTATGGTATCGGGAACCTCTACAGAGGTAGCAAGCGGAGTTAGACTGATAATAATTTTGACAGTATCTATAGGCTTACAAACTTTTCTGTGGTCGTATAAAATATGCGTTATCGTATCAAAGGTTGGAGCTATATAAGTATGAGAAACAGGATTGCTTCTAGAAATAAATCCATCGCCAAAATTCCAAGTTTCTGAATCCTCTCCTGCATAAAAAGACTCTACTTTTATTTGTACAGAATCGCAATTATAAAATTTTCGAGTAGTAGTAAAACTTGCATCAGCAAAAGAGTCTATGGCAAAAATTTGAAAACGAATAGTATCATATTTATTACAAGTTGTAGAGTCATAAAGATATGCAGTAGCGGTATAATATCCACCTTTTGTGTAAGTGTGCTTTGGGTTTTTTAATCTAGATGAATCTCCATCTCCAAAATCCCAATAGAAGCTGCCATTTGAATTCGTTACATTTCCGAAATTTACAGTAAGCGGAATACAACCCACGGTATCAGTAGGGTTCACAGTAAATCCAACAATAGGCGGTACCGTAACTTGTGTGCTAAAACTCGCTTGCAAATTGCATTTAGAAGTATCCGACACTAGCAATGAAATGGTGTAAGTACCTGCGGTAGCATAAGTATGTTTTACAAAAGCAGCATTAGAAGTATCACCATCACCCAAATTCCAACTGTACTGAGTAGTGGTATAATTGGTTACATTTAAGTTCACTTCTTTTTTCAAACAATCAATGACTGTGTTTTTTTCAAAATCGGCAGTTAAACTATCATCACGTACCCAAACTTCCACATAAGCTGTATCCCTTTCGTTGCAAGAGTTTGGGTCGGTTCCAATCAACATTACATTGTACTTTCCTGTATCTGTAAACGTATGTACAGGATTGGTTAAAGTAGAAGTATTACCATCTCTAAAATCCCAAAAAACATTTTGGACATTTTGCAACACACTTTGAAACTGTACCGTGAGTGGTACACATCCTGTTGCCCTAGGGAATGCAGAAACAGTTACTGATGTAGGTCCTAAATTAAAGTCCATTTTCAGTCCCAATAAATTACAATTGGCACTTCCGATTGTTCCATCACCACTTTTATTAGTAGTGGACCAAACTCCTGCAGTTGTTGGGGTGAGAGAGTTTCCACCACAACCTGCACAAATTGCTTCATAGATTACACCTCTGCTATCAAATCTACACGTGCCACCATCTACATGCTCTATCGCACCATTCCCTCCAAAATAAGAGGCATACAACAGATTCTGTGCATTCTTTCCCAAAACAAAAAAGTAAAAATCTGTTCCGTCAGTATTCACTTGTAAAGCATCAGAGGAAAGCGGCATATTGGTCATATCAGTTTGAAACTGCCCAAAATTTCCTACTGATGCGCCCCAGCCTGCTACATATACATTTTCACACGTATCCACTAGAAATGCGGTAGGCGAAATATTGATATTTCCATTTGAATTACCGAAAGTTGTAGAGTATACAATAGAGCCCAAATTAGAATTTAATTTAGTGATAAACTGACCACTATTTGCATTCGAATAGGGAGCATTTATTACAGGATAAGCTCCTGTTGTTTGCCCTAAGACATACACAAAACCTTTAGAATCTAACTTCACAAAAAACACTTGGTCATTTCCTGAAGTACCTATCATAGAGGATTGCAACAACTGCGTTCCATTGGCATTAATATTCGCTACAAAACCATCGTATGTACCGCCTAAATAACTTCCATTTAAAGCTCCCGAGCGAGTGGGAAAATCAGAACTCATAGTCCCTCCTGCCACATACACAGAGCCATTTCCAGCCACTTCCACAGAATAAACAGCATCTTCACTACTGCCACCCAAATAGCTACTCCAAAGTAACTGGGAACAATTTCCATTTAATTTAAAAACACATCCATCTTGTCCAGTACTTTTAGTACTTTGAAAGGCACCTGATGTAACAGGAAAATCTCCAGACTCGGTACAACTGGCTACGTAAATATTTCCAGTATTATCGGTATTTACTTCTCCTCTATTTTGATCGCCATAATTGAATTTCAAACCTCCGTACGTAAATTCTCCTGGGTCATTATTCAATCCATCTTTACCACTGCCACCCAAATAAGTAGACCCAATTAAGGCAGTTCCCGAAGCATTTAATTTGGTAACCACTATATCCGAATTTGAATTCAAATTCTTTTGAAATGCATTGGAAGAAGTAGGATAATCGCCCGAATATGTAACTCCATAAATAGCCAAATTCCCTGCATTGTCTTCTATCAATGAGTGTGGCGTTTCATTATCGGAACCTCCCAAATAAGTAGAGTAGATAAGGGTTGTACCATTTGGTGAAAATTTTGTAATACCCATATCACAAGAGAAACCGATTCCATTTCCATTTCCATTATTAGCCCCAGTTCCACCTCCCCAAGTGGTTTGAAATGCACCTATGGTAGTAGGATATCCACCAAAAGGAGGGGTGCAATTTACATAGCCTCCCACATACATACTTCCATCTTTTCCGTAAGTGGCAGTGTAACCCCAGTTGTCGGAATTAGCCCCAGTGTATGAAGAAAAAACAATGGTAGGATCAATTACTAAGTCATAATTCAAATCATATCCATTGGGAAAATAATATTGAACAGAAAAATCTTCTACTTTTTTAAAAACACACGCAATAATCTTCTTTTCACCATTAATAATTTGAAAGGCTTGTAGCTTAGTTTCTTTTACCGAACCTGTCTTCAAATTATAAGAAAGTTCATTATTCTTCACTGAAATTCTTTCTAGTCCTTCGTAGGTTTGCAAAATATCTTTAGGATTACCACCACTGTGAATCACATACTGATACTCAATTCCCGCACCATCACCTTTCACTTCTAAATCAATATGCTGATACAAATTTTTGTAGGTAGCAATCTTAGAAAGGCTCACTTTACTTGCCCATTTTTTAGGGTCACTTCCCTGAAAATAATTTCTATAGCTTGACAGCACATCAGAAGTTACAACCTTACAAGGCAAAGCATTTTGGAAATTAATTTTAAAAATATGACCATGAATTGCATTGGAATGTTTGCTTGCTTTATGTGCTAAATCGTATGGGTTAAAATCATTCATAAAAAACGAAAACTTGTTTCGTTCTAAAATGAAATTTCCGCGATTTAATTCTGCTGCGTACAAAATGGTATCAGACCATTGTCCTTTGTTTTGAGCAAAAAGCAAAGGTGCATTCTCTATTGTTTTGTTTTTTTCTGCATTTGCATAAAAACCAACTAGTACAAAAAGTAACAATAGTATTTTTGAAAAAATTTTCACAGTATTTTTTGGAATTTTAAATCTACATAAAACTAATGCTTTAATATAGAAAGATGTAAATTGACAAAAAGAGTTGTAAATCAATTAAAAAAAGGAGGTTCGCTGCTTAATTTAACTGGGCCATTACCCATTTCAAAGTAGCTTCAGCTTTAAAATATTTCAACTGTACCTCAGCCAGTTTTTGCTTTACTTCCAGTAACTTATTCTCTCGAGTATTTACCAAAAAAACGTTGCTCTCCCCAGCATTAAAACGGGTCACCTCTCCTATGTATAACTTCTCAAAATTTTGAGAAGTAGCTTTGTACAATTTTACCTGCTCACGAAGTACTACCAATTCTGTATAATAACTTCTAAGTTTATTGGAAAGTTCGTTTCTCTTCAAATCTAAATCGTACTTAGCTTCTCTAATTTTCAGATTTGCCATTTTCAACTCCCCCCTTCCTTGCGCAAAAGTAAGTGGCATACTAAACTTCATTCCAAATTTGTAATAATCTCGAAAGTTAGACCAGCTGGGGTTTCCAAACGTAGACACATCTTTACTCAATATATTATAATTAGCATTTAAAGTAGGCTTCAAATTTTCAATTTTCAATTTTCTATCAATTTCAAGTTGCTTAATTTTTACTTGATAATTTAAAATATGAGGATGATTCATTTGGATATTTTGCTCCATCTCATCTAATGATTTTAATGCAACAAACTGATAAAACAGAGCTGTGTCATTAAAGTCAGGAATTGTATTTTCGGGCAATAAATAAGACTGCTCTTCTTCTTTCCATAAAAAATTGGAAAGCTCAAATCTGGCTTTTTGAAAATCTAAATTAACTTGATTCAACTCATATTGACGAGATTGGAATTGAGTCAAAGCCTCTGTAGAATCTATTGGGGCTCTATCTCCTAACAATGCCGCCTGAGTAGTAGCGACAAATCGTTGCTGTGAAAGCACTAATGCGTCTTCTATTATTTTCTTATTCCGAAAGGCAAGCGTCCATTCATAATAAGTTTTAATAGCATCCAACAAAAGGTCATTCACCATCAAAGTGCGTTGTTGTTGTGATGCGGAAATGAATAATTTTGCTTTGCGTAAATCTGCTCTCTTTTTATCAGTAAACAAGCCCTTTAAAACAGGTACCGATATACCTACATAAGCCAATCCAGTGTTGGGAATAAAGTCGGTAGGATTAATATTACTTCCATACGTGTAATCATAGCCTGCCTTAAATTCTATTCCGTACCAACCAGGAATTTTTATTTCGGAACCAAAAAAAGAATAATAATTATTTCCGTAAAAAACTTTGCGATCATAATCTGAATAAATGGTAGGATCAAACCCTCCCCTAGCAATGGTGAGTTCTGCTTTTGCTTTATCAGAAATGATGTCTGCCTGTTTTGCTAAAGGATGATACGCTTTTACGATACCCAAAAATTCAGGAAGTGAAAGTGTTCGAACTGTATCTGATTGAGCGGTTAAACTAAAACTGACGAACAAGAACAGTATTCCAAAAATAAATTTCCCCATTTTCTTATTTCTCATCACCCGATTTTTCTACTTTGCTTTTATCCTTTTCTTTGGTACTTTTGCCATCATAAAAATCAGCGGGAAATCCATTTATAGTCCGCCATAATTCATACCAAATAGGCACATCTTTAAGTAGTGCCATACCTACAGCACCACCTCCCAATCTCAAATTTCTAGGCCATTCTTTTTCTGATTTATCCTCTGCCACTAGTATTCTAAACTTGCCGTTATTTCCTATGAAGTTATCTATAGCTGTAATTTCTCCACCAAAAGTTCCATACGAAGCCTTTGGCCAGCCTGTAAAAACAATGGCAGGAAAACCATCAAACTGCAATCGCATTTTCTCACCCACATGCACCAGCGGCAAATCGTTCGGTGACACATATACCTCTACAGCCATATCAAATCTTTCTGGAGTAATACGCACCAACAACTCGCCTTCTTTTACTATTTCTCCCAAACCAGCTTTTACTGTTTTCGTTATTTGTCCAGCCTGAGGTGCAGTAATCAAATAAAATCCATTCCTTATTTTATAATTAGAATATTGATTCTCTAGTTTAGAAATTTCTGCATATCCACTAGAAACTTGAGAAAGGGATTGAAACCTTTCGGACTCTGCTTTTGAAATCTTTTCTTCATAATCCCTATTGGTGCTTTGTAATTCAATCATGGCATTGATCAAATCATTCTTCGTATTGTAGTATTTATTTTCTGCTATGGTTTTTCGTGCATTTGCATCTTGTAAGGCTTGGTTTCGCTGTTCTAGTTCTGTCAATGATTTTAATCCTGCATCATACAATTCTTTTTGCCGCTTAAATTGTTCCTTAGAAATATTTAGTTGATTGCCTGCCGCAGTCATTGCCATACTATCAGAAATAATATACAATTGCGCTTGCTTTACTTTGTTTTTTAATTGCTCTATTTTTAAAGCACGAGCTTCCTCTAAAGCATCTATTTGATTTACTAAAGCACCCGCCTTACTTTCATAAGATTTATTCGCTGCAATTTTTGCTTGAATTTGATCTTCCGTTCTATCAATTAATTTCGGATCTAAATAATCAGATTTAATTTCGGAAATTTTTAAAATGGTATCACCTGCTTTTACTTTATCGCCTTCTTTAACATACCATTTTTCTATTTTCCCAGCTATGAGTGCATTTAGTTCTTGAGGCCGCTGCTCAGGTCTAAGTGTTGTAACTACTCCTGGTGATTTTATATTTTGAGTCCAAGGCAGTAATAAAAAAATAAAAAGTATTACTACTATGGCAGCATAAAATCGTACACGCCTTGTATCCCGCTCTTGCCCAAAAGATTTTTCAACAGAAGATAGTTTTCTGCTCCTTAATCGCTGCTCTGTCTCATTATCCGATAGCCACATAATCTTTAATCTTTTTGGGTCATACATTTACTATAAATAGTTGTCTTAGAAACCTCTTCAAATCTACCGTTAGCAACTATGCCTCCTTCATGAATCAATAAAACTCTGTCACAAAGTTTCATCAGCTCTTCATCCGTAGTTCTAATTAGTAAAGTGTATTTTTTATCTAAACTCGTTATGTAAGTAGCTAAATTTTGTCTTTCGCGCTGTTCCAAATTATGCCTAAAATCATCTATCAATAATAGTTTCGGTTCTTTCAGCAAGGCTCTACATAAAAGTATTTTAGACTTTGCACTCTCCGACAATTTCCTCCCATAGGTATCTAACATTTGCCCCAAACCTTCTTTATTGCTTTGCACAAAATCCATTAACCCAACTTCTTTAAGCACTGCTATTATTTTATCTTGATTCGGAATCTTACTTTGCAATGTGAGATTTTCGAGAAGGCTAGCATTAAAGATTTCTGTTCTAGAAAAATAAACACCCATGTTGCTTCTCAGCTCATTCAAATTATAACTACTGATGGGCATATCGTTAATAAGAATACTGCCGGAATAATTTTCGTAAATGCCTGTAAATAATTTCAGCAAAGTAGATTTTCCAGAATTTTTAGTTCCGCAAATGGCAACTTTTTCCCCTGCTTTAATTTCAAAATTCATCTCACTCAACACCAAATCAGTTGCATCAGGATAAGAAAACGAAAGATTTTTAACTTCAACTTTAAAAGGATTTTCAGTTGAGATAGTTACTCCTTCATCATCATTTTCTACTGGCTTATCTAATACCTTTCCTATCTTTTCTAATGAGGTAAGAATATCATACACACCTTCCAACCCTGTAATGATTTTTTCTACAGAATTAAGTATTGTCAAAATGATTATTTCAGATGCTACAAATTGACCAATATTGATTTTTTGCTGCACAAATAAAACAGCACCCGCTATCAATAAAGCGGCTGTAATAAGCGTTTTAAAAGCTACAAATGCCCAGTATTGAACTATCAAAACTTTAAAGTGATTACCTCTGGCATCCAAGTATCCTGATACTAATTCATCTGTCTTAGCAATAGCCAAATCTGGATTACCCGATAACTTAAATGTTTTCACATTACGAGCTACTTCTTCTAGCCAGTGTCCTACCTGATATTTATAATCAGATTCTTGCATACTAGTAACAATACCAGCAGGGGCGGTGAATCGAAAAATTAAATACAAAAGCGACACTAACAGCAACCCAAATGCTATAAACAATGGATGATATAAAGCCAGTAAAATCAACCCAAACAAAATTTGAATACTAGCAGAAGGAAGATCCAATAAAATTTTTGAAATTCCCTTTTGAAGAGACGATGTATCAAAAAAACGATTCACTAATTCTGGCAAATAATAATCATCTACCGCCTCTAATTTTAGCCTAGGAAAACGCTCTGAAAATGCGAGCGCAAATCGAGTAAATAGTTTCCGCTGGATACGCTCCGTAACTTGCATTTGAAGAATTTGCAAAAAACCATTTAAGCACACACCTGCTACCACCAATACAATTAAAATAACCAAAGAAGTAGAAACCAAACCTCCAAATAGAAAAGATACTATGGCCTGAATTCCTAATGGTAAACTCAAGTAAAGCAAACCACTGATAGCTGCATAAAAATAGATGAATAGAATCTCTCTCTTCTCTAACATCAAAAATCTGTAGAATCGCCTAACAGGAGTTGCTGTATTTACTTCCGACTTCTTGTTCCCCATTCAATTTGTTTTAATAAGCTTATTAAGAACGAATATATACAAGGATAGTGGCAATTTGTTAAAAGAAACACGTTAAAAAAACAAAACGAATACTTTCTTGAAACTTCAAGCAATATAAAAAGCCATCGCATTTTGCGATGGCTTTTTATTAATCTTCCTAATAAACTGATTACTTGGTAATCACTAATTTTTTAGAAGTATAAGCATTACCTGAAATAATTGTAACCGAATAGGTGCCCGATGCGATGTCTCTTAGATCTATCTCTACACCATTCGTTCCATTTTTTATCAACCAATCTTTATTTACAACTTCTTGTCCTAACAAATCAGTCAATTTCAACTTCACTGTTTGATCCGTTTGAGTAGACACATAAATGTTTACTTTATTCTGCGCAGGGTTTGGAACTAACTCGCTAATCTCAAAGCCACCCTCCTCTCGGATTCTGGCAGATACAATTTGACTAAAATCTTCTTGCCCATCGTTATCTATTTGTCTTAAACGATAGTAATAGATTCTGTTCGGAACTACATCTTTATCATCATAGCTATATTTCAATGTTTGAGAAGAATTGTTGTTGCCCTCTACCCATCCTATTTTAGTAAAATTCAATCCATCATCACTGCGCTCAACTTCAAATCCTTTGTTGTTAATTTCGCTAGCAGTAGCCCAGTCTAATTGAATGTAATTGTTTGTAGCTCTTGCTGAGAAATATAACCATTCTACTGGAAGCCCAATTGGACTATTACCTGTAGGCACTGGAGCTACTCTTATTCCAACAGTTCCACCAGAGAAACTAGATATCAGTGTATACTCAGCATAAGTTACCGAATTAATAGTACCAGAACCAACAGTGTAAAGAGTATGTGCTCCTACATCTGACCAAGTATTGTTCGCAGGGTCATAAGCACCACTATTTACCTTAAACCATTCGTTACCAAACACCTTAGTTGTATACCCTGATAAAGATGTAGGGTTAGCGCTTGCCCAACTTGTAGCAGCAGATGACATAGCCGATAAATCGGATGGATTGTAGAAGAAACGAACATCTACAGGAGTTCCTATAGTACCGCTGTAAGCCACATTCCAATATCTTCCCATTGTAAAATTAGCCTTAGGCATAGTAGGTGATGTACCAATATTACGCTCTACCAAATCGTAAGTAGAACCACTCTTTCCTAAATCTACTGTAAAGGTAGCGCTGTTACCATTTTTCTTAATAGCAAACAAGAACTTTGTATCGTCAGCTGGGTCAGAAAAATAGCTCCATCCGCTTTCTGTACATTGCTCTACAAGAGCTGTTTTAGAAGCGGTAAACAAATACATATTAGCACTAGATGACAAAAGTACTAATGATGGTGATGTGGCTGCTACCGTACAGCTATTGCTATTGGTAACCGTTACAGTATAAGTTCCAGCAGTAGTAACTGTACCGCTGGCTACATTACCTAAAGTAGATGACCATGCATAACTTGTAATAGTTCCCGAGCCTGCACTTGCGTAGGCGTCTATAGTTGTACCACTTCCATTACATGCTGGGTTGTCGACAAAATCAGGTGCAGCCGTAGGGTTTGCGTTTATTCCTAAGCTACCAGTACTAGCTGCAACAGTACAACTATTATTGTCCGTAACAGTTACCGTGAATGGACCTGCCGTTGATACATTGCCACTCGCATTATTACCAATAATACCTGATGACCAAGCATAAGTAGTAATAGACCCAGAACCTGGAGTAGCATTAGCACTCAAAAGGGAGGTGGCTCCAGCACATATAGGATCTGTTCCAAAACCAGGACTAGCAGTAGGATTGGTATAGAATCCCAAAGTAGGTGAGGTAGCGGCTACTGTACAAGTATTGTTATCAGTAACTGTTACAGTAAACGGTCCAGCAACAGAAACACTCCCACTTGCATTATTTCCTGCAATTCCAGATGACCAAGCGTATGTCGTTATAGCCCCTGAACCGGCTGTGGCATTTGCACTTAAAACAGTAGAGCGAGTAGCACAAATAGGATTACTCGCAAAATCTGGAGCTGCTGTAGGTGGAGAATAAATAGTTATTTGAATAGCAGTTGAAGTATTTGTACAACTGCCAGAATAAACAGTTCTTCTATACCAAGTATTTACACTTAGAGCTCCTGGAGTATAATTTTGACCTGTATTCGTTCCACTTGCAGAACCAAATCCAGCCAAAGCACTTGTAGTGCTTTCTTCCCACAAATAGGTGTAACTTAAAGTAGCACCTGCAGGACTACTGCCACTTAACGCTGAAGGAACTACCCCTGGACAAATACTTTGCGCAGCACTTATCGTATTGTTAGATATTACAGAAGGGGTCACTTGAATGGCAGTACTAAAATCTTGACAAGTAGAAGTAACTCTTCTTCTAAACCAAGTATTGACTGAGATTCCAGTTACATAAGTTAAGTCTTTTGATGTAGCTCCTGAAATATTTGAAAAGCCTGACGAGCCGCTCGTAGTGCTTATTTGCCATTGGTATGCATAACTACCATTACCACCTGTAGGAGTAGAACCTGTAAATGCCAAGGGTGCATCTCCAGTACAAACACCTTGAGAAGAGCTTACAGTATTATTAGCCAAAACTGGATAAACCTCCAATTGTAACTCTACAGATGGGTCTGCAGCACAACTTCCGTTGGAAACTTGTGCTCTAAAGTAGTAAGTCCCTACAGCTAGCCCAGTTGAAGTCGCATAACTAGCAGAGTTGGCTCCAGAAATATCAGTATAGGTAATATTATCGGGAGAGGACTGCCATTGATAGGTGGAACCTACATTTCCAGTTAGACCTAAAGTCACTGAATTCCCCACACAAACAACGGTATTACCGATAGTTGTACCTCCTACAGAAACATCATCTATCCTAACTGTAGTAGCAGGTGAAGTAGCTACCGCTGAACATCCGCCACTTGCCGGGGTTGTGTATGTAACACTATAAGTTCCTGCAGTGCTTGCACTAGGGTCTATATCTCCTGAACTTGAATTCAAATCCAAGCCAGACGGGGTTGAAGAGTACGTACCACCTGTATATGCTCCAGTACCAGAAAGAGAAGAGGTTTGACCAGAACCCAATGATTTACAAAAAGGAGTTCCAGCATAACTAAGTGTGGCCGTAGGCGCTGCTGTAACCGTAACTGATACTGTATTAGAATTGACAGATGAACATCCACCACCTATTGGAGTAGCATAGGTTACATTATAAGTACCTGCTGTACTGGTACTTGGTGTAATGACTCCTGAACTTGCATTGATGGTCAACCCTGCTGATGAACTATAGGTTCCGCCACTAAATGCATTCGTTCCGGATAAACTTGGAGATTGAGTTCCTGCTGTTTTACACCACGGTGATCCACTATAAGAAAGGGTAGCCGTAGGAGGAGCTGTAATCGTAACAGTTGCTGTATTAGAGTTAACGGATGAACATCCACCTCCTATTGGTGTAGCATAGGTGACGCTATAAGTTCCAGCCGTGCTTGTGCTAGGGTCTATTGCTCCTGAACTAGCATCGATGGTCAACCCTGCTGGGGTGGAAGTATAGGTTCCTCCAGTATAAGCATTCGTTCCACTTAGTGAAACCGATTGCGAACCAGCCGTTGTACACCATGGAGAACCGCTATAAGAAATGGTGGCTGTAGGTGCTGCTGTAACTGTAACCGATACAGTATTAGAATTGACTGATGAACATCCTCCACCTATTGGAGTAGCATAGGTTACACTGTATGTACCTGCTGTACTTGTACTTGGTGTAATGACTCCTGAACTTGCATTGATGGTCAATCCTGCTGTTGAACTGTAGGTTCCTCCTGTATAGGCATTTGTTCCAGATAATGACGGAGACTGCGTACCCGCAGTCTTACACCATGGAGAGCCACTATAAGAAAGGGTAGCCGTAGGAGGTGCTGTAACCGTAACCGATACCGTATTAGAGTTAACGGATGAACATCCACCGCCTATTGGAGTAGCATAGGTTACACTGTATGTACCTGCTGTGCTACTACTTGGCGTTATAACTCCTGTGCTCGAATTGATGGTCAACCCTGCTGATGAACTATAGGTTCCGCCTGTATAGGCATTCGTTCCAGATAAGGTTGGAGACTGGGTGCCCGCTGTAGTACACCATGGAGAGCCACTATACGAAAGAGTAGCTGTAGGAGGTGCTGTAACCGTAACCGATACCGTATTAGAGTTAACGGATGAACATCCTCCACCAGCTGGGGTAGCATAGGTTACACTGTATGTGCCTGCTGTGCTACTACTTGGCGTTATAACTCCTGTGCTCGAATTGATGGTCAACCCGGCTGGGGTAGAAGTATAGGTTCCGCCTGTATATGCATTTGTTCCAGATAATGACGGTGATTGGGTGCCCGCTGTAGTACACCATGGAGAGCCACTATAAGAAAGAGTAGCCGTAGGAGCTGCAGTAACTGTAATAGTTCCAGTAGCATTTAGAGAAGCACTACACAAATTTGTCAAGGCTATGCTATATGAATATGTACCCCCTGTAGTTGGCGTACCAGAGATGGTTACAACATTGCTTGCATAAGTAGCACTAAGTCCTGGTGGCAAACCAGTTACTGTACCCACTGCAGTCACATTTTTAGTAGCATGGGTGACAGCTGTCATACTAAGTCCCGTACAAACTGTAGGAGAGGCAGAAGCTGCCCCACAAGTAGGAGCGCTAATGCGATATTGTAGTATAGCAGAAGAACCAGTCCAAGAGCCACAAGCTATGGCGGGACTTCTACCAACACCAATAACTCTGGAAGAAACGCCATTTATGTAAGTTCCCATACCTAAGGTACCTGATGGGTTCTGCCCTCCAGATGAGTATTGAAAATCATAGTAAGTGGTGCTAGTAAGACCAGTTAAAGTAACGTCCTCCCCACTACCACTATTAATATTCTGGTAAGTACAAGTGGGTGTAACACCTACAGAGCTTGTGCATAAGCCTGTTCCTGTAGCACCACCAGTAGTACAAGTACCAGAAAATGCAGATTGAGAGGCAAGTGTTGCAAGACAAAAAAGAACTGCAACTTTTAGTTTTTTTGTAAAGGTATTTTTCATAATCTATTATTTTAACTAGACTGAATTTAAACTAAAGGTATTAAAATTT
>JBGAVP010000035.1:0-33403 GCA_044228065.1 Chitinophagales bacterium | reverse complement strand
ATTTCTTCAAGAGCAAGACCTTTGTTTTCAGTCATTATCTCAAAGAGTGAGTGACTTTCCTGTAAGAGTGCTTCTGTCTGTCTCCAAGCAGAGCCAGCTTTCGGTGCAACACCAAGCATCGCATCGCTGATACCGTTGATTTCAGCAGACAACTGCTTCCATTGACCTCCAAAGTTCTGTAGTGAGGTAATGTCGTGTGAGTTGTTGTTTACCTGAGTGAGTGGCTTGTTGAGTTCGTGAACAAGAATGTCTCCTGATTCAATAGCAAAGAGAGCGTTTTGCCCTACAAAGTTACCGTCAGCAGTCTGAAAGATAAGTTTCGAAGCAAGATCAAGCTGGTCTTTGATAGCTTTTACGCTGTGGTTTACCATCCATTGTGAATCAAAGAGGTTCTTTACTGAGCCATCAAGTGAGATGGAGCCATCAGTAGCAGGAAGCAAAGACGTAAGCATGTACGGGTCTTTTTCTTCACGCCCCTTGTAAAGAGTAAACTCATCAAATTCTCCTTTAGTGTTAGAAGCCATGTACGAGATGATGTGCATTTGCTGTACAAAAATATCATCATCTTTTTCTTTGCCTGTAAGGTATGATAAAGGAAGTTTTCCATGCACCTCGTAGATTTTGTAGTAGCTATTCTTATTGTCTTTCTTTTGCTTCTTGGTCGTTTCACGAGCCTTAGCAGCATCACACATGCTTTCAATTACTTCTTTGTCAAAGCCTTTAGCATAAAGCTGTGCTTCTGTGAGTTGGAGAATTTCAATCTTTAGATTATCTGCGAAGTTTACCTGATCTACGATTAGGCTTGACCATGGAATAACCGAAGGGATCAAACGCCCGTCTTTTTCGATGTACTTTGTTACAGCAGAATTAAACCCTGCAAGTTCAAGACCCCAAGTGTTTAGGAACTTACCGAAGTTCTCTTTCCGCATCCAGTCCTGTAAGTGAACTGAGAGCAAGAAAGCTCCGACAATGTCCTTTTCTTTTGTCGGTGTAAGGATAATGTCCTTTCTATCAATGTCCGTTGCTCTGAACCACACGTTGCGAGCGGCTAAAACAATGTTGAAGAAAGGCTTTTCTCTACCAAGGCTGTCCTTTTCCCCTGTGATATGTTTTGAGTTCAGGTACGCATAGATGGTATTTATGTCCGTGTACAGGTCTGTACGAACGTAGTCCGACATCAAAGTACCAGTACCAGATATAAAATCTTGTTCTAGTCGTCTTACAATTTGAGCGACCGATTTTTCTTCCATAATTAGTTATGATTATAGATAATTGTTGACACAAGCGTTCCACCAACTTCAACGAATAGACCATCGTAAAATTCTGATTCTCCCAAATCAATCCAGCGTTCTCCTGTAACTGCTATATCAGAAAGGGTTATTGTATCGAACATCAAACGTCCGTCCGCTCCCGTACCGCTTGTAAGAGTTGCTGACCCCCAAGCATAGTTATCAAGAGTATCTGTAGTGGCGATTGCATTTTGTGATGATCCTAGCAATCGTGACTGCACAGTCTGAGCATCATCAGCGTTTGTTGTTGCTAATACCTGAGTGTGTTGCGTAGTTCCAGTAGAATAGTCTGTACCAGCAATACCAGTCTCGTTAATAGCTTTTTTCAAGTTATCCAAGAACACTGCTTCGCTTGTTACCCAAAGAACTTGGTCTGCTACTGCATCTGCTCCTGATGTTTCTGATAATTCGAGCGTAGCAGTATATGTTCTATTTCCAATTGTAATGAGTGCATCATCAGATGTAACTGCTGGGTTAGAATCGCCTGTTCCTCCGCCGAAAGTAGTATCAGCCCATGCGGTGTTAGCCATTGTTTCAGTAGTAGCAAGCGCATTAACTGCTGCTGTGAATGCAGCATCTCCAACTGTTCGAGAAACGATAGTCAATGTAGTCGCATCGTTTGCAGAAGCAGCGAAATTAGGATGAGCTTCGGTTCCTGTTGAGTAGTCAGTTCCAGCTGTTCCTGATGCGTTAATTGCTTTTCTAAGATTAGCAAGCATTGCTGCTTCGTTAGCACCTTTAACAACCTGATATGGAATTGCTGTAGCTCCATAGCTTTCTGAAAGAGCATCAACAACTGTATATGTTATCGCGCCTAGGGTTGCTGTTGCTGCGGCAGTAGTTACACCAGGGTCAGAAGCACCAGTTCCACCTCCGAGAGTTGTGTCCGCCCATACTGTACGCAATGCTGTACCAGTAGTAGCTAACGCATTCAAAGAAGTACCAGGAACACGACCACGAACTGTAAGTGTTGTTGCGTCACTCGCGACTGCTACAACGCTAGGATGAGCTACTGTGCCTTCGTAAGCTTGAACTGATGAAGCTGTTCCGTTGAAAAATGCTTCTGTGTTTGCTCCAAGAGCGACATGGTAAGGAAGTGTAGGGACACGCTTTGCTGTATACGTTGTTGTGTCAATTACTACTACGTTTCCTTCTACTACCGCATCTCCAGTAAGAACCGATACTGCGTGAGTACCAGCCACCATAGCACCTGTTGAAGTGAGCACGTTCTGTCCGTGTGAAGCTGGAACGCAAGCACCTGTGCTTGTTAGTATACCCGTTGCGACTGTGCTGCTTTCTGTTCCATCAATAATCTTTACTGTTCCTGAAGTGTGTGAACTTATAACAAGTTCACCTACGGAACCAGCTCCTGTGTGTACGACGCCTGTTTCTGATACTATTTTACTTTTCATTATTCTCTCCCCGCCGATTATTTATAAATGGTTGAATTACTGCTTATAATTATATCACGAATTTTTATCTTGTACCATTGTTTTTAAAGTTCTGTCTTCTCTGGGCAAACTGATTATGCATAGTCTGTATTACCATCTGTGTTTGCTCGCTTGTTTGTGGGAGCATTTTGTTTCTGATTACAAAGTACATGCGCATTATCCAAGTATCGCTATCGTCAGGAGAATGTCCGATGATTGCTTTTATATCTTCTTTAGGTGTTGCCTGTCTTTTGCCGTCTGAGTTGTTCACTTCCTGATAGTTTGCTAATTCTTCAATGATTACTTCTTTCTGTTTTCCTGTAACCCTAGACGCGATTTTGTGGTTATTTACTAGTTCAGCAAGAGTAAATATACATTGAGAACGTAGATTGCGATAATCGCTCGTTAACGGGGCTAATTTAGTGTAGTTGACGTTTGGTAGCTTAACGATGTCTAAATCTGTTTTAATAGGGCTATAGGAGCTTTTAAAGCCTATTACCCCATCAAGCATAGAACTGCTAGCTACCCCTGCACCAACTCCGATAGCATCTACCGCGACATGTGACATAGGAATTCTATCGGTTGCTATATACTCTCGTATTTTTTCAATGATGTTCTCTGTGTTCAAGCGTGCAAAGGATTCTCGCTTGTATTCCTCAAGTCCTTCCCAAAAAGAGAACGTTGTCTTATCCGATCCATCATCTGCTACGTCTACAATGAGATATTTAGCGTTTTCCTTATCAATCGTGTTGCTAAATACATCTACCAATGAGGTGTATCGGAACAAAGAGCCAGCATTATCGAGGTATTCTGCGTCAAACTCTTGCCTGTAGGTATCGAAGTCTAGTTCTTCTTTTGCTTTTGCTATTTCCGAACGTGGAATGTGTGGATTGTCTTCTGTTCTAAAGTGGAAAGCTTCGTAGTCTGCGTCAGTCTCGGCTATCTTTTCTAGTCTGCGTAAGTTGGGGTTTTCTTTCTTAGGTGTTCCGATGAATGTAGCACCGCCTCCTGTATCAGTAAGAGCAGGGCGAAATATCTCTTGCCAGCCGATAAAGAAGTCCTTCATGGTATCCAGCTCATCAAAAACAATCTTGTAGGCTTTCATTCCTCTGAAGTTCTCTCTGTTTTCCCAACCTGCAACGTAAATAGTAGAAAAACCACCATCTTGTGTAGGTAGTTTAACTTCAAGTCTGCTTTCGTTTATTTCTCCGATACCATTTAGACGAGATTTGAGTGCTTCCCAGATAATCTTTCTGGCTTGTATTTGGGTAGGACAAACATAAAAAATATTCCTATCTTTACCAGATACAGCATCGAATACCATTTCTTCAAGAGTAACCGTGCTTTTACCTGAACGTCTACCAGCACGGATAATCTTAAAACGGCTATTGGAGAGAATTACCTCAGTCTGTTTTGCGTGCGGTATCAGCATCCTTTTTAAATACATCTGCGAATTGAATTGATAAACCTCCTTGGTGTTCTACTGTTTCTTTTGCCTTGCCCATCACTCTATCGTTTACTTCTTTAATTGCTGGCATATCTCCTTCGAGAGCTTTTGCAATAAGTACAGGACTTATAAGAGGTAGAGCTTCTTTGAGACTTTCCTTGTATTCCTTTATCAAGTCTCTTTGAGCTTTCTTTAACAGTTTTTCTTCCTCTGTCATAGGCGGTCTGCCATCTCTATTTATCCTAGGATCGTCTTTAGAGAACGGAACTCCTACTTGCTGTTTATTAGTGTTTTCTACAGTTTCTTCCATAATAAAAATTATACCACAGTTTAGCTTAAAAGTCTCTCTGCTTCCTTTCTAGTAATCAAGTCTCCGTACATACCGCTAGTTAAGTTTTCTACACAATCGAGCATTACTGCTTTTCTAAATCCTTTAGGTTTACATACGCTTAATTGCTTCTTGTAGGCTTCTAGTTCGTACTCTAGGCGTTTTTTAGGGTTGTGTATGTAGTTATTTACCCAATTATCTAGCCCGTCTCTGTCTTGCTGAATGAAGTGTTGTTTTTCGTGAACGATTATATCCTCTGGTAAGTCCTTATTAGTGTAGATAACATGGTTGTACGCAAAAATTGTGTCTTCTGTGATTTTGAAGTGCTTTTTATATTCTGTTAAGAGTGGAAACTCCGCCTGTTTCTTTTGCATATATTACTTAGCTTTTTTAGTGTTCTTTATCATCTTAGTTATAAACTTATAGTTCTTCATTCCTTTTTCTGGTTCCACGGTGATGTTATTTAGTGAACTGCTGGTAATTAAGAGTTATTTATTCATGTATTTACAAAATTCATCACAGAATCGCATGTGGCAATTATTTCCTCCACATCCACACTTACAAAATCTATTCTCTCTCTTTGAACCTTCGTAATAACCTTCTTTAAATCCAGTATGATAGCCTTCATGAAATGCCTGAGTTTTTAATTGTTGCTCATAGATTGCCTGAAACGCAGTTCCTAGTACTGGCTCAAGTTCTATTTCTGTAAACGAGCTATCATTCGCCTTAAAGAAGGATTCCAGTACTCCAAATTGTGTTTGATTTATTCTAAATTTCATAGTTTCTCTCTTACTCTGTTAATTTGATTAGATGAGCTTAGTGGAGCTGACTTGTTTAATTAATAATTATAAGTGATAGCTTTTACAGCCCACATTTGGGCTGTTTGAGCTTGTCTTATAGCTTCTGTTGATAATGTTTGCATTTCTGCTGTCTTACCACCTTCTACTGGATAAGCATTGTTTATTACAATATCAATAATCTGTGCGTACAATCTTTTTACTTCGTCTACTTTTGGATTACCACTTGGATTAAAAGTTAGACCTACTGCTTTTTCTCCATATGTTAATTCTCTATCCATAATATTTATTAATTACCTGCCGCTCCACCACAGAGCATCCAGTCTTCTGATAATAAATCTGTTTGTGATGCTAACCACGGTACCATTTGTATTTTGTCGTTTACTTCTCCAAATTGATTTGTACTTCCTATTGGTGTAGTTATATACAAATAAGGTTTAGTCATTTTACTTGTTTCAGTTGGTGTCTGCATTGTTATAAACAAACCTTTTCCATTCCAACCTTTTCTTGTTAAACTAGAACCTTTCTTTAAGAAATCTAACGCCATCCCGAAACCAAAATTATCATTTATCATATTTTTTTATCAGCTCCACAAAATCCACCTATTTGATGTGTACTGTTAGGGAACGTGGGGTAAGACCGAAGTCTATACATGGCTATTCTTTCCCTTTGGCGCTATTTACCACTACCCCCTAACAATACACATCATTCTTTTCTCTCCCTACCAAGCCGTTCCCCCATAGACACATTTCTTTTTCAGATAATCTATGAGCCATCGCCATAGCCAGAGCCATCGCCATAGCCAGAGCCATAGCCAGAGCCATCGCCATCGCCATCGCCATAGCCAGAGCCATAGCCATAGCCAGAGCCAGAGCCAGAGCCATCGCCAGAGCCATAGCCAGAGCCAGAGCCATCGCCAGAGCCATAGCCATAGCCATCGCCATAGCCATAGCCAGAGCCAGAGCCAGAGCCATCGCCAGAGCCATAGCCATAGCCAGAGCCAGAGCCATCGCCAGAGCCACGCATATCTTTAGTTGTTAATATTTTGTCTGACATATTACTGCTCCCAAACCTTAACTGACTTAATCGACAATCGAGCTTCTTCCGTTGCATCAATGATTTCAATAACTTGAGTAAGTTCAATACTTGATACTTCGCATGGGAATTTACATTCACCAGCTTTCTTAGTACCTTCCATAGCTAACTGTGAGAGTGAACATGCCCCTGACCAATACCACAATCTGCGAGCATTTTTAAGTACGACTGTTTCGCCATTCTTTTCTTTAAGATACCCTGCAAATACTCCTGCGTTTTGTGTACGGATAACCACATATTTCATTCCATCTAAAGTTTCTGCTGTTTGTTTAATATCACTTTCTTTAACATAATTCACACCATCAATTGATATAACCTTAACCATATATGTTTCTCGTTTATCGCACTTTAATAATTCGCACTTTTCAGATAACCAGTATTCTCATGAGGAGCCGTGAATTCAGAATCTTTCGATTACTAGTTCTCCCCACGAGAGTGCTGGCTACCTGAGAGAGATTACTTATTCTTCTTTTTTTATGCCCGCCAAAGTTAGATACCCAAACATATCACACTCTTTATTGTTACAGTAGAAAGCTTTATTTGTTCCTTTTGTTCCAAAAATATCAAACGCACTACTTGAACCTCCCAAATCAGCCGTTTCCATTTTATACTCACATTTACAACACTCAAACCATTGCTTTTTTGCTACTATATCTTTTACGTTTTCCATACTTGTTTACTTTGTTATTACTAATCGTTAATTTTTATGAATCCTATTACAACTCCTACTGGTGGAATTAAACCTATTCCTCTAATAACTTCAGCTTTATACGGTTCTTTAAAATCAAGTTTGGTTAGTTTTACAATATTTGTTATATAACTTGCGAAACAGAATATCATAAAAAAAACACATAAAACTAGACACCCTAAACCAAATTTTTCTTGTGTATTCATTGTTTTTATAAGATTACTACTAATGTTACGACTATTACTGCGAACAATACTACTGCTACTGCACACCATACCTTTTCATTCTTTTCGGCGGGCATGTGGTAGATTTCTTCACTATCCATTGGTAATTTTTTCATAGGTTTATTTACTTAAATTATAATTCCTTTTTCCGCCATAAACTTTACATTTCTTTTTGTAGTTATGCTGTGTTCTAAGCAACGCAGTCCCACAAAGTTTTGAGCTGGTTTAGGAGTTTCACGCCACCGACCTTCTTTAGGTAAAACTTCTTTTTTACAAATATCACATATACCTTTGTACCTGTTTCTCATACATTCATTATCTCATATACATACCGCTATGCAAGTGTACAAAGAATAAAGGTGTTAATAACTTTTTTAGGCCTTATCTACCAATAGTTTCTGCACTTTCCAGCGTGAGAGAGTTAGAGGTGTTCGGGACTTCTTATGTAGTTTCTTTATCTGGTTTTCTTCTATGTCAGAAGCACGGTATACTCGGTTCTTTTTTAGTTCGTTATTGGGTAATTTTTTCATAGTGTGGATTTAGTTCTAAAATTGGTGTGCCGTCTTCTCGGCGACCTGTAACAATATATTTTTCTTTTGACGGTTTCGGCGTGTTGTTCTTTGCATACATAGCTAGACCTTTGGCGTACTTTGAATCGTAGTAACTTACTAGTATTTTTGGTTCGCTTCCGTCTTTAGGTTCTGCTAAATCTCGTAATGCCCTACCCGCCGTTTCGGGCGACCAATCCTCGGCTACTGCGTAGAGATGTACTTTTTTAGTCCACCCATCGTGAGAGTTTATATAGTCGAGCAAGACTTGTGAGCAAGTTGTAGTGCGTGGGTTAGCCATGGTTAGTAAATAATTCTGGATTTTGATAAATGTTACCAATGACATTGTATTTTTCAGTCAAAAGTAAACCGCTTTTTTCTCCATCCATTACAAAGAATTTTGGAGCAACATACTCAACAACACCGACATGGCTTGGTTTTTCTTCGTTTATAGATAGTTCGACAATATCTCCTTCATATATTTCTATACCTTTTTTATCTGACAAACCTACATATTGCATTAAAATATAGTCAGTACATCTTAATTGTTCGTTTATATCAACAGTATTCGGAAATAGTAAGTGTGGGTAACTAACCATTCTATTCAATTCTTTATCCCATCCACGAAACTTTATTTGTCTTTTTTTCATAGTTAAAACATTGAATATAATCTGCTTTTTAATGACGCCAACATCTTTTCAGTACCTTTAAGGTAATTTTTCAATTCAATCTGGCGTTGTCCTTGCCGTGTAATTGCCCAGCGTCTTTTTTTAGCTACGTCTGTAGGCTCATCACACTCGGAAAAGAATATAGCCTCGGCTTTTTCAATTTCTGCCATTTCTATGCTCATTAAAGCAAAAAGTTCAGACATCTGGTCACGATAATGTTCAAGTTCGTCTTTTGAAAGTTTACGTTCTTGGACACTTGTTATAAGTTCTTTGAGTGTGATTGACATATAGAATATCGTTTTTATTTAATAAACTTTATACAAGACGTTTCACGCATGTTTCACAACATTAAAATGGTATCTGTGACACATCTAAACCATTTGGATAATCTTCGGATGGTGAAGTTACTGTACTTTTTATAGTTTCTTGTTTTTCTTCTTTTACTGGATAAACTTGAGCAACTAGACCGATAGCAGGAATTTCTACAATACGACTAATTGAGCCATCATCTTTAATAAATTCAGTATAACTTCCTACATTGTCCCAAAGAGTTTTTTCTTGTCCATCTTTACCAGTAAATTTTCGACCTGATTTTGTAAGATTATATTTTTTAACTTGCATATTGTTCAATTTCTTTAATTAGTTTTTCACCTATTTCTAATCCTTTAATAATTGCACTTTGTTTTTCTTTATCAGCATATACTGTTTGTATAAGCAGATTTTCTTTGAAGTTAGGATTGTAGGCTACAAAATCCCATTGGTCTTTTTCGAGAAATAGCATTTGCATTTGCATTTGCCAAATATACTGTGGTTCAATTTCAAAACTTCCAGTCTTTTTTTTATCAATAATCATTTTGAAGTGTTTTTTATCTTCAAAACATTTAATTTCAATCCCAGTATCAGTTAAACCATCAGGACTAACACCACCAACTTTTGAAATCTTTTCATTAGTTACAAAACCAACTTCTGTTACTTTTTTTCCAGTTTCAAGTTCATACATTTCACGAGCGATTGGTTCAAGCTCATTACCACGTTCTAAATCTTTGTTTGTGTATCGTTCTTTATCTTCAATTGAATATCGTTCTGATAATTTTTCCCAGATAAGAGTTTCAAGACCTTTTCCTTGATTACCTATTGCTTGAGCTTCACTAGCTGTTAATGGGTATTGTAATCGTAATGCAAACCATTCTGGACTTTTTTGTTCAACTTTATGTAATGTCGGCATGTTCAATAAAGTGTTTTTGTTCTGTGACCAATTTATCAAATTCTTTTCCTAATCCTTTATGTTTATCGGCTACTTCTTTAAGTTGTTTTAGAGAAGTAGTTTCTTCAACTTCTTTTCGTATTTCTTCTGTCAGACTTGGATTATTTACAATTTCATTTAATCCAATCATTTGATACAATCGGTCGTAATTTACGTTATCTTTTCGGTTCAAATCTTTACCAAATATACGACCAAATTTTTCACAAGCGTCTTTAATAGCAAAACTTTCCGACGCAGGAGAACCAATCTGTACTGCTGATGAGTTCATTTTATCAAACTCTGTAGCACCACTTCCTTTTGATACTTGAATAGGCATAGCACCAATACCGTCCTGCCAATCCCATTCGCCTGTAATTGGGTCTTGGACAAATACTCGTACTGTTGTGACGATACTATTAGCTAATAGTTTTACTTCTTTGACTTCAACACGCCATTTCGTGAAAATCATAGTGAGCAAGTATTCAACTCGTTCAATCGGCAAGTATTTTAGATTCTTCACAAATGGGTGTTCTCGTACCCATTCCTTTTTTGGTTCAGCGTTAAGAATGATATTTAATTGATTTTGCTTTTCTACCAAAGCTGTATCGTTGTATAGCTCCGTTAGCGATGGTAGTTTTCTTGGTGTTGTTATTTCATTCATTTTCTAGGTCTTCAATTAAGGTTTCTAATGTTGGGATAAGTCCTTGTGCTTCCATTTCTTTCTTTTTGTTTTTTAAAAATTCAAGCAAGACTGGCTTAAATACTTCGTGGTAAATTTTTTGTGTGTCCATATTATTCCTCATCTACTCTACTATCTTCATCATCGACCTCTCCAGCTAAATGTGCTGGGTCATCTTCATATTGTCTTTGATACTCTGCTTGGTACTGCTCTGGTATGTTATCCATAATATAACTCGTTGGTTATTTCTAATACTTTGTAAGTATAGCAAGTGTATAGCGGTATGCAAGTAGGTTTATCCACAGGCTACTTCTTTTCTATTAACTGATAAATATATCTATTCCACGACAACCCCGATTCCTTTCTTTTTTCTTTAAATAAAATCCAAGTGTGTTCATCCATTTTTATACACTTGCCTTTATATTTAATTGGTTTGTTTTCTTCTTTATTTGAGGAGTTCAGGATTTTCATAAATATTGCCGATAATTTTTTCATAATCAAACTCAACTAAATCCCATTCTTCACAATGACATATACATTGAGCAACCCATTGTAGTTTTGTTTCAGACCATTGAACTACAGCAGGTTCTTCATGGCTATCTTCTCCCTCTGGTGCTTCATACCCACCTTCACAAGTTAATATATCCGCCTCATAAATCTCTTTTCCATCACAATCTAGCAACCCAGTAGTTCGCATAACTTCTATGTTCTTTAATTTTTCGTAACCAATACCCTCATCTGGGTAACTACTTGGCTTATTTGCTTTATACACTTCAATTTTCCCAAAATTATCAAACTGAAAAAAGTAATCATCAGGATTATAATTTTCATAAGTTAGCATATAACTATCATCTTTATCCCAAACACGAAATTCAATTTTATCCATATTGTTTCTTATTATTTAATAAAGTATTACCTATGGTATATACCTAACCCCAACCGCCAAGCCGTTGTCCACTTCTGGTTCAAATTGTTTCTTTGCACCCGAGTCTGTTGTATTCCTGTAATCTCTGTTGTGAGAGAAGAAAGAATAGTAGATTGATTTAAAAAAGAGCAAAAATTAAATAAATATACATATTGCCCAGCTCTATTAAGGCAATCTAGCCACTTTCTTATCTAGTTTAGTTATTACCCAATGCAATGTCTACAATCAGGTACATTGATTATATATATTCACAATTTGTACTATAACTTGCGTGGTGTCTCTCTTAATTGGTCAATTCCTTGTCTATACGATAGAGCCAGAGAATATGTATACTTATTTAATTGTCAATTTGAACCGAGAAGAATTGAATCCGTATTGTACACATGCCCTATACCTTTTAATGTCCGTATAGTCTCCTGTGTGGAGTTGGTTAGACTAAAAACGAGAAAACCCTTTGGACGGAACCCCAGCAAATTGCTGAGGCGCTCCCCAAAGGGTTTGAGCATTAATCCGTCCCGCTGAACTACAGCGATACTAAAATTATTACATATCCACTTATTTTACGCAAGTCTTATATGTGGATAAAGTGATAAACTAATCTTTAAGAACTATTTTGACATCTTTAAAATTCTTGTACTCAAAGTGAGGCATGAAAACAGAAAAATCTTCAAGGTCATCTTTTAAGAGGCGTGTTTTTCTATCTATACTCAGTCCTTCATCAGAATACCAGTCTGTAACGTCAATTTCAAATGTAGCTGTTACTATTGCTTTCATTTCATTTTACTCTATTTAAACTTAATATTTAATATTTTTAGTATACCTACAACTACTAGAATAATCTGCGGTATAAGCCAGATTGGATATGGGACGGTTGGAACTGTTGCAAAATGTATAATGACTGCCATTAAAATGTAAACCACACCAAATATTTTATCCATATTACTTAATTTTGTTTAAACCTATTAAATACGCACTAGCACTTTCTCCTCTATCAGTTAATCCACTTGTTATATTTTTGTAATCCTAGTCTTGTTACTTTATGACCAACTGATGCCCAAGAACGACCTAGGTACTTACATATTTCTAATCTAGGTTTTTTATAATTATCTCGTAGATATTTTATTTCCTCTTTTCCCCATTCTCTAGGGGGTCTTCCCTTGCCAGTAATTTTATGGTAATTTTCGGTTATAATTTTTATTTCATCTTTTCTCTTATCATCATATTTATATTTTGCGTTTCGTTTTGCATTTAATTCTAATTCCTTTAGGTAGTATTCTTTATTTCGTCTAAATCTTTTTGAAGCAGGTTCTTCATATTTTCCATATTTAAGACCTTTGTTCCAAACATGGTTACTTTCAAAGAATTTTCTTAATCCCTTACTAATTCTCTGCTTAGATTCTTTTGTCAGATGTGAACCTTTTTTCATATTTAATAGGGTTGTGCAATAATAATCGTTGATATATTCCATGCGAATATCTCCATATCTCCTTTAGTAAGTTTCATATCGTTCTCTTTATTATCAAACTGTATCTGTGTAAGAATTGTAGTATATAAATTACTAAATCTTTTTCTGTTTATCGTATCTAATTCTTTTTTGTTTATTCTTGGGTATTTCATTTTACTTTACTTAAACTAATAATATAGCTACTTGCCGACTCTCCTCTATTCATTTTATCTTTAGCTACTGACAACGCAGCATATAAATCCTTAGTTGGTACATGAGATAGGAAATACCAGAGTGATTTATACTCTTTTGAGAAAGTTTTACCTTTTTTGAAGATTTCTTGATTTTCTTTACTGTCTTTTTGCTTTACTGTTTTGAGGTAAGCAATGTAAGATTTCCAGTTTTTCTTTTTGCGGAGGATTCGTTCATGTTCAGAGTGATGGATTTCATCTAGTTGTTTGAGAATATACCGACGCTCGTTTTTGTCTTGCGGTTTAAGTGTTCTATTTTGGAGTAGTTGTGCTATTCTTTGCATGTTATTTTTTGTTTAGTGCGATCCAGAGATTAGCGACTGCTTCAGATGGAGTAGCTCCCCAAAAAGTTTCTTCTTTGTTTGAGATACTCGCACCCCAAACAAATAAAGTATCAAAACCATTTATAAACAGGAAAAATGATGGGTGACCACAAGCTTCGATTAGTTCTTCAAGTGTAGGTTGTCCGTAATCACTTATAACCGTACATCCTTTGTAGTAGTCAGAAGTAGTAAATCCACCCGATGCGTATTCTCTTTTTTCACCGCATAATTTACAAGTTGCTTTAATATCCCATCCTGTTTTAAAAGGATTATCATTTGGTTCTTCTATAAAATCATGTCTGTATATTGCAAGATTTGGAAATCCTGCCTCATGAAGTTTTTTAGCTAGTTCTTTATTCATTTATTTTCTCATATACCTTTGCCCAATACTCTGGTTGCTCTGGGAGGTCTTTCATTAGGATAATAATGTCTTTTATAAACTCAACAATGATATGATCTTCCATTTTTTCAGTAGGATAGCTATCAAGTGCGGTGATGAGTTTTACACGCTTATCGCCGTATCTTTGTCGGATAGTATCCTTAAAGTTTCCTCCAATGACGTTAGTGTCTTTAGATGAAACAAAGCCAGAACTTCCTGCGGAATTGATTTTGCATTGACCAAAATATTCATCATATTCCATTTACTGTAACCACGACAACTACCCCACGACTTATAGTGGACCCGCCTGTGATTCACTCCAATGATTAAATCGTGTTCCACAAGAAATACAATCACCAAAAGCGTAAAACTCTGACATTCTAACGGTATCACTAACGACCTTCCAGTATTTTTTTGTACTAATTCCGCTTCCGTGTGTTCCTTGTGGAATGGAACCAATCCATTTAGGTGGTTATTACTTCATTGTGGACATTGTTGTTTAGTTATATATCCTATTCGCTTAACGACTTTTGGTTGATGCCACCAAACAATAGTTATTTTTGTTTTGGCAAATTCATATTCCATTTTTTTTGTAAATCTAAATGTTGTTTACAGTTTACGCATTTTTTCTTGCTGATAATTTCAGCATATACCTGCGGTAAATCAGAGACTTCATATCGTTTCATAGTATGTACTTCGTGTGCTGTCATATATAAAGTCTAACATAATATATTAAAAATCGTCTGTGGATAAAAATAAGACTCTCAGTCCCGATGGTTTAATTATTAGTCGGTGAGAGTCTTATTTTTTGTGAACTTATTGCACCACAATGTCGTTGCTTGTTACTTAGAGTTCACTAACTGACGATAAAGGTCGTGCATATAAATTATTACATATATAAATAAGAATACAAGGAAAATGTTGATAACTCTATACGCAAAAACCCCTTTCGGGGGTCTGATGCTTCGCCTAGTAAGTTTTATAACAATTATTTAAATGATATTTTAAAAACAGAGTTGTATAAACTAAAAGGACAGTAGTGCCATCTGGGCGAGCAGACAACCATTACATATAGTATACATAAAATAGATCATAAGTAGCAAGTTTTATTTTAATGCTATAATTAAAACATACGCTAGTGTAGTTATGTTTCAAGACATAAGCCATCTATGCTTTTCGGTAAGCACACTAGCACTATTCTTTCACATAAACAAACAACTATGGAAAACTTCATCGTATTTTTAATTTTTGTATGTGTCGCTATTGACGCACATCGTTACACTAAAAACGAGACCATGTCGAAAAACAACAACACAGATTCTGGAATAGGATGACAACTAACCTTGCCAAAACTTCGCAACGTACGAAAAATTGAGGAGCACTACACAATACAAAGTTTTCTTCACGTTTATATGTGATACCTGTCTTATAAGCATTGATGGTTTTATACAGAGGCTCTACAGATTTGGATTAACCCCCGATGAACTTATTCCAGCTATATGGAAGCACCTAAAACTGGTACTAAAATGCCAATCATATGCCTACTATACCATTTACTAACAACGTAGTTACTTGGGATAAGGTACACATTACTATCACATACTGCTTTAATTGCCGATCATCTACTCATGCTATAAAACAATTATAGCCATTAAACAAAAAGACCATTCACGTTTGTGGTGGTCTTTTTTCTATATATGGCACCGTAGCAGGTAGATACAGTATAACAAAAAGTTTTCAATACACCTAAGCCTAGAGTCAAAGTATGTTAATAATTAATCTTCAAGTTCTCCAAGACCATGTTCTTCCTCTAAAGGACAACCACAGTTCTCATATACCCAAGAGATTTTAGCTGAAATCTTATCTTTAACAAGATCCTTCACGGCTTTTAATTTGCGCTCATCATCAATCGTTGCCTCAAGGATTGTAAGAATTTCTCCTTGTAAGTACCGAAGTTGACGACTAACATAACTAAACCGCAAATAGTTTTCTTGACCATTACGTTCCAGTTCAAATTTTTCCTGACCAATCACTTTTGGCACAGAAACATTGTCGGTGCTACCTGATTCAAGTGGAACCAGGTTATAAACACCAATGTGTTCATTCCATCCAATAATCTTCCCATCGAATGCACATACTACTTTCGCTAACTTTTCTTGTTCTTTCATGAACTCGTCATCTGTCCATCGGGATTTTTTATATTCTATACGTTTATTTTGCTTAACTTGACTCTAGGCTTAGAAGTACAAGTAATATATGGTAATAAAAGCTTCAGCAACTGGAAGCTCCGTATTGCTCTGCGTGATACTCAACTAACTCCACAACAGGGGTACAAATTGTACCCTCCTTGAGACTGTTATTAAACACAACCACCTAAAAGACGTTTTTCTTTTCAGAGAAAGGCAAAGGGTCAGAATTCAATACCTAAGCATAAACGGGGAGAACCCTAACAACGCCTACTCCCTCAATCCGAGGAAGAGATTAAGAGGATGAAAAAATACATAACCTTACGATTGCAGAGAAACCCTTTCAGGTAAAGAAAAAACGCCATATAGGCGCTTCTTCTCCGCTATTCGTACAGATTTCTCCATACCCTTCCATATTCTTTGATTTCCTCGCAAACTCAGATGCCATGAACTCGATTGAAAAGATAGGATTTTCAGCCTGTTCTCTGGTTATATTTGTATGAGCGCAAAGATTGATCTGTGATAGCCCTATGGAACATCCATGATCTCCAACTGCTTTAGCGTTTAGACTCGATTCTCCTTTTATCGTGCCGAGCATTTGATTCTCTGACACATGATATTTAGAAGCGAAATGTCGGACAAGTTCCTGAACGCTATAATCATTAAGAGTACGATCAGGAGCCTCCGCTTTTGTAGTCCCCGTATAAGCGTATATAGAGCTAATTACGAGGAGTATGAATAGTATTCGATACATAGTTCTAGATACGCTCTAGGGGGCGTTTTAAGTGAAACTAGCCTGTGTAGTTTTTGCTTGGGTTTACATGGAAGTAGATTCCAAGAATACTCAGGAAGCCATCAACTAAAGGAAGTGCATCTACAGGGATTGAACTATGGATTGCTGTTACACCGTTTACGAGAAACAATACAACAATAGTCCAAAATGTTCGGCTCTTTAGAGTAAGACTGAATTTTGACATATTATTTACTAGTTACTTGTGATAACTTCATCTGCTGCTCCTGGCTCAGATACTAACCCAAGTCCAACCAATTTGTTATCCCAAAAGATAACAGTTTCTACAGTTGATTTTGCGATAGCTTCTTCTGGTGTTGCGAAGTCAAAAGATGGCTCACTTTCCTGTAGTACTTTCTCAGCAGTAAAATACACTTTTTCAGTATGAGTTGCTGAATCCAAAAATTTTACATATTTAACCATTTTAAATACTCGTCTAACTTGATAATAACTATATTATCTCACTTTCCACCTACTATAGCAAGATATTGTCCTACAACAGATAAGAAATCTTGGAGTCCATTATGTCCACCATTAACCTTTTCACGCACTAGAGTCCAATTTTGAGCGTTACAAGCCTTGTCACAACCCCTGTCCTTGAAGTATTGAACAAGTATCTTTGATGCAATTACTGGGTCAAGAGCTAGTTCAGGGTGGCATACGAGGTCAATACCAAATATTGTCCCGTAGTTTGTGTAGTTTGCGCGACCTGTGAGCTGGATATAACCTGCGCCAGCATATTTTACGCCATCGCCAGGGACATAATTCCCCAAGTCTTTGCGCCCTTCATAGGCAACACCAGAAGCATATTCTCTTATTGGGAGGAAAGCTCTCCCGACTTCTACTCGTACCGTTGCAAGTGCTCCGATAAGAACTAGGTCGCTATAAATACCTGCATCTTTTAATGCTTGAGATATAGTATCAAAGCAATTACCTGCGCTTGTTTTTACTGGCTCAGTTTGATAGAAACTGAGAAATTTGTCTTTTGTAAACATATTATGCGTATTTACTACCTTTCGTTTTTTTGGGTTGCGCTGGTTTACGAGTCATGCGAAGCGTAGTTTTTGCCTTGCTTGGAGACTTTTTATTTTGTGCCATTTATTAACTCAATGTTATATTTATCCTCTAATAATTGAACAACCTCGACTGCTGTTTTTTTTTTCGTATCTTCAATGTATAAATGTCCGAGCCAACCGAGCAAAGCTACAATCATTGGAAAGCCAAACTTTAATATATCCCAATACATTTTGTTTCTTTTATCGGTTATCTTTGAAGTAGTGTCAGCAGTCAATAAAAGTTCATCGTGTTTTTTTATGATTTGGCTTATATTAGTTAGTGCAACTTCTAAACCATTTACGCGACCGTTAGTTTTTGTAGCTTGATTCAACCCTTGAGATGCTGTTTCCTGTACTGAGTCTATTTTTTTGTGTAGCTCTGTGACACTTCCACGCATTTCTTCCATTGAATTAACTAATATTTCTTTAATTGTGAAACTTTCGGACTCCGACATATATTATACCTCAACTGCTCCTGTAAAATAAGGTTCCGACTGGAGAATAGACTCGCCAATTTCTTTAGCTGTAGGGAGTGCTGCGTATGCTTGAGCAAAAAGATTTCCATTTACATCTGGGATAGATACAGTAAACTGTTTTTTTATAATAGGAAACTGCGGAGCCGATTCTCGTGCTTCTTTTGAAGCGTAACCGCTTACGCTAACGATTGCTGATTTGTCGAACTTATGTACTTTTACATCAGTTACGATGAAGTATTCTGCGACCGATGTATTTGGTTGTACTTTGTGAATGTGTAATGCCATATAATTTAGTTAGAAGTTACTACCCAACCAGTCCCTCCTACATTTGCATGTATACGAACCGACTGGAAGTTTGTGTTAATTACTAATGTTGATGTCCCTGTTGTGTTGAACGTCTGACCTCCTGCCGCGTGAATCGTGATTGGATAGATTGCGCTGTTTCCATCTTCATCTGTGATGATGAACTCACGCCCTGGAAAATCAATCGCTGGAAGATAGATGTCTGGTGATGCACCGATAACGTTGATACGAACGTCTATATAGTAGTCGTTGGGTTTTACGTTATACAAAGCAGCCCCAACGTACTCAACTTTGTTTACATGACCACCTCCGTACTGAGTGAAACCAGATGCAATATTGATTAAAAGTGCTCCACCTGTATTATACAGTCCGTTTACGTCTCCGATTGTGACGGTTGGACTTACAGAGGTTCCTTCAAGTAACATCATCGCTCCATACTGCATCGAGTAGCTATATGTCCATGAATCGCCGATTGTGTAACCAGTTATGCTTGGGAATTGTGGCGCGATTCCGAAATAGAAGTTGTTTGGAGATGCAAGCGTTGGAACGTTGTAAGTTACCGCAGTTCCTCCTAGGTAAACCATATTGAAACGGTCAGTCAGGAATCCATAGTCAGTTGACTGGATTGTACCTGCAAATCCTCCTGGACCAGTGATTACCACTCCAGAACCGAACACACCACCTGTTACACCTTCAACAAAGAAGGAACTCACTCCGTCAGTTAGATATACTGTTCCAGATACTGTTCCATCGGTTACAACGTCTCCGACTCCTGGAAGTGGAGGTGTAAAACCACCAGGTGTCATGTCGATTCGCTGGGTATTTGTATTCGTGATTGTTGCAGTAAACGAACCAGTACTGCTGTTTCCTGTAAAGAAAGGAGTAGGCGTAAGCGTTACGTCATTGAGTCCTCCACCAGAGTGTACTAGTGAGTCAAGGTTCGGCTTTGAAAGCCCATAACCCGTAAGCTGCTTGCCTTGGTTGTTTACACCGAAGTAGACACTGTTTGCATTTGGTGTATTTCCTTGTGTCGCACCGAGTGTTCCTGAGAAATCGTCAGCTTGTAGTGAAAGTACTGCATATCCGCTCGCTTTGTCCTTGATTGTAAAGTAGGAATTAACACCATTTCCCATCACGAATCCAGTAGAGCCAGATACGTTGTCCATTATGAAATGCGATTTGTTCGCATCATAGAGTCCACCGAAAGCGATTGATTTAGCAGTATCATCCCATGTGAAGTTCTTGCTTCCAATAAGAGTATTCGAGCTGCTTCCGAAACCAACATAGGTATCTGTGAGTGAACTTCCTCCTCCTGATGCCCATTCAAGGTACGCATCAGCACCTATAACAGTTGATACTTGAAGAACATCTCCCACATTAGGAGTAGCGGTATCTGGAAAGAAAGCCTGGTACCCTGGAACAAACCATCCAACCTCATTACTACTGTCGCTCATTCGGTATCCGTAATTATTTCCAGAGGTAAGGAATACACCGTTGCTGTCCATGTTCAATGCAGCAGTACCTGCTGGAGAAGCATAGTTAAGTCCAAGTGATTGACTATTGTTTAGTAGTACTGAGAAATTGTTTCCTACAAAGTCAACAAATCCAGTAATAGATGAAAGACCATTTATTCCGAGTAATGAAGCATCTCCAAACAATGAACCTGCAAAAGCACCTGAGGTAGTATCTTTTGCGTAGATAGCAGTTCCGTCAAACTCAGTACCCAAAAGGTCATGATGACCAATCTGTGTACCACTTATACCACCTCCTGAAAGGGTATAAGTTGCAGCGGTAAGAACGTCAGTACCTGCACCGTAAACAAGTACAACTGTATTTGAAGGGTTTGCTGTGTTCCAGTTTGTAACTACTGTATCTATATCATCAGTTCCATTGAATACGAGTGTGATTGTGTTACCAATTGAACCATGTTCTACTGCTTGGAACGAGTAACCAGCCATACCTTCATCTATGAACAGAAAAGCCTGAGTGTCGGCGATGAGCTTTGTGAAGAAGTTATCGTTAGGGTCGCGAGTAGCTTTTATGTCTCCAGTTCCGTTTCCTGCGTTGTCGAAGTATGCAATCTCTGTTGGAGTGCCTGTGATTGAGGAGAAATCTCCGCCATCAGCAAATTTAAAGTTTTTATTTACATCATCCCAAACAATAGCGTAACCATCTGCTCTTGCAGACTGGTTAAGGTCTACTGCATTACCCAAAACTGTTGGAGAATACCCTTTTTTACCATCAGTAGGTAGATTTTTAATATGTGAAGCATCAATTTTGAAAACATCTTCGGTTGTTGATAGGTCATTGATTTTAGCAACAATTTCTTCGCCATCATCAAGGACAATTTCTTTATATTCAGGTAGTTTGATTTTAGCGAGTACGCTATCAATAATCATTTCCTCGTCAGCGTCTTTCCCGTCTTTAACATCAATAGCTTTAATTTCCTCAAGGAGTTTTTTAACTTTAGTGAGAGCCTCGTCAAACATGCCTGACTTACTATTAAACTGATTTTGTAGTTTGCTATTATTCTTTTCAGATACAGCCTCAAGTTCCTTGACCATCTTGTCATGCTCGGCAGCCAACTGTGAGTACAAAGACTTAACAGCATCTTTAGTTTCTTCTGTGAGTTTCTCGTTGTCTTTCTTAAACGAGTTCATTATCTGTAAAATACCAACAAGAACCTGCTCAATTTCAGTAGCAGTAATAATATTGTCTGTTTTGAAGACCTTGGCAAGTTTATTTAGTTGTTCTTGTGTATTTTTGTCCATGTGGATAACTTCTCTTTACATTATAATGGGTTAGTTGTATGGTTTTAGTATGGATATATTACTTGCGATACTAGTATGCGGAGTTCTGATTTGGGTTGCTTCGGCACTTATCGGAGTTTTCGGTTTTATACTAGGACTTATCATCTTTTTTCTGCTAGTAGCCTAAAAAGCAAAAAATCTACCTATATTATACCATAGGTAGATTAAACTTTGCTAACACGATTATTTATCGTATTCAGCCTTTGAAATAGGGTTATTTTCTAAAATGATGTCCGTTCCTGTTTTAGATGTGTTAGGAACTTTCGTCTCTTTACCGCTAGGTGACTTTAAAAAACCTTGGTTGCCATCAACCTTTAATTTCCAACCGTCATTTCCTTTAAAATACTTCATATATTTATATTACCTAAATTTTGAATAGTAATCAATAGATTCCTTTGCGATAGGATGATTTCTTCCTTGTACCTTTTCAGACCACGGAAGATTTCTAAACTGTTCATAAAAGACATGACCTTTACCACCCTTGATACCTTTTGCGTCAAAGTTTGCTTTAAGTTCATTAAATACCTTATCTCCGAGTATTTTTTTAGATACTGCTATTGGTTCTTTAGCGAAAATCATCTCAGGAGTGTTTATCTGAACTTCAGCGATGTGTCCGTTAGGTGTTTTTATATTAACCTTTCCGCCAGAATAACCTAATGTATCTTTAGTGTGTGTAATTGTTTTAGGTTTGATCGCTTGCTCGTGGTTGAACAATTCACTTGTCGCTTTTGATATATTATTTTTAGGTACAACAATAGTGTTTCGTGATATATCAGTTATAGCAGAAGCGTCTCCACCTTTTTCATCTACAAGTTTTCTAATAGCACTATCATGGCTTTTCAAATCCGCCTTAGCAACAACGCCATTATGTCTTTTTGCTATTGATTCTGCAAGTGTATCAATGTGTGCTTTAGCGGCTGGTGCTGTCTCGTATAGTGATTTGAGAGGGCTATTTTTCTGGGATAGTTCCCTTTACTTTTAAACTTTGTGCAGGAGATGTAATCTTTTTTGCAGCGTTGAATACTTTTTCTGGTTTAGTCAGTTGTTTTTCTATTATATCAACACCCCTACTTAATAACCCACTTGGCGATGTTGGAGGTAATTCCAGCAAGCTACTAGCTCTAGTATCTCCAAGAGTGTCCATAACAAATTTAGCCAAAGTAGCTTCTTGACCGAGGTCTACACCGTACTGACCTCTAATCTTTTGAAACAAGTTTTTAATACCAGCATCCTGTGGAGAGAAAAATCTTTTCATAACAGAACCACCTTTATTTCCACCTTCTCCAAGAACTTTATTTAGCTGATTAAATATATCTATTTTACCTGCATATTGAGCATTAAGTTTTGAGTACGCATTATCTCCGAGAGCATTATCAACTGTTGATTTAAGTGTGGAATTAAGCTCTCCAATAGATTTGTTGATGAATGACTGAACACGAGTTGTTGTTGGTATTGCAGTTCCGCCCTTTAGTTCATAAAGAGTTGCTTGCAACTTATCAATTGTTGCATCAACACTTGCTGCTGTAGGATTTTTACCAAGAGCTGTAAGTTCTTCTAAATAAGAATTAACTAAACTACGTTCAGCAGTAGTGAGTTTCTTCTGTAGGAATGGTTTTACTTTTTCAATTTGCTGAACTGCAATATTTGGAACACGAGTTTTACCAACAGTTTCAAGTAATGCTGCCTTATCTGCACCAATATTATTTAAGTCAGCCTTAATAGTTTTAGCGACTTCTTCTGCTTGTAAACCAGCGTTTTGTAATGGTGTATTTACACGAGGGTCAGTAATTGCATCTTGTCCTTGTTTTATATATTCTTCAAGTTTTGATGCAGGAGTTTCTTTTAAGATAGTTTGTGTCTGTAAATCAATTTTACGCTTTGCAAGTGTATCTCCAAGACTAGACGTACCTTCATTAACTACATCGAGTGCTGATTTTGTACCACTAGCTAAAGCATCTACCCCAGCAGCAGCAGTTGAAGCAGCCTTAGAAGCTAATTTACTAGCACCAGTAACACTTTGCTCAAGACCTGTTAAGTTAGCAGCAGTTTCTCCAGCAGCAGCAGTGCCAGCGAGTGCATCTTTCAACTTATAAAACTCAGGTGCAGTTTGTGGATTGATAAAACCTTGTGCTTCTAGGTTACCGATTTCTGTAAACAATTTTGTGTCTGCAAGTTTATCTACACCAACTTTAAATCCTTTAGAAATAGCATCTCCAACGAATTGTAGACCTTCACGAGCTGGTTTAGGTAAAGCATCGAAAGCAATTTTGAGAGGTAAGCCAGTAACTTGTGCTGCATTTTGTGCAATTTTAGTACCCAAAGAAGCGTCAGAACTATTTATGTCCTGAACTGCTTGTCTACCCTCCATAATAGTTTCTTTTGCACGTTCTCCGAAAGTAGTTTGAGCCTGTGGAACTTTTGTTTCTGCAAATTGTCGAGCTTGCTGCATATCAACACCATCAAAAGTAACGCCCTGCATTACTAATTTTGACATCACAACATCAGGGTCTAAACCCTTACTTTTTGCATCGTTGTATATTACTTTTGCTTCGTCTTGTGTAAAGTTTTTCATATTATTTTGAGAAAATGTTAAATGGAGATGATGATTGACTACTCAACAAACTACTAACATACGCATCTTCTGTGATAGGTGTATTTTGAGCTGCGATATAGTCATCGTAAGAAACACCAGTACGTCTTTCAAAGTCAATTTTGGTGTAATCCTGAATTGTTTTTAGTTCATCCCTAAGTTTCTTTTCTGATACGTTAAAATATCCAGTCAGATTACCAGTCTTATCTTTCCCAGCAGCAGAAGTTAATGCAGAAGCAGCAGCACCAACGAGTTCTCGTTCGCCGTCAGACAAAGCTCCGAAAGTGACACCAGTTGCTTTGATTCTTCCAAGTTCATCAACAGTTAAATCAGCTAGGACATTTTTAATATCTGAACGCCAGTCACGGATTGAATTTGAAAAACCAGCAGCACGTTTAAGAACACCTGAACTTGATGTTAGTCCTTTGTTGTTATCTATAAGACTTTGGATTTTACTAATTTTGTCTTGAGATTTTTTAACAATCAATGGTAAATCCTTAGCACTAACCCCAGTTTTTGCTGCATTTTCACTCATTTTCTGACTCAATTCATTTATCTGCATTTGTTTGAGAGTGTTACTAAGGCGGTCAGCTTTATTTTCTAAATAACCCGCACCAACACTTGTAATCTGGTCAATAGTTGTAGCTGAGTTAATCTTATTCAAGACTGATTGTGGAGCGTTGTTTGAAATTGCGTTAGCAAGTGCTGTCTTCTGGAAATCAGAAACTTTATCAATCTCTTTCATTGCTTGGTTTAGCTTGAATTGCTGTGCAAGAGCTTGTTTTTTCTCTGCTTTGTCCAAGAAAGGTTGAATTGCTTTGAGTTGAGCTTCATAGAGTGCGTTTTGTTCCTTGTAAGGGGCAAATTTAGCGTCTACAGCTTCGTTTATAGTATCTTTGGAAAGTTGTATGTCTCCTTGTTTACCGATTGCTAGAGCGTTCAATACTCCTATTTCAGAGGTCTTTAAAGCACGGATAATAGCCGCATCTCCAGCTAGTTTAGCTTGTGCGTTCTGTGCGAATGGCAAAAGAGTATCTCGGTTCTCCTCTGCACGCATTTTAGATATAAGGCTAATATCGTCCTGCTGAATTTCTGCCTGTTTTTGTAGAATCTGACTATTAAGATTAACTAGTTCTTGTCTTTTTTGTCCAATACCACTTTCATTTAAGAGTTGTGTCTTATATGCACTTTCTCCTTGTTGGTTTGTGATGTTCTCGAGCATCTTTGCAACGATGTTTTCCTGTGCGGAAGTTGCCGCTTGTTCGTTTTGGGTTAAGTCAAAGTTTTTCAGTAATGCTTCTGCTGGTGTTGGGACTGTAGTCGGTGTTGGAGCTACGGCAGGGTTAGCCTGTGGCACAGTAAGTGCAGGTTGTGGCTGTAGTGCAGCAGAAGTGATTACCGCAGGAGCTTGCTGTATAGGGCTTGGTGTCGGTGTTCCCTGTGGTGTAGGCAAAAGCTGAACACCTGAACTTGACTGCCTATCTGGAGCAGAAGAAAGAGCCTCGTTTGCGGTGTTCGCATTGATAGTTGAGAATCCGCCAGAATTGTTTATGTATTGATAGGAAGGCATTGTATTTCTTAATTATATCACTTATTTAATTAATCCTAAAGTTTGTAGCTTAGTTTCTATTTCAGCTATACGAGTTTTAAAATTATTCAACATCGCTTGTTCGGTTGCTGTGTATGTTGCTCCCGCCGTTGAGGAAGTTCCAGTAGTTAGAGCTTCCTGTGGAGCACGTTCGAGAGCATCTCCAGCGTACAGTTTATTACAACTAGTACCGTCATGTGCGTGAATTTCTACCATACTCGTACACTCAATAATTCCAAATCCCATTGAGGAGTTGGACTTGCTAAATCGTCTTGTGAAAGCTCTACTTTAAACTGGATAATCTGTGCGTCTGAAATACTAGCCTTGTCTTCGTGTGCAATCTTTGAACCTATAGTTGAAAATGTGTACTCTCCAATAAGGGTATAATCAACCTCAGTATTTTTTCGGTAGTATAATTTGATACCTTGTTGGTTTGTTAAAAGTTTACCGAGTGTAAAATCAATATGTTGAAAAGTTTTTTTCGCAAGTGCTGTGCCTACTACATAGACCTGTGATTCTACTGACGCATTGTAGCCAGAGTATGAGTTACCAATCGTGTAATCAAGTCCTTTGGTATTTCCAATCTGCCAACCAATAAAAATAGTATCAAGTTCATTTGTACCAATAACACCAATCTGTGCGTTTTCTTTCTTATGTTTGAGTACAATTTCATTTGAACCATCTATGTTCATTTCATATACACCAGTTTTAGAAACAGCACCAGCGTAAGTAGAAAGACCAATCAAAAGATTGTTGTTTGTATTTAGTTGAATTGCGTTCGGATAAAAAGCGACTGATGTTGAAAACGCTCTACTTTGTGTCCACGGAATACGCCCAATTTTAATACTAGAAGTTCCGTCTGTTTTATATACGTTTCCACGAGTACCAGCAACAACATAGAGAATGTTATTCACCGACTTCATTGCGTGAACACCACACTCATTGAGTTTGATAGGTAAGTCTGCAAGTCCAGGGTTTCCAAGAGTTCCTGCTTGGCGATTCCACGGATAAATGTTTGCAACACGCTGAGCACCACGAGCTGACCATGAGCCACCTCCCTGCGTGCCAACCATTATTTTAGTTCCAAGTTCTTCAAGTGTTACAGCGTACTGTCCATCTTTTAGGTTTAGTGCTTCTGCTGTAAGAGTACAAGTAGGTGCAACTGAAAATGAACCAGCAACAAAGTCTGTGATAGTCGCCACAGCGTTCCCGTTTGTAAGGTAGATTTTATCGTCTTGTCCGACAATCATCTTGATGTAGTATTTATCCGTTAGACCACTTTTGAACGTATTGAAGTATGCTGTTGCGGTTGTGATTCCATAAGCATGTAGACCTATAGAGCTTGAAATGATGAGGTAGCCTTTATATTCCACCATATCCCAAGACTGCCCTGATACATTCGTCAAGGACACCCCATTTTTATATAGCGTTGAGTTTCCGCCATCGTTACTCAAAAGGACAAACTCATCTCCGTTTGACGCTTTGAGATACGCAACAGGAATATATGAAAGACTTGAAAGTTTTGGAATAAGTGAGTTGCCGATTTTAAGAATGCCAGGTGTTTCAAATACTTCACAGTTTATGATGCTACCAAAACTATAGTATGGCGATGTAGCCATACCTTTCTGCCATTCTCCGATTGTGATAATACCTTGTTTATCCATATTATGCTTCTGCTTCCCACATTACTTGTGCTGTTGCTGGAGTACCAGTCTTTGTCCAAACTACAATGATATTTGTTGCATCAAATGTTACTGTTGCTGTCCATTTTCCACCGCCTGAGTCTTCGAGATAAATTACGTTTGTTGTATCTGTAGCCATTGTTGGTGAACCAGAACTTCCATGCCAATCATAAAAGATAGACATTGTTGTTCCGTTGTACACACCAACTGATTTAGCGTAGTTAGTTGAGTTTGTAAACATCCCTGAACTCAAGCGAACTTTTTTAGGAATCTGTCCAAGTCCATGAGCGATATTTTCTGTACCTGAACCAGCAACAGAAGTACGAGAAGTAATCCCATTTTTAAACAATCCGTAGTTGGTTGGTGTAAGTGCTGTGGAAACAGGACTTTGAAGTACAAAATTAGTGCCATCGTAAATAACAGTACAGAGCTGTCCTGCTGCAATATCTCCGTCTGCAAGTGTTGTGTTTACACCTTTTACAATTGTTTTAGCACCAAGTGAGTTTACGTTAAGAGTTGCTGCACCTGTATTAGCTGTGTTTGCTTTGAATCGGAAAGTTTGACCTGTAACGTAAGCGTCAGGAGCAGGAGAAAGCGTAATAGCATAAGTGTCATTAGCACCTGCATCAGCAGCATAGAAACGTACACCAGCGTCTATTGTACTTACACCAGAAACTGAGTATGAAGCTGTTGAAGCAGCAGGGTTAGCAACATATTCAGGAATACCACTTGCACCAGCTTGAATAATCTGACCAGCAGTTCCGATAGGAAGACGAGTAATCACTCCACCAGAGTTTCGGTAGAACATATCGCCTGTAGCATCGCCACCGAGAGTAAAGATAGGGTCTACGAGTGTTAAGTCCGTAATAGTTTGAGCACCTGCACCAGAGCCAGAAGAAAGAGCCTTGTCGGTACCAGTAATACCTGAAAGTTTATAATCGTGTGATGTTGTTACTGCCGAACCGTCAATGCCAACTTTTGCTTCGAGAGCTTCGATAGCGTCGTTAGCAGAAGCATGTTGAAAGTCATGGTCTAGGGCTGCACTCGCATTTTCAAGAAGGTCTGTGCCTACTGGATTTGCAAAAGCATCTATTGCACCTGGAAATACTGTACTCATATTAGTTCTTGTTACGTTCTGTCCAAATTGTTCCCAACTTGCCAGAATAGTTTGTATTAGCTTGATTATATGTTTTACCGACCGCGTTGTAAGTGATTCCTAATTGTGTTGCGAACTTCTTTATATTATCCCAGATTGTAGCCATGTTATCTTGTACTCTCCACTAATGGGGTTAGTTTCTTTTTAAAATCTAATTCTCGGTAAGCGTAGAATGTTGCGATTGCTCCTGCGTCATTTCCACCCCTAAGCATATTGCCTTCGTAAAACTCAAGTCTTTTTGCAAGTTGCCCCTGTTTGTTGGTGTCTTTTGCACAAGCGTAAGCGTAAGCACAGTAAAGAGACACATACTTATGTAAGTGCGTAGCGAAGCCTGGCTGTTTAGTAGTGTCTCCTACTACGAAATAGTCTATTTTACGCTGGAAATAGGCTCGTAGCCCTCCTGGAGGGGTGTCTGATTGCCCAATAGAATAGTTTGGTGCAGGGTAAAGCAAGATGCTTTCGCCCATTTTGTCATAATACTTTGGAACACCATCTATAGTCTGAAACTGTGAGAGAGCTTGTTCTTCGTCAAAGTTATCAATCGGGATAAGTTTCTTCCAGTTTCCTTGTCCGTCTGAACACTCGATTGACTTAATAACGAGGTATTCGCTATCGAATGAATAGTCTTGTTGTCCTGAAATAAGAGCTGTAGTTCCAATAGGGAGGTCTACAGAGTTTCGTGAATCAAACTGCCAGCGTGAATCAGCTCCAAGAATAAGAGTAAGTGCAGAATCAAGAGCTAAGTTAGCGTTGCGTGTGAGGTCAATTAGCGGATAGGAATTAGAATCAGCCTGAGCCTCAAAGTAGGTGTCTTGTACTATGCCTTGTCCTCCAGTTGTATCATTGAATACCAAAGTATTATGCTGGTAACCAGCTCTTAAAATTTTTAATAAGGTAAAATTGTGTCCTGCTGACGTTCGGGAATTTATTTTTAAATTCTGAAACTGATGGTTTTGAATTTCTAATCCAATCTATATCAATCCACTTTAACTTTGCTTTTGGATTATTTTCTCCTGAAAGTTCTCCGCACCATTTTCTACCTTTATTTTTAGCGTCTGACATATTATCCTTTTGTGTACCTATTCTTAAGTGGCTTGGGTTTACACATTTACGATTATCACAAGTATGTATGACTATCTTACCAGCACAACCCTTTTCTTGTTTAGACGGCTCAATATCATTCCCAGAAATAACCAAAGAAATTCTATGAGCAAGATACACCTTCCCAGATAAATTTAATTTACCATAACCGTTTGCTGAGTAACCAGTCCAATTCCAACAATTATCAGTCTTTTCAACTTTATCCCAGAAGTTATTAAGTTGTTTTTTAGTTAATACCATAATTGTTTATATATATTAGTGTGACTAGCTCAACCCCCGTAAAGGGATTGAATAGGCACGCTATGCTACGCGAGTGAACACGAAAGCAGTTGCGGAACTGAACATAAGTCGAAACTGTCCAAGACCTGTTGCACCCGAAGCGATTGTGAGGTCGCCGAATGAACCTGCTGTATCTGCTGCTGCACTTGAAAGAATACCGTTTGTTGCAACTGCAATAGTGACTGTGTTTGCACCGCCAGTATTGTCAATGAACAAATCAAATACTGTTCCCTTAGTAGCTCCCAATGCTGCTCCCAAGAGTGTTCCTGTTGGAAGAGTGATTGTTGTAGCTGCTGCGGAAGTAGTTACGATATATCCAGTTGCTACTTCGGCTACTGTAGCGGTTGCTGTAGCTGGAATAGCGGCAGTTGCACGATGTGTGATAGTTGGTGTTTCCAACTGTGCATTTTCGAGAACTGTTCCTGTTGAATTAGGTACTGACATGGTTAAATCTCTTTATCTATTAAAAACTTGCTTTGTTTACTTTAAGATTGCTTTCTACAGGGTCAGGAGCATTCTTTAAAGACTTCAATTTTTCAATCAATTTCTCTTTTTTCTGCTCCCACTTTGTAGGGTTCTGATACGCATAAGCGTTCAATCCCTTAGCGTAAGCAATCTGAGCCTGACTTGCGTCTGCTGGAAGTTTAACTACGAGTGGCAATTCTGATGGGCGAAGCAATGCTGGATCGCCTACAATAATACCACTAGTATCTTCTTCTATAGCTTCAATTTCTTTGATTTCTTTTTCTTTTGACATATTTTTTTCTCTAATGAGGTTTATAAAGGAGGCGGTCGGCGGGGACAACCCCCTTAACAAACCCCACTAGGGGTCTGCTTATTAAGCGAGGGTAATGTCTACAACCAAACTTGCCTTCTGTGCCCAGAGCTTGAAGCCCACGAGACAGAATACAACAATTTCTTTACCAGTTTTACCTGATACTGACTTTTCTTCGTAGTTCATTCCACGAGGAGAAGCATAAGTAGCTACTCTGTTAGCACCGAATACACGGTGTCCAGCGTTTGTAACTGTAGTAGTACCGAGAGTAGCATCTACGAATGTACCAGTTCGGACAACGTAAATGTCAGTTCCCATCCATGATGTTACTTTACCGTTACGGAGAACAGCGTCAGCCATTGAGAATCCGTTAGTTGCACCTGCAACCATGAATCCTACGAGGTCTGTGTTTTCAATAACCAAGAAAGTACCATACATGTTTTCGTAACCAGCAACCTTTGAAGCGAGGTTCGCCATGATTGTGTTTACGTTTGCAGCAGTAGTGAAACCACCTGCTGGTGTTGTGTATGCACCTGTAGCGTCTTCACAAAGGTTGTTAAGAACGAACTTATCAACTCCGAAAGCAACTGCGTACATCATGTTATCAAGACGTGATGCTGCGATGTCGAATACAGCGAAGAAATCTTCATGTGCGAAAATCTGTTCTGAGTAAATGACTTCATCTGTAACTGTCAAAGCATCATCTGTGACTGTCCATGCTGATACTGAGTAAGTACCTGCAACTGCCTGGATAGTTGCTGTAGGCTGTGAACCATAAGGGTTCTGAATACGTTTAGCGTCAGAGTTATCTACTGAACAGATTTTCTCTGCGACAAGAGCGTTTCGCAATACGATAGCGTACTGTGACTGGAAATACTTGTCTCGATTTCCATAGGTTGACATGGTGTTCATATCGTGTTGTAAATGTATTTACATGCTTTCTAGTTATCAATCAATCTACAATCATATTTTTTATGACACGGAACACATAATCTTATCCAGTCATTTATATCTCGTAAGTATTTGTGACTTTTGTTAGCCCATTCATACTTTCTTTTTGAAATATCTCCGCAATGTTCACATTTATTTGGTTTGCCTAATCTTCTTGAAACCCAACCATGCAAACCACGATAACCGACCTTATCTCCTTTCCATTTATGGTTATTTTGAGATAGAAAGTCTGTTTTTTTAAATATTTCATAACACTTACGAGAACAATGCTTACCTCTATTTTTTCTAGACGGTGTATCTGAGACAAGAAAAGTTTTTGCACATACATCGCAATTTCTTTGTACTTTAGGTAAGCAATAATTGGAACATTCTTTAGAACAAAATTTACCTTTACCTAGAAGTATTTTAGACTGGTAAGTTACAAATTCTTTACTACATTGTTCACATTGTTTTATCATTTACCTATATTACCATAGAATATGGTAAATTGTAACCTGATTGATAACTATAAAGTTGTAAAGGAACAATTTTTAGGGTTTTAATGCCCCGCCAATACTACCGTTTTCCACCATTTCTAGCCCAGAATAGTCTCTCAGCTTCCTCTGCACTTTCAGGGATAATTCCCTTAGATAGATTGGAAGTGAGAACATCATCTGCAACTTTCGATACTCCCTTACGAGAAGGGGTAGCGTTAGCTACTTCTGCTGTCTTTCTGAACTCTTTTTTGTTGGAAAGAATAGTTTTAACCACATCATGTTTGAGAGCTTCTGCGACGGAGATTTTTTTGAAACCAGCAAATTCTGTAACTTCATCAATATCATCTTCACTTACCCCAGCTTGCATGAGTGCGTACAAGTCTTTCGGTGTAAGGTTACTAGACGTTTCCGTTTTTGTGTCCTTACCTTCCGTAGCCTTTTTACGCCAATGGTCTTTTTGGGCTTCAACAGTCTTGAGTTTCTTTTTAAGTTCCTCTTTTTCTGTATCAACCTCAGGCTTTTGAAGTTCCTGATCTTGGTTTTCTGTGTCCTCAGTATCGTCTACGATAATTGTTTCGTCATTTTCCATAGGGTTTTGTCCTTTAGTCATTTTAGAGACTTTAGTGTCTTTATTTAATAATTATACCACGCACTAAATTATTTTGCACTATCTTGTGTCAAACGCTTTAAAGTTTGTTCGAGTGTTTCATCTTTCTTGCCAGCAATCATCTTTACGCCAGTTAATCCAGTCTCTATGCCTTTCATATAAAGGTTGCGTGCAATAAGATTTACTCCGAGTTCATCAGCTACGATAGAAGCAGGGTTGTATTCGATTGATACCTGCTCTCCGCCGTAAACTGATTTGAAAGCCTGTTCAAACATTTTCATCGCAACAGCCTTTGAGTTTACTGCCTGAATGATTGTGTCTCGGTTAGCTCCGAAAATCTGTTCTTCTACGCCGAGCCAAGGGTCTGAAATCTGTCCTACTGGTGTTTCTACGTTGAATACTGGATAAATCTTACGTCGCAATACTTCAAGAACCTTAGGGTCTTTAAATGCTGCGTCGATGCTTGCCTGTTCTTCTTCGGTAAGTTTAGCTCCAAAGAATAGTTTGCGTACTGCGATAATCAAGAAATCATTTTCAGCAAAAACTGCCTTAATCAAATTTATATCGTTATCAGAGTACATTAGTTGTCTTTTTTCAGCCATATATTTTATTTCTTAATTATTAACATTTCTTACCGCCTTTCTTCTTTGCTGTCTTTTTTGTTGCCATAGTTTTTTTACTGTTTAGGTGTTAATTCTTCTACTTTTAAACCAGATGCGACCTTCCCGCCAGAGGGAACTGATTGTTGGGTAGCTTGTTGAAGTTCTGCTATTGATGATAGTTCTACGGGAGATACATGTCCTGTGGCAGTTAGAATCTT
>JBGAVP010000034.1:0-33813 GCA_044228065.1 Chitinophagales bacterium | reverse complement strand
CGTAACTTGTAAAGAAACCTCTCCGTCATTGGCAGTATATCCTTTTACGGTAAACTTCCCTTTGTTAGGATTTGGATACAAAGAAAAATTATTAATCTCTGTAGTTTTAGAATCAAAAATACCATTTACCGTAACAGTGTCGTTAGCTGCATTTACACCACAGAAAGTAAAAGATGGATTGTACACATATGCACCATATATTCCAGGTCCCAAGTCTGGAAATAATTGTCCCGTCTGTCCTTGAACTTCATTCCCATCAAAAAACCATTTTGCTTTGAATCCAACCGGGAAAGGATTTAAGAAATATTTTTGTGTTCCTTGATCAAAATAAATGAAAACCTGAGCAGGAGCTTGCTTACCAAAAAACACCTCTTTATTCAATGATGTACTCGCGCAACCAGTAGTATTATCAGTAACAATTACTTTGTATTTAGCTTGTTCTTTTGCGCTGTAAAATGCACTATCTGCTCCTACCAATACTGTGGTGTCATTTTTATACCATGCAAAAGCTGGATTGGTATAAGAAGGATTTACATTTAATAAAAGAGAATCTCCTTCACAAACACTATCTCTCAAAGTAACTATAGTAGGAGTGGCAGGGAAACCATAAATTTCCACCTTCAGTGTATCTATAAATACATTTGAAACCGTGTCATCAAAAACAACATATCCATTCAAGTTTCCATTGGCAAAATTTACAGAACCAAGTTGTACATTCACATTGAATAATCCTAAGTTATCATCTTGAGTTCCTATGATGGGAGTTCTCGTATCTTCATCCCATACAGTAAGAGAAATAGAAGTACTTCCAACTGCTATGTCTTTATTTATATTGTTCCAATCTGCATTGTTCTTGGTATCATTTCTAGTAGCACTTGTATATCCTAAACCTGGAATAGAAATATATGGATCAGGGTTTGAAAGATTCGTTGGTTCTTCAATATCAGGATAGTATCCTCCAGTTACCGAATTAAGATGAATTTGTTTTACTCTATATTTATAAAAAGAAGTTTTTAATACAACATTGTAAACCCCAGGATTAGCAAAAGTTATTGTTCCAGGATTCTTTAAAGTAGAAGTACTTAAACCACCAAAATCCCAATCGTAAGTAGTTCTGTTTGGAGTCTGAGCAGCAAGCAAAGCATTAAATGGAAGTTTGAGTGTATCACAACTGTTCTTACCTATATTACCATAAGTAAAGGAAGATAAACCTCCAGAAGTATCCGGCAAAATAATTAATGTATCTAAGTAAACTTGAGATTGGTCATCTCTATCAACATTTCCAATAGGAGTACCTATCGCTGTAACATCCGCCAATAAAAACACTTTAATAGGATACACCCCAGCTAAGATAGGAGTACCACAGAAAGTTGCACAGCCTAATGTGTCATTATTTTGAACATCATAGTATCCCTTATAATTTGCATTTGGTTTATTAAAAAGATAACTCATTCCTACAGGAAGACCACCCACACCCGTAATTTTAATATGTCTTAAATTCACATAAGAACAACCGCTACATTGTGCAAGAGTTGTGGGATCCGATAATTTCTTGGGCATATAGAAATTAAGATTGCCTGTGTAGGGTTTATTTGCCATACCTACAGGTGTGCTACCACAAAGACCCCCAGCTGCTTTACAGCCTACAAAAGCTGGTGTACAAGAAGGACACTGTGCCGATGCAAAATAACAACACAGGATAAATAAAAATGAAGAAGTAATTTTTTTGAAATTCATAAAATTGATTTAATTATTTTTTTGATTCATATCAAATATATAGATTCTAAACACAAAACCAAAGTTGCATATTATAAATGCAAAAATTGTCACCAAATTGTCATTTCTTTTAAAACAGAATTTTAACAACAATAATAAAGTTCAAATTGCATTTACAGAAAGTAAATTTTTTTATGTCAGAAAAAATCTATTCTTTAGTTTTCATAACCAAACTTAAAACTCCATTATGAAGTGTAAATTTTTTACTTTTTTATTCTCCATTTCCACCTTGTTTTCTACAGCACAAAATGCAAAACTAGAAGGTAAAATTACAGACGAAAAAGGGGAAGGGCTGATTCAAGCCAATGTTATTATAGATGCCGCTAAAGGTTTGGCTACTGTTACCGATTTTGATGGCAATTATGAACTAAGTGTTCCAGCAGGAACTTACGAAGTTATTTATCGCTATGTAGGAAAAGAAGAACAACGACTAAAACTTACTTTTAAAGAGGGTGACAAATTAACCCAAAACATGAAGCTAAAAGAACGCGAAAAACTCATGGATCAAGTTGTAATTACAGGTAGTAAGTACGAAAAGAAATTGAGCGAAGAAACGGTATCCATGGAGGTGATGAAAAACACTGTTTTGCAAAATCAAAATATAACGGATGTGCAAAGTGGAGTACAAAAAATACCAGGTGTTACCATTGCCGATGGACAAGCAAATATTAGAGGGGGCTCTGGATGGTCGTATGGGGCTGGTTCAAGAGTAGCAGTTTTGTATGATGATATGACAGTAACTACTGCCGATGCAGATGATGCAAAATGGAGTATGATTCCAGTAGAAAACATTGAACAAATAGAAGTTTTAAAAGGTTCGGCTTCTGCTATTTATGGAACGGGTGCATTGAATGGAGTTATCAATGCTCGTATGGCGTATCCTACTGATCAGCCTTTTACCAAAATTCAAACCTATGCGGGATTTTACGACAAACCAAGCACCCCAGAAATGCAGTGGTGGAAAGGGAAACCGCAATATTTTGTAGGAGCAAATTTTGCAGACCGTAGAAAAGTAGGGCAATGGGATATTATCACAGGCTTATCCTACAACAATGATAGAGGTTGGTTAGATTCATCCGATAATCAAGATGCTAGAGTCAATGCAAAAATTCGCTATCGCTTCAAAAAATTAGATGGATTAACTGTTGGCGTAAATGCATTAGCATATTGGAGTTGGGGTAAAACTTTCTTCTTGTGGGATAGTATAGGTTACAAAGGTTACAAACCATTGACAGGGACTATCACTGTATCTCAAAATGGTAGATATTTGATTGATCCATTCATTAATTATTTTGATAAAAAGGGAAATAAATTTGCATTCAAATACCGTTGGTTAAATTCCTCCAATATAAACAGTACAGGGCAGGGTTCAATAGCACATCGTCATATTTTAGATTTAAGTTATCAAAGACCATTTGACGTATCGTCCAAAGTAAAATTAAATTTTGTAGCGGGTGTAGGTGGAAGAATTGATAGAATAGCTCCTCCAGGCGCAACCGATACTTCCTATTTATATGGTAAATTACCAGCATTTTCTACTAACTATGATTCCCTAAAGCACAAAGCCAATAATGCCTCTATTTATGCGCAGGTAGATGGTAAATTTTTCAATCGGTTAAATGTTACTCTGGGTGCTCGTTGGGAATACTTTAATGTAGATGGAAGAAATAGTTTAAAAGAATTGACCTATCCCCTCTTTAGAATTGGATTGAATTACCAAGCTGCCGAAGCTACTTATATTAGAGGTTCATTTGGGCAAGGATTCCGTTATCCATCTGTAGCAGAATTATATGTAACCACTTCCCTTTCTTTACTTACTATCTATCCTAATATAAAATTAAAACCCGAAAAGGGATACAGTGCTGAAATTGGAGTTAAACAAGGATTCCAATTTGGCAAATCTGCTAAAACAAGGGGTTATGTAGATGTAGCTGGGTTCTGGAATCAGTATCAAAACATGATGGAATTTATGTTTGGGGTCTTTGGAAAAGTAACTGATCCAGGATTAGGTGCGGGCTTCACTTCTCAAAACATTGGGGATGCTAGAATTTTAGGAGGTGATTTTGTTGTAGGGGCAGAAACCTCTGTAAAAGATTTCAAATTTAATATTCTAGTTGGGTACACCTACATAAACACCAAAGCCTTGAATTGGGACAAGCCTATAACAATTTTTAATGCTGCTGGTGATACACTAACTCCTTCTTCAAATGGCGGTACATTTGTATCTGCTTATAATTCTGCCAATGCACCGAAAGGCTTTGACACCGCCAATAAAATTACTTATGGTATGACTTCTTCTTCCAATACCAATCAGTTAAAGTACCGCCCTACACACCAGTTGAAAGTAATATTTAACGCAGCTTTCAAAAAATTTGATGTAAATCTTGATTACCAATTTATCAGCTATCAAAAAAATATTGACAAAGCATTTGTGAGTGATATTTTTGGAGCATTATCCCCTGCCTTTAGAGCATTAAAACAATACCGCGATGCGCAGGAGGCAAAAAATTATGCAGGTGATCATATCTTAAACATAGGAGTGGGATATAAACCTGTAGATAAATTTAAAATTTCTTTTATCTGCAAAAATGTTTTGAACTGGGAGTGGATGCCACGTCCAGGAAGATTGGAAGCTCCTAGAAGTTACACTTTGCAGTTAGCATATACTTTCTAAAAACTATTTTGCTTTCCAATAAAAATGCCGATTGAAATTCTCAATCGGCATTTTTATTTTTCACTATAATCAAATTACTTTCTAGCTATCCAGTTTACTTCTTCGGCATTTAAATCGTAAGCCATTTTACGGGAAAGCGCAAAAAGAAAATCAGAAAGTCTATTTAGATATTTTATAACCAAAGCAGGTACTTCCGATTCTTTGTATAATGCTACCGAAAGTCGCTCTGCTCTTCTACAAACAGTACGAGCTATATGACAATAAGAAACATAAACATGTCCACCTGGCAACACAAAATTACGGAGTGGCTCTAACACTTCATCGTATTTGTCTATTGCTTTCTCTAATAGTTCCACATCTTCTTCGTGTAGGTCTGGAACTTTTAATTTTTCATTATCGGGATCTGCTGCTAAACAGGCCCCAAGCGTAAAAATTCTATCCTGAATTTCCTTCAATAAATTCCGTTCTTCTTCATTCGTATTTACGTCTCGTAAAAGCCCTATCCATGAATTGAGTTCATCTGTTGTGCCATAGGTTTCTATTCGCAAATCGCTCTTAGAAACTCTTCTGCCTCCAAAAAGAGAGGTCTCTCCTACATCTCCTGTCTTGGTATAAATTTTCATTACTGGTTATTTAGAATTCTAAGAACATGAAAACAATAAAGAAGTTTTACAAAAATTAAGATTACAGCACCTGTCCCCTCACAGGAATATTTTCTTTATCGTATTCTATTAACCCATCTCTTAGTCCAATTATTCTGCGGGCATGCTTGGCTATATCTTCTTCATGCGTTACCAAAATCACCGTATTTCCTTTTGCGTGAATATTTTCAAACAAGCCCATTATTTCATACGAAGTTTTGGTATCTAAATTACCTGTGGGTTCATCTGCTAAAATAATAGAAGGATTATTGACCAAAGCGCGAGCTATCGCTACTCTTTGTCTTTGTCCTCCAGAAAGCTGATTAGGCTTATGATCCATACGATCTTGCAGTCCTACTTGCTCCATCACAAACTCTGTACGCTCTTTTCTATCCTTAGCATTCATTCCAGCATACACTAAGGGAAGCGCTACATTTTCTAAAGAACTTAAGCGCGGCAATAAATTAAAAGTCTGAAACACAAATCCAATTTCTTTATTTCGAACATATGCTAAAGCATCATCCGTCATTTTAGAAACTTCTGTTCCATTTAAAATATACGAACCATTGGTAGGTGTATCTAGGCACCCCAAAATATTCATGAGTGTAGATTTCCCAGAGCCCGAAGGTCCCATTAATGCTACATATTCATTCTTATAAATAGAAAGTGAAACATCTTTAAGGGCATAGATAAGTTGTGTGCCGAGCAAATATTCCTTGCTGATATTTTTTATGGAAATTACTTCTTGCATTTCAGTTGTGGGTTGTAAGTTGTGAGTTGCCAGTGGTTAAAAATGTCAATATTAGTTTCTGATAACAGACAACTAAAAACTGACAACTGATAAAACTATTTTTTAATCACTTTCGGTACTTTAAAATAATCAGAATCTTTTTGAGGGGCATTCAACAGTGCATCTGCTTTGGTCACCTCCCCTTTCACTTCATCCATACGCAGCACATTTACTTCATCGCTCATGTAAATCAAAGGCTCTACACCATCTACATTTATTTCCTTAAGACGATCTACCATATCTAAGATTTTACCTAAATCTTTTTTGATATTTTCTTTTGCGGCTGCATCAAATTCAAGCTTCGATAACTCAGCCAAGCGATCTACCAATTCATTATCTATCTTCATTTCCGTGTATTCTTTTATTTTAGCAAAAATATAATTTCTACAACAATATGCGTGAAATAGCGGTAAGTGGCGTAAGACCAACAGGAAAACAGCACCTAGGGAACTACTTTGGGGCGGTAATTAACTTTGTAAAAATGCAAGAAGAGTACAATGGATTCTTCTTCATAGCAGATTACCATTCGTTAACTACTCACCCAAGCCCGGGTGACTTAAATGCCAATGTAAAACAGACACTAATTGAATACTTAGCATGTGGCTTAGACCCCGCCAAATGCACGCTCTATGCGCAAAGTGATGTTCCTCAGATAGCAGAAATGTATCTTATCTTTAACATGCTTGCTTATTTAGGGGAATTAGAAAAAGTACCCACCTTCAAAGAAAAAGTACGCGACAATCCAAACAATGTAAACGCAGGTTTGCTTACCTACCCTGTATTGATGGCGGTAGATGTACTCATTCATCATGCACAAAAAGTGCCTGTGGGCAAAGACCAAATGCAACATATAGAGATGATGCGAAATTTCGGAAATCGTTTTAATCATTTGTACAAAGTAGATTATTTTAAAGAGCCGCTTGGCTTTAATTATGGCGATAACCCAGTCTCAGTACCGAGTTTAGATGGAGAGGGAAAAATGAGCAAATCGAAGGGAGAAAACACGGTTATCTATTTAGCAGATGAAGCAGAAGTGATTCGTAAAAAAATTATGCGTGCAGTTTCTGATTCGGGCCCTACCAGTCCAAATCAAGAAAAACCAGAAATGATTCAAAATCTTTTTGACTTAATGAAATTGGTTTCTGGAAATGATACTGTTCGTTTTTTTGATGATGCCTATAACAACTGTAATATTCGCTATGGCGATTTAAAAAAGCAATTGGCAGAAGATGCAGTAAACTACCTCACTCCCATTCGCGAGCGCATTAGAGAGATTTCAGACAATGAAAAATACTTGAATGAGGTATTAGCAGCAGGAGGAGAAAGAGCCAGAAATAGTGCCACTAAAACTGTAAAAGAAGTACGAGAAATTATTGGGCTTAAGGGGTTTTAACTTTTCAAAATTGACTGCATTATTTTCTTAATTTTTTCCTTGCCACTTTTACTTTCTGGATTTATCTCCAACGATTTTATATAATTCTTAAGTGCTAAATCTAATTCGTTATTCAACATATAGGCTTCACCTAAACTATCGTATACATTTGAAGATTCTGGATAAAGTGATACATTAATTTTGAGAACATTAATTGCAGAGAGATAATCCTTCTTTTTAATCCATTCATATCCAAGGCTATTAACTTGGTTTTCAATTGATGTGTATTCTGCACTAATTTTCACCAAATCTTTAAGTAGTAATTTTGATATGGTATAAGTTTTAAAAGAATCTGATGAAGTACTATTGTTATAAAGTCGATAAAGCACTTTTAATAATGGTTCTATCCCTTTAAGTTTCTGTTGGTAGTCTATAGATTTTCTTTCATCTTTTTCAAAAGTTAATGTATTGTTCAATGCACTAATAGGATTGCTACTTTTTACAAGATAAAGATTGTGTCGCTTAAAATACTTAACTACTTGACTTACTTTGTATGCCTTAATATCACAACCTTTTGCTCTTTTTAGCATGTATTTATTTGAGAAAACTTCACTAACAATAACTTGCCCTTTTGGCTTTATTTTCTTACTCACATCTTCAATTATATCATATACATTTCTAATCTCATGAAAAGAGTTATTGAATATAATTTTATCAAAAGCAGTGTCTAATAAATTAGTTTCCATTTCATTGCCAATAACTATATAAAACTTATTAGTCTGGGGCTTTCCCTTAACCATTGAGTAATGGCTTACAACTTTGTTAAGTTGACATAGATTAAGAAAAGATGTATCAATATCTTGTATTACAAAAGTTACACTATCAAGAAAAATTGACATCCCCCCTTCTATCCATCCACTAGCAGCACCAATACTTGCAACAACTTCACCATTTCTAATATTGTATTCTTCTAAATACCCTTTGAAAAACTTTTCACTTTTTTCTCTATCGTAAGCATAACCATATTTAAACGGTCTACTTGGATGATTACTATAAATTGCTGTTGAATCATTTTCTGTAAATGTCCCCAAATTGCTTCTTGAAACAGAACAACTTTGAGCACTAACTAAAACTGAAAAACAAATAATAAAGAGTCTAATTGAGTTGGATATATTCTTTTTTTGTTTTTTTAAAAACATTAAAGCCATTTGGAAATCTTTTTTGAGCTAATCAAATATATAACTATACTCCAAATCAAAAGACACCTATTGGCTTCTGATTAATATTGTATATATAACTAACGTTCAGAATGAAGATTATTGAAAAAACGAATTGCATTTTTATTAAAAATAATCTTGCTTTCTAATACAAATTCATATTTTTAAGGTTCATAATATTGCTATGGCAAAAACTAAACAACCAAAAGAAAAAATAAAACACATAGCCATTGCAGGTAATATAGGTGCGGGTAAAACTACCTTAACTAAATTACTCGCCAAACAATTTGGATGGACTCCTAATTTTGAAGATGTAGAAAACAATCCTTACTTGAATGATTTTTATGAGGATATGCCTCGTTGGTCTTTCAATTTACAGGTATTCTTTTTGAACTCTCGTTTCAAACAAATTATTGAAATTCAGAAAGGCGATGAAGTAGTCATTCAAGACCGTACCATTCATGAAGATGCGTGCATTTTTGCACCCAACTTACATGCAATGGGGCTCATGAGTACTCGTGATTTTGAGAACTACATTCGCTTATACGAAACCATTAACTTTTTAATTAAGCCACCTGATTTGCTAATTTATTTGAAAGCATCGGTGCCTACTTTAGTAAATCAAATTCAAAAACGCGGGAGAGATTATGAAGATAATCTTCGCTTAGATTACCTCCGCAGATTGAATGAATACTACGAAAAATGGATAGCTACTTATGACGAAGGTCGTTTGTTAGTAATAGATGTAGACCAATGCAATTTTGTAGATGAAGAAGAAGCGCTAGGAGAAGTTATTAATAAAGTAAGTGCCGAATTACACGGTTTGTTCTAAATTCTCTTTCGTAATAAATTTAAAAAGCCACTAAGAAATTCCTTAGTGGCTTTTTTACTAAAAGTACATTACTCTATAAATTCCCAAGCAGAAACATAGGCTCCTATCTCCTCTGCATAAGTCATGAAATCTCTATAAAAAGAATGATTAGCAAGGGTGCCGCTATCTCCTATCACAATCAACTTTTCCCGTGCACGAGTGAGTGCCACATTCATTCTGCGTATATCGTTTAAGAATCCTATCTCTTTATTCTCATTGCTTCGCACCAGACTGATGTAAATAATAGTTCGCTCTTGCCCCTGAAATCCATCTACTGTTTTTACTACAATTTTCACAGGTGAGTTTTGCAGTTCTTCATCTGCAGCTATGAGTGTATTGATATACTGCACTTGCTCTTTGTAAGGAGAGATAATTCCTACCGAAATATGCTTTTTCTCTTTTTCATTCTCCTGATACTGCGCTAGTAATAATTTCAAATGCTGAATTAACAATGCGGCTTCTTCTGGATTGGAAATACTCAAACTCTCTGGGTTCACTATCTCTGAATAGCCACAACCAGCAGTATCAATAAAACTCATGGCAGTATGCAGCAAATGATAATTAGAATCAGAACTCAATCGAGCATCCTCTACGGTGCTATCTGCTGATAAATTTCCTCCATAAAATTGTTGGTTAGAAAAAGTCATAATGTGGTCATGCATTCTGTATTGCCTATTCAGCATCACAGAAATATTTTCAATGTCCATGGCATGCTCAAACAAGGTTTCTTTCAACCCTTCTGCTTCTGCCTTTTTTGATTTCACCGTAGGTGGTAATTGAAAATGATCCCCTGCGAAAATGACTCTATCGCTACGACTGATCGGAATCCAACACATCGGCTCTAAGGCTTGTGCTGCCTCGTCAATAAACACTGTAGTAAATTGTTTATCGCGCATCATTCTACCAGCCGATACCACAGGAGTACAAGCTATCACTTGCGCTTTGTCAAATTGCTCCTTCAAAATATAATCCTCTAATGCTGCTGCATCTTTCAAAATCTTACGAGCCTCTTGATAAAAAAGTTGACGCTGTTCTCGTTCTTCCCTTCCAAAAACGCGCTTATATTTCCCTGCCATTCTGAAATATTCTTCGGCAGTTTTGCGGTAATTCTTTAGGTCTTTGTAAGATTCATGTGCAGCTACTTTTGCATCTAAGGTATTCATCAAAACCTCTTCAGAAATACGTGCTGGATTTCCTAAACGGAGTACACTTATTTTTTCGCGATGGAGTTTTTCTGTCAGCAAATCTACAGCCGTATTGCTAGGGCTGCACACCAGCACCTGTCGTTCTGTTTTCAATACCTCCGCTATTGCTTTCACGAGTGTGGTGGTCTTGCCAGTACCAGGCGGACCGTGAATGATAGCCATATCTTTAGCCGCTACTATTTTCTTCACCGCTTCATTTTGTGAAGGGTTCAATCCTGCTATTTCGAGCGCATCATTTACTTTGTCAAACTGTGGTTTTTGCTTTCCATACAATACATCGCGCAGTGTAGCCAATCGGCAGTTAGCAGCATTAATCACTTTCACCATCGCAATGTCCATCTCTTTGTAGCTGGACTCATCAAAAAGCAAATTGATACCCAACTTGCCATCATCACACCAGTCTGGCAACTCATCTACAGTAAGTGATAGTCTTAGTTTATTCGCGCCCAATACTTTTACTGTGCCATTAATAGGATGTGCATCGGAGTGGGTATTAGAGAATAGTGCTACCATCTTTCCTCCCGAAAATTGATGCGGCTCATTATGGTTGGTGGTTCGCTCTATGTCTATCGAAATATACTCCCCTACTCCTATCTCGGTATTCGTGATTTGAATAGGGTACCAAGTCACTCCGTTAAGCTTGCGGTGGTTGATATTATTGCGCGAAAAGTGTGCTTTGTATTGCTCAAAATCTTCGTCCCGCTCTATTTTTAAAAGCTCTCGTAATTTATGCAGACGCTCCATTTAAAACGATTTCAAAACCTGATACACTAAATTAATAGGCAAGCCTACCACATTGTAATAATCTCCCTCAAATCGTTTGATAGCAACCGCACCAATCCATTCTTGACAAGCATACGCCCCAGCTTTATCATAGGGTTTATATTCATCTACATAAAATTTTATTTCTTCTTCCGTCAAATGATTGAAATGTACTTTAGTGCTTTCGGTAAATGATATTTCCTTTTTAGTAGAAAGAATGCAAACCCCTGTAACTACCGTATGTGCATTGCCACTCAAGGCTGCAAGCATATTTATCGCATTGGTTCTATCTTTTGGTTTTTCATAAATCTTCTCATCTAAGATTACAATAGTATCTGCTCCTATTACAATTTCATTTTCTTGTAGTTCTGAAAGAAACGCTTTAGCTTTTTTTTGCGCCAATAACAAAGGTATTTCCTCCAATGCAGTATCAGCAGGATGCTCTTCTGAAACATTCTTCGATTTCACTTCAAAACTGAAGCCCGCCATACGCATCAGTTCGCTCCTTCTTGGAGAATTAGATGCGAGTATAATTTTTCGCTGCATAATCTTATTTATTGAAAAAGTAAAAAACGGGCATGGTCAAAATTCCAAACAACATTAGCAATTTTAGTTGCACACTTAAGTTGTGATAATCTTGCTTTGTTTTAGAAGCAAAAATCAAAACCAAATTTAACAACAAAGAAAGCTGCAAGAAAAAAGTGGCATACCAAAACTGATTCTTAGCACCTCCGTTCCAGTAGATGGTTTGCACAAAACCTATTCCTACCATCAATAGCAGCAAGAGCAATGCAATGACTAGATTGGTAGCCCATATTGGTAATACTACAGGTAGTGTAGTCATTTTGTAGGCAGCATCTCCTTCTTTATCTTCTGCGTCTTTTACAATTTCACGAATCAGTGAAACCAGAAATGCAAAAGCAGCATAGCCTTGCAGTTGAATCATGATTACTTCCGCTGCTCTATCTACTCCAGGAGCTTTCATCACCGTAAATATTTTTGACTCAAACATCACCAGCACTACAAACACAAATGCCGAAAGTGCTGCTACCACAATATTCCCAATCAAGAAATATTTTTTAAGAGTCATGGAATACAACCACAAAAAAGCCATAGCAAACACAAAAAGATAACCCAGTTTAGTGTTGCCTACTTTCCATCCCAGAAAAAAACCAAGGCCTACACCTATGGCATTCATAGCAAACTGTACGGTATATGCAGTATCTAAAGACATCAGTGTTCCGAGCAAACTACTTTCAGCCTTGTACTCTTTATCCATTTCAAAATCAAAATAGTCGTTCACTAAATTGCCAGCAGCAGCAATCAGCACAATAGCAAGTGTAAGCAATACAAAATCGAAATGCGACAACGTGGCGTAAACACTGGTATTTTCGAATACTGGACGTATAATACAATACTGAAAGAAGAATAGACTAAGTGCTATTATCAGCAAATTAGCACCCCGAAATAATTTAAAATAATCGTAAAGAATTTTCATTGGGACCTTTATTTTACTCCTTGAATGTGTGCGGTAAGTAAGTTATAAATTTCTTTTAAATCTTCCTTACCTTCTAATAATTCAAGATGCCTTTTTATGGTAGAAGTATCTCTCCGCACAGCTGGCCCTGTCTGTAACAGTTCAGGAGAAATAGTTTGAAGATTTTGAAAATAAGAAGCGATTAACGGTTTCAAATAATCGAAAGAAAGTTGATTCTCTTCTAAAATAGTTTCTGAAATACTATAAAGATGATTGGTGAAATTATGTGCAAATACTGCCGCTAAATGTAAGGACTGCCGTTGTTTAGTTTCTACCTTCATTACATTATTAGAGAGGGAGATTGCTACTTCATGTAACACATCCAAGGTATTGCTGTTACTACCTTCCAACATCAATAATGAATTTGAAAAATCAATTTCGGTACCCTTCGTCATTGAAACAAATGGATAGAAAACACCAAAATTTTCGCTGGCAGATACTAACACCTCTTTCTCTTTAATGCCAGAAGTATGGGCTACAATTTTCCCATATAAATTCAATGATTGAGCTACTTCTACTATGGCATCGTCTTTTACAGCTATCAAATAAATATCTGAATCTGTATTTATTTCGGAAAGATTTGAAACAGCTTTGGCATCTAATTGAGAGGCTAATAGTCGTGCATTATTTGCATCTCTGCTATACACTTGTATAATAGTGTGTCCCGCATTTTTTAAAGCAAGAGAGAGCGCTGTAGCAGTATTGCCAGAACCAATCAGAGAGATTTTCATTTTGTAATTTAATGAACTTTATAGTATTTATTTTTTTAGAAAAAACATATCCATTTAAGGGTTCTAAAATACACTTATAAAATAAAAAAGGCTGACTTAGCAGCCAACCTTTCTATAATTTCAAATATACCTTATTAAGAAGCTTAAACCTAGAATTTTCTTATTGCTCTTACGCTGTAAGGAAAACTTTTATTGTAATAGAATCTTTTACCATTTCTTCCAAAATGAACTGCCCAAACATCATTTCCTCCATCTACATATTCTGATGAACTACAATAATCATTTGTAGTTAAGCCATCAATTTTCATACGCTGTTCATATATAAGTAGCAACTCTTCTATCGCTGGTAAATACCAATCTGAAAAACCACCAATAGTAAGGTTTACACAAATTCCAGCCGCTGTTTTAGTGCCACATTTTTCAATAATTTTCTTAGTATTTACTAAACCATCATTCAGACTAGCAGCCTCAATTTTATGATGAGAACATCCCCATTTATTTCCAGCGCCTTGATCGGTAGGGGCTGCTATTAAGCCATGTTCTTTAGCCTCATCTAAATAAAATATAACTCCTCCACCAAATTTTTCACCTAATTTATGCGTATTTACTGAATTTGATTGAGCCATTACTTGAACTCCAAAGAACAGAATCGATACTACCATTAATTTTGACTTCATATTTTTTTATTGTTTTGATGAAATAAAACTTTCGAGTTAACTTGCTAAAAACCTACTAAAAATAATAATCCATTAGAGAATTCGCAAAACTAAAATCAATCAAATTTCTCTTATTCTTCTAATCATACTGATAAGACATCCCATAAACGTAATAATACCGCCAATCCAAACTAAATTAATGTAAGGAAAAACAATGGCCTTCATGATAATATATTCAGTATGCTTTTGTTTTTCCCGAACCATTACAGTTACTTTTTTCGTTTGAGGGTCTATTTTCAGCACATCAAAATCCATTAGCAATTTTGGATTGTGTACGGGAATAGTACTCACCGAATTCCCGTTTTTAGTATCAATAATGTAGACGGGTTGTGCGGCAGCTGCTTCATTGCTTGCAAGTGTTCTAGTCATTAAATTTATCCCCACCATTAACTTTCCCTCTATATCAAAATCGCCTGGCAGTGTAGGTTGCGAGGTAATAGAAGTAAAAACGGTGTAAGTATTCAGATTATAAAAAGTATCCCCCACAGCCACTTCATGCGTAGTTAAACTATCTTTCTGTTGGGCTTCATCGGGAGCAGCTGTAATGTGAGTAAATACATCTTTGCTGAAATAATGTTTGGTATCAGGGTTAGGCGAAACTTGTCTGCGTTTTTCATCTTTCTGCAAATCAGGAAAAAGAGAAAACTGCTCAATTACTTCGCCCGTTTTAAAATCTTTTTTCACATAATCTACCTGATGTAAATGATGTGGTGGTATATGTTTTGCTCCCTTATACGTTACTTCAAAATCTCCCATTTTATAAACAGAATCTTTCAATAGTAAAATATTTTCAGCCGTTTCTTTGGCATTAAATTCTTTACCAAAGTTCTCGCCTTGAGTATTAATAGAAATGACTTCTTTCTTGTATTGTGAAATTACAACTCCTACTAAAAAAAGACCCAAACCAAAGTGTGCTATAGATCCACCAGAGAGTTTTATATTGCCTTTCATTACCCAAAACAAATACGTAAGATTACTTACGGAAGCATATACTGCTGATAGCAACAACAAGTAGTAAGTAGATACAAATTGAAATTGAGTTCCCTTTACAGAATAGCTTTGAAGAAAAGAAATGTGTGTGCCGAAAGCAATGCCTACAGTAAATAAAACAGCTGCTAAAGCCGCATAGAGAGCAGGTTTGAAAGTAGTAGGCAGCTTACTTGATTTATATGCCAGAAATTGAATTTTAGCCGTTCCCGTAGCTATCATGATGGCTAAGAAAATCTGAATGCTATTGTAATGAAGTATCACATCTTCAGGTGGAGCTAGTTTACTTTTTAGTAAATGAAGCCAATCAAAAAACAAAATATTCCAAACAGGAATAGAGGTGGTAAAAATCATTTGTAAGGCTGAAAGCATCAGCACCAGTGAACCTATAAACATCCAAAACTCACGAGACAATAATTCTTCTTCCTTTTCAGGAGATGGGATTCCTCGCCATCTTACGAATAACAATACCAAAGAAGGCACTAAAAAAATTCCCAAATAGATGAGCAATTGTCCTGTCATACCAAGGTCGGTAAAAGCATGTACCGATGTATCTCCCAAGATTCCAGAACGAGTAAGGAAGGTGGAATACAACACCATGACAAAACCTAAAATGTAAAACAAAAAAGTAGTAAACAACCCATGCTTTGTGTATTTGTATACTACATGCAAATGCAAACCAGCTACCACAAAAAGCCATGGCACCAACGACATATTCTCTACCGGATCCCATGCCCAAAAACCTCCGAAGCTAAGCGATTCGTAAGCCCATGCACCTCCCATTAAAATACCAGTTCCTAAAATAGCTACACTAAACAAAGCCCAAGGCAGTGCAGGTTTTACCCAACCGTTGTAATCTTTTCGAATTAAACTGCCTATAATAAAAGCGAAAGGGAACAACACCGAAGCAAAACCGCAAAACAAAACAGGTGGGTGAATGGTCATCCAATAGTTTTGCAACAAAGGATTTAACCCATTCCCATCAGCTATAAATTTCAAATACTCTGGTCGTTGAAAGATAGGAGCATCGGTCATTTCATTGCGAAGTAGGATAAAAGGATTGCTTCCTATTTTATGCCCTAAAATATAAACGCCTAAAACCATAGAGCCCAGAAAAGTTTGGGTAATAGCAGTCATGCCCAATACAGGACTTTCATAATCTTTAGCTGTTTTCATAGCTATAATACCCAACACCACCAACCAAAACTGCCACAATAAAAAACTACCCTCTTGCCCTTCCCAGAAACTGGAAACAATGTACTTCAAAGGCATATCAGTAGAGGAATGCCGCCATGCATAATGATATTCAAACCAATGGTTTAATATCATAATGAAGAGTAACACAAAAATACTAAACACCGAAACTCCGTGTGTAATAAAAGAAACTCTACCTAACCGCAACCATGAAAGCTTTGCAGTTTGTTCTTTAGTAAATTCTGAAAAACTATATGCCACAGCTGAAAGCAAGGCTGAGCAAAAACTGAGCAACAATAAAAAATGCCCCAAATGCCATAACCAAAGATGCTCTCCTATAAAACCATTTGCCCCGAAACGATGTGCTAAAAAATCCATAACCTATATTATTACTTACTCGCTTGAAACAAGCGCCTGCAAATATAGTTTTGATTAATTAAATGAGAGAAAGGAATTATCGGTTACCGATATTGCAAAATTAACTAGGAATGAGCCTCCTCAACTAAAATTCAAACCCCACTCCTATTTACTAAACTTATAGACTGTACTTCTTGAATAATTGTAATTATAAATCAATGATGCTGTTCGGTTTGATTCTGTTCCATTACTAGATTGAGACCATTCCATAGAGTTCTTTGATATTGAGACTTTATAACTTGCCTGTCCATCTAAAAGGATTATTTGTTTAGTATCCGCAGTATTTTGCCAAGACCACAACCCTGTTCCAGAGCGAGTAGTAGGGCTGGCTGTAGAAACCATCAAAGGACCATTTCCTGTTTCATCATCTGTTTGTGAACTTAATGGCTGAACTACTAAATTAGTTTGATAGGTACCATCCTTATTAAACTTAAATGTATAACTAAAACTTCCTGTACTTGTAGTTCTTTTAAAAGTAGTAGTTCCAGGGGTAAGAATCCTTTCGTTGTAATCGATATTGGTAATCTTACCATTGTTAATAGAAGAAGAATATGTTCTTGTAACTGTAGAATCTACCGCTAAATCAGGTACATTATCATACTGCTTTACATATTTGGAATCTTCGTTGATACTAGTCATTGTCCAAGTTTCAGATGTTAAAAAAGTATCATAATTATCTCTTTCCTTTGCACAACCAGATAGCATCCATATGGTAGCTACAGAAAATAAAAGTGAAAATGTCTTTTTCATTTTGGTGAATTTAGAATTCATAATAGCTCGAATATTCATACTAGCTTTTAAATTTCTAGTCTACTTGGTAAATTTTAATTTAACTGATTGCGATTCGGTACTAGTTTGAGTAACAGTGGCACTACCATTTACCAAAGTATTGCTTCTATTATAACTTAATTCCATCGATTTTTTTGAAATAGAAACCTTAAATACGCCCAAATTTTCCATATAAATTTCTTGCTTAGTATCGGCTGTATTGTTCCAATACCAAACTCCTGTTCTTTTACTAGAAGATGGATAAGAAGTTAGATTGGTGATAGGTCCCAAAACTAATTCATTATCTGACTGCGTAGTTAAATCTTGACGAGCATCAGAGAGTTCATAGGTTCCATCTTTGCTAAAAGAAATACTTGAATTAGCAGTACCTTTCTTAGTAACTCTGCTAAATGTGGTGGCTCCAGGGTTGTAAGAGGTCTGATCCAAAACCACATTGGTGAAACTATTTTCAGCCACATCAAAATTGCTTTGAGTAGTTGTAGTTTTATCAGGTGTGAGAGCTGATACATAATCCAACAATTCTACATTTTTATTTTCCGAAGAAGATGAACTCAAAGTCCAACTACCCGATGTCAAAAAAGTATCATAGTTATCTCTTTCTTTAGCACATCCAGAAAGTAGCGCAATAAGAATTACAAAATAAAAGCCTCTTTTCATGTTAGATATTTTACGATTAGCAATTGTTAAAAGTATAAATTTTTAAATTCTTTAAAATACCATTTTTCTTCTCTGCTGTTGCATACTTTTATTGCAAAGCATTTTTATGCTTTAGATATAACCATGCCAACAAAAAAATGAAACAGAAACTGTACCTCCTAAAACTTAGCTCGTTTTTTCTTTTACTTCTGTAAGGGAGATATCGTCATTCACATATTTAGAAGGACATTTCATTAAGATTTCAGAAGCGTGAAAAAGTTCTCCATCCATCTTGCCTTTTACAACTAATTGTTCGGAGCGCTCAAAGTCTTGCGGTTTTGAACCTTTGTAATAAACTCGTTGCGTATTTCCTTCTTTATCGTTCATAGTAAAAAGAAAATAGTTAGGATCTTTCTTAGGGTCGTACACCATTTCCTTGTCCTTAGCCAAATAGCCTACAATGTTGAGCGTGGCATCTGGCTTAGCTTTGGACTGTGTAAAATTTCCATAAGTAGTGTAATCGCCTGTCATAGCCACTATTACTCCTACACTTACAGCTATTAAAAGCAATGCCAGAATGTGTATCTTTTTCATATGTATCTTTTGCTGTTGCAAATGTACATCAAATCAAAATAAATTGTAGGTTTTCTTAAGCTACTCATAAATTACTTTTACTTTGTCTATCAGTTTTTACTGGAAGCAATTTCTTACAACTGCCATGGTCAAGAAAATTTTATTTCTATCGCTTTTCTACCTGTTTATAGGCATGCCCCTTTTTGCTCAAAACAATCTGAAAATTAGAATCAAAGATTTGGCTAGCGGAGAAGAACTGGTAGGAGTAACCGCACGGATTCTCGATAGCGCTAACATAGCCACCATAAGCGATTCCACGGGTTTAGTTTCCTTCGATAGTTTAGTGGATGGGCAGCAGACCATTGAGCTCTCTTATCTGGGGTATTTCAAAAAGAGGTTAAAATTAACGCTCCCTTTAAAGAAGAAAAATTTAACAGATGGCATCTTAGAAACTACCCTAGAAGCTTCGGAGGCAGAGTTAGAGGAAATTACCGTTATCTCTACACGTACCAAAGAAAATATTGAAAACATTCCTACCCGTGTAGAAGTAATTAACCAAGAGGAAGTAGAGGAGCGCTCTACCGATAAACCTTCCGATATTTCACATGCAGTGAAGGAGCAACCTGGTGTACAGATTCAACGCACTTCTGCCACCTCTGGTACTTTCAATATTCGCTTACAAGGCTTGCGAGGAAAATATGTGCAAATTCTAAAAGATGGATTTCCGCTTTTTGGTGGACTCTCACAGAACCTAAGCATAGCACAGATTCCGCCTATGGATTTGCGGCAAATTGAAATTATAAAAGGACCCGCATCTACCCTCTATGGGGGCGATGCCATTGCGGGTGTTATTAATCTCATATCTAAAGAACCTACAGCCGAACCTGAGTATAATTTTTTACTGAATGTAGAGAATACCAAATCGGTAGATGTTGCGGCTTTTGCCAGTCAAAAAATTAAATTTTTCGGCTTTAGCTTAATGGGACAATACCGCAGCCAGCAAGCCAAAGACTGGGATGGTGATCAATTTTCCGATATTCCTAAATTAGACAGATGGTCGATTTCTCCGCAGTTGTATTTTTACCTAAACAAACGCGCAAAACTCAATATAGGCTTTAATTACTCGGGGGAAAATAGAAACGGTGGCACCCTACCTGCCATTGAAAATAAAATCACCGACACCACATACAGCTATTTAGAAACCAATAAGTCAATGCGGCTGGGCAGTACCGTAAAATTTGAATACGACCTGGAAACCAAAGGCAAAGTCACCTTCAAAAACAGCTTCAATTATTTCGATAGAAAACTCTCTATTTTTGATTACAGTTTTGGAGGCAAACAAATTTCTTCTGCCACAGAACTGAACTATAACCTGCGTTTGAAGAAACACAACCTCGTAATAGGCATTGATTTTCGCACCGATTTATTTGTCGAAAACAAAGACACAGTTACTCAAAAAAGAAATTACAGTTTCCTCACAGGCGGGGTGTTTGTACAAGAAGTATATTCGCCCAATGAAAAAACTTCGCTGGAGGCGGGCATTCGTTTAGATTACAACAATACCTTTAAAATATTTGCATTGCCGCATGCAGCATGGCTTCAGAAATGGAACAATGTGGTAAATACCCGCGTCAATTTTGGAATGGGATACAAGCTGCCTACAGCCTTTCAAGATGAAGCAGAGGAAGCCAACTACCGAAATGTGTACCCAATTGCCGATGGCACTAAATCGGAGCTTTCGTTAGGTGGTACCGTAGATTTGAATGTGAAAATACCCAATACCAAAGGGGTGCAAGTAACCATTAACGAAATGTTTTTCATTACCCATATTCTAAATCCACTGCAAGCCAAGGTGAAAGATTACGGCACATTTCAAACCATTCGTTTTCAAAATGCCAATGGTTTCTTAGATGCCAAAGGTTTGGAAACAAGTCTGCGCTTAAGTTACCGAGGTTTTGGTTTTAATTTTGTGTACACGCTTCAAGACCAAAGCCGAAAAATAGACAATGTAAAGAGTGTGGCTCCCCTCACCTCCAAACACATCATTTCCATTCTGGCAGGGTATGAATTGCCCAATCGCTTTTCCATTGGGTTAGATTGTTATTATTACAGCCCACAGCAATTGAGCACTGGCGTTACCACACAGAGCATTTGGGAAATGGGGGTAAATGCGCAAGTGCCTACCAAATACATTGTATTCTTTGCCAATCTCGAAAACATCTTAGACATCCGCCAAACAAAATTTGGACCCGTAGTCACTCCCAATCCTACCTACAATCGTCCTAAATTTGGAGAAATATATGCTCCGCTGGAAGGACGTATTTTAAATGTAGGGTTTAAAATAAAACTAGGTTCTTTGGTGAAGACAAAAGAAAAAGATTAAAATACACTACTTCCCAGCTCTTCGGGATTTGTAATCCCGAAGCGGTATCCTGGCATTTGCAATGCCAATAGTTAAACTTTTATTGCAAAGAAAGTTTACTTTTGTTCAGTGGCATTCGCGTATACTATAAAAGACCAAGGTGCAGTTGAACCCAGTAAGAGCCGGTATTGTAGAAAAAGAAGAAGAATACCTTAATAGCAGTGCAGGCGATTACTTTGGAATAAGGAAAGGAAAATTAGAACTAAGTTGGTATGTGTAAAAAGGATTACAAATCCTTAGATAAGGCTTCGGAATTGCAAATTCCGAAGAGCGGGACTACTCTAACCGTAATGTTTGCCTTTTGTATCCATAATAAATACATCCAAATATTGCAGATGATATCATCATCATAGCAGTTATACTTACAAATGTACCGTCCTCATTTGGATATAAAAAATTATTCTCATAACCTTTTAAATATTTCAATATGATTTTCTCTCCTATATAGTGATCGTTAAATCCTGGAACAACTTTTTTAAATTGCTTGTTATTATATAAAAAGGTCATATCTCCTTTGCTATTTGAGGAAATCCCAGAAGGAGGAAGCTTAACGATAGTAACTTCAATCAAAGTCCCGAATCGGTAAACCATAAAATTATTATATGATGACCATACAACTGGAATCAGACATAATGTAAGTAAAAACGCAAATACAATCCAAAAAGCTCTCATACTTTTATCTCTTTAAAGGTTCAATACGGGTTGCATTCCGCTCTTCGGGGTGTTCCGCAGGGCATCCCGAAGAGCGGAGGGATGAGTGGGGCGAAAAACTTATCATAGATAGCTACGGACTTACTGTATAATTACCACTAATGTCATCTATATACACCCTCTTTCTATTTTTGAAGAAAAATAAAATCAAGGCATTAATTTGTGATATATCTATACTTGTTTTAAACTGGAAATTCGAATCAAGATATTTTCTTACGATAAAACTTTTATTTTTTGACTTTATTTTTTTATAAAAGGAACTATTTATTAGGTAAGGACTCCAAAATATACTATCGGATTTTTGATATGAAATTTTGTACCCTTTAACAATGATATTATTTATTTCCTTTTCTAAATCATTTTCAGAATAATCCTGATTTCTTATCACAAAACTCACTAAGTGGTCATAAGGAATTGAGGCAATAACTTGATTTTCATAATTATTAGAATTGATCTTTACTATCACAAGATGTATTAACCCATTTTTCGAATAATTAATTAGCTTTTGTCTATAATTCTCATCCTTATTTTTGTTGCCAAAAGTATTTGAAATTGAGAAAAAGAAAAAAACAATAAATATTGACTTTCTCATCTTATCTTTTTTGTAGCTTGTAATTTTTAGGTAAAACCAAATCAACTTTAGGGATTTCGTTTTTACCATATTTTGTTCTAGCTGTTTTACCTTCTTTCTCCCTTATTATGTTTTGAAAGTTTACTGCATCAACTTCTTCGCAATTTGTTTTGTTATCAGCACTCATTTGTTTTTGATTAGACTGATCCGCTCTTCGAGATGTTCCGCAGGGCATCCCGAAGTTTAGATAAGAGTGAATTTTTAATTCTCTAAACATAAGTAATTTCTAAAAGTCCCTTTCTAATACCATAATAATCCTAACAGTAGCTCGGCTCTGTATTTCTGCCGAGTTACGTCATATCATTCGTGGCTTTACTTCATAAGTTTATAAGATATCCTATTCCAGTATTAGCAGAGTTCAAAATTAGGTTTCAATTATTCTCCAAAAGAAACATTCTAATCTGTTTCAAATCTTGCACTTTTTGAGGTTCGTTTTGTGATTTGTAAAAATCTAAAAGATACGAGATATACTCTATTATAATAGAGAGATTAGAGGTAGGCGCAAAGTAATTTTCTTTCTTTTCCAGTTGCATTTTTTCTAAGTAATCTTTGATTTCATTTCTGGAAAAAACAGTGCCTTTATTTACAGGGTTGATATAAAACATCACCTCCTTTTCGGTGGAAGAAATATCGGTGAAATCATAAATGTATTTCTTACAAAAACAGACTACATAATACTTAGGCAGGGGTACTCCATAAACGGGCAGATTCAATTCATTCGCTAATATCTGGTACAACATGCCTATGGCTATTACATTGCCCGACTTGGTTTCCAGCACATGATTTAAACAAAACTCTTGAAAACTTATAGCCGCTTGTTGCCCTTTAAAGTTGTGATATTTATAAAGTACCTGATTGAAAATCTGAATTTGCTCTAAGGGAGTTTGGTTGTAATTTAATTCCAGCCAAATAGATTGTTTTATTTTAAAAATCTTTTTCTGTAACTCTTCAAAATTCAACTCGGGATAATGGTATTTAGAGATTAAATAAAATCCCATCAAAAGATTTTTTTCATCCGTTTCTACCCATGCCTTTATTTCATCGGTAAGCGAATCAAATTGTATATCGTGAATAATTTCCTCCAAGCGCTCGTGTTGCAAGGGGTTCAAATCGGTAGTCCATGCGCTTTCTAAAGAAGGAATAATGGAAGGTCCAAAACTTTTCAGTTTTGAATGAACATGATTCAGCACTTCCTTGTCGCTGTCATCGAGCAAGTATATAAGCGCGTTTATTTCTGAATCGGGTAGCATTTATTTCTTACCTTTTTTTCCGAAACTCTTTTTAGCAAAACCTCCTTTTGCTCCAAAGGCTTTCTTCTTGGCAGGTGGTCCAGCCTCTCCTATTATTTCCAAACAATCTTCCAGTGTTAGGTATTCTGCAGTTTTATCTTTCGGTATTTTGTAGTTGTCTTTTCCCTTTTTTATGTAAGGTCCAAAACGGCCATTCAGTACCTCTATCCCTTCTTCTTTAAACACCGTAATGTATTTATTGACGTCTGCTTCGCGCTTTGCTTTTATCAATTCAATGGCTTCCTCGGCAGTGATTACATAAGGGTCTTGTTCCTTTTTAAGCGAAACAAATTTTCCATCGTGCTGCACATACGGGCCAAAGCGACCTATACTTACCTTCATTTCTTTCTCCTCAAATTCTCCTAACACACGCGGCAACTTAAATAGTTCTAACGCATCTTCCAGAGTAATAGTTTCAATGGACTGAGTGGCTCTTAATTTTGCATAGCGGGGCTTCTTGTCATCTTCCGTTATGCCTATCTGAACCATTGGCCCAAACTTCCCCATACGAGCTATAATAGGCTCGCCAGTCTTAGGGTCTTCGCCCAATGCACGCTCTCCCGTAACTCGTTTCGATTCTTTGGTAGTGGTGTCTATATTTTCATGAAAAGGAATATAAAATTCATCTATCATTTTTGACCAAACCTTATGTCCCTCGGCTATCTCATCAAATTGCTTTTCTACATTAGCAGTAAAGCTGAAATCCAAAATGGTTTTAAAATTTTCCACCAAAAAATCATTCACCAAAGAACCAATATCAGTAGGGAATAATTTATTTTTCTCCGCACCAAAATTTTCTGTTTTTGTTTCGTGTTCTACCTTTGCAGCTTTCAAAGAAATGAAACGAAACTTACGAGGAGTTCCTTCACGCGTTTCTTTCACTACATAATTTCTTTTTTGAATGGTGCTAATAGTAGGTGCATAAGTAGAAGGTCTTCCTATACCTAATTCCTCTAATTTCTTCACCAGACTCGCCTCTGTGTATCGTGCGGCCGCTTTTGTAAATTTTTCGGTAGCTGTAATTTCCTTATAGTCTAACTGCTGCCCCACTTTTACAGGCGGAATCAACGATTCCTTTTCATCATCCGCATCTAATTCTTCGTCTTCTGCCACATCGTTATACACTTTCAAAAAGCCATCAAAAACAATTACCTCCGCTTTTGCTTGCAGTATTTCTTTGTTCTTGGTGTTTGAAATGTCAATGATGGTTTTTTCAATTTCTGCATCGCTCATTTGCGAAGCAATACTGCGCTTCCAAATTAACTCATACAATCGCTGCTCATCCCTTTCTCCATCTACACTCGAATTGTTGATATAAGAAGGACGAATAGCCTCATGCGCTTCTTGTGCGCTTTCATTTTTATTCGCAAATTTTCTTGCCTTAAAATAATTGGCACCATACTTCGATTTCACTTCAGCAGCTATCGCATCCATGGCAGTTTCAGAGAGATTGGTAGAATCCGTTCTCATATAAGTGATATGCCCTGCTTCATACAAACGCTGCGCAAGGGTCATAGTCTTCGAAACTGAAAAGCCTAATTTACTGCTGGCCTCTTGTTGTAAAGTGGAAGTAGTGAAAGGCGCAGAGGGTGTACGTTTCCCAGGTTTTTTATCAATGCTATTTACTTTAAAATTAGCTTCTGCTACTTCATTCAAAAAGGCATCTGCTTCTTCTAATGTTTTAAAATTAGTAGGGCGTTCTGCCTTAAAAGTTACTTTTTTCCCATTGTCATCTTGCACCACAAAAAACGCGGTGATTCTAAAAGAGCCCATAGAATTAAAGCTCTTTATTTCCCGCTCTCTATCTACAATTAAACGCACCGCCACCGATTGGACACGACCTGCAGAAAGTGATGGTTTTACTTTTTTCCATAATACAGGCGAGAGTTCATAGCCCACCAAACGGTCTAATACTCTACGTGCCTGCTGTGCATCTACTAAATCTAAATTAATGGTGCGAGGGTTTGCTACTGCATATTTTACCGCCTTCTCGGTAATCTCGGTGTAAGTAATTCGTTTTGCTTTTTTGGGATCTAATTCTAGTACCGCACAAAGATGCCATGCTATAGCCTCCCCTTCGCGGTCCTCATCCGTAGCCAGATAGATGTCTTTAGCACCCTTAGCTAATTTTTTGAGTTCCTTAATCACTTTGTCTTTATCCTCACTTATTTCATATTGAGGTTCGTAATTATTCTTTAAATCAATAGCTAAGCCGCTCGAAGGCAGATCGCGAATGTGGCCATAACTGGAAGTAACTACAAAGCTATCGCCTAAAAATTTATTGATTGTTTTGGCTTTGGCAGGGGACTCTACTATGAGTAAATTTTTTGACATAAGTTCGTTAAATTCAAAAATGATTGAGTGCAAATAAAAAAATTAATACTGATATACAAGATAAATTCGTGTAAGTGGCTAATATTTGATTTTAATTTCAGGTGTAAGAAATTATTTTTTTCTTCTAACTGCCAAAAAAAACATCCTTCATTATTTAGCTATTTTGGGGCATTTAAAAAAATAAAACTCCCCAATAACGAAACCATTATCGAAATCTTCGAAAATTCATTTTGCCTACCTTACCAAATGGCCGTCCATTAAAACCTTACGTCATTTTGAAATAAGCTATTCATTTTCTCTCCAAATAGAAGCAATTATTTTCTGAGCATTGGCTTCGTTCGAAAACTCTTTATCTAAAAGCTGTTTGCGCTTATTGATTTCGTGAATATCAAAATCCATTTGCATTAAATCGTGAATAAGTTGCTGTGTTACGGTAGGGTTATCTTCAATAATACAAAGGCTTTCCAACCCTGTATTGTTGACCATTTTAGAATTTACTAAACAAAATCTACCTCTGTAAAGCGAATTCAATAGCTTCAACTTAATACCAGTATTTTGAAAAGTAGGAAGCAAACTTATATGTGCATCTGCTATCAATTTTGTAATCACTTCAAAACTTGGATTCTCTATTAACTGCACATTGGCATAATTCTTTACTTCCTTTTTAAGCGCAGCAGTTGGGTCTTTGCCAGCTAACACAAATCTCACTTTAGATGTAGCTGCTATTTTTTTTAAAATAAAAAGAGCTGCTTGGTTATTTTCTACCACGCTCAAATTCCCGTGATAGAGTACGAAATTTCCGCGACCTATTTTTGAAGTAATCTCATGATTGGAATGAAAAGCTGGCAGATAATCTATATCTATATAAGACTGACGTAAATACTCATAATCACTCTTGCTGATAGCAAAAATACGATTGGCCGATTGCAATTGATCTTCAAACTTCTTTAAACGATTTGATTCCAAATTGAAATAAAATTTAATCAAATAATTTCGCTCGGCTTCCTTCAAACTTTTATAATATTCCCACTCTACATTGTGCATACGCACTGCTTTTATTTTTTCTTTGAGCGAAGGGTGAGAAAGATAAAAACAAGTATGCAGCCCTTCAAACAAAATAGGATACTCATCATTGGAAAGATTAGCTAAAAGCTCCCCCGACTGACGTGAACCCACAATATAAGGAACCGCTGAATAGATCGCTTGATAGAATTTTTTTCGCTCATAGTAATTTACAGAAGTACACAACTCCTCCAACTCTTTAGACTCATCTCTGCCATAATGGAAACAATGCAAATGCACCTTCACTCCTATCTCTGACAAGGCTTTAATCTTATAAAAAACGTCTATTACACCCCCGTAATCTGGAGGAAAGGGTACATTAAAAGAGACGATGTGTAAGTGCTTATCAGAAGAGTTGGTCATAAATAGCTACGAGTTTTTTTTCTTCGTTTTCCCAATTTAAATCTTTAGCACAGGGAATACAATTTTGTTTTAATTGCGCATAAAACGCATGGTCATTCATTAATTTCTCTATTGCCAGTTGAATTGTACTGGTATTCAAATTATCTAGAAGCACCGCTACTTCGTATACTTCATTTATACGTTTATATTCTGGAAAGTTGATGCAAATTTGTGGGATACCTGCATGAAGGTAATCAAAGAATTTATTGGCCAAAGAATAGTAATAACTTAGCCCTTTATTCTCCAGTAGATTAATACCTATGTATGCCATTTCCGTCAGTACTTTTAAATCTGATGGAGCTAATTTTCCTGTAAAAAAAACTTGCTCCTCCAACCCTAATTCCCTCACTTTATTTTTCAATTCTTGGGCTATATCTCCATCACCAACTAGCACACATTTCAAATCTATATCTTGGATGGCATCTATTAAATGCTCCAATCCCCTCCCCTCATTTAAAGCCCCTTGATACAAAATGAATTTGGAATCGGGAATGATGAATGATGTATGAAAATCATTTACCTCTATTTTCTGTTCTCTATTATCTGTCAAATTTCGAATTACAGAAACCTTTACAGAATACAATTTCTCAAATACTTCAGCTATACTTTGCGTTACTGTATAGGTTACATGGTATCTTGGTACAAAAAATTGCCCCACCAACCTCCATACTTTTTGAGTAAAGGGTCTTCTTACTACTTCGGGAACTTCAGGAAAATATTCGTGCGCATCATAAACCAATTTTGTGCCCTTTAATTTTCCTGCAAAATAAACTGCTGCAATAGTATCTAAATCGATAGCACAAATAGCATCGGAAGGCTTAAAAAGCAAATAGAAAAACAAACGAATATTATACTCTATGTAAAAGAGTTTTCCTTTGTTAAAAAAACAAGAAAGACGCTTTTGTGAAAATGAAAATTTTTGCAATGATTTAGAATCTGGTAAAACTCTACCAACCAATTCTACTGCATACCCTGCATTTGCCAAGCTACCGCAAATTCGCTGCATGCGCTGGTCAAAATTCAAATCATTGGTAACACAAAAAATCAGTTTTTTCAATTCTTATTATTCATTTTAAAATTCAGCACTACAGCCCTCAACATTGTATTTTTAATGGATATCAATTATCTGATTTTTACACATTAAAACTAAAAATCATTTCAAAAAAATTGATAAAAATTATTTGTAAAGATTAGCATTTATGTTGGTTTCCCTTTACTTTTGCACCCTTAAACTTAAAACCCGAAATTATGAAAAAAGTATTTAAAACAATTTTGCTTACGGCAGTCATAGCTACTACTGTATTAAGCACAAAAGCACAAGATAATGCCTTTGAAAAAGGTAACACCTTAGTTACTTTAGGAATAGGTGGAAGTAGTATGTTTCACATCCCTGCAAACTACTCGTATGGCTATGGTTACAGCGGATTGTATAATCCAGCAACAGGTCTATTAAGTGTTCAAGCAGAGTGGGGTATTCACAAATATGTAGGGCTAGGACTTACTGCTGGATTTGGCGGTGGCACTGGTTATGCAGGTGGTTGGTATGGTAGATATGGGTACGGGTATGGCTATGGCTCTACTTATGGTGCAGAGTTTAATGTAGCAGTAGGGATAATCGCTAATTTCCACTTCTACCAATTAATTGCAGATAAGGTAAGCAAAGATATTCATGCCGATAAATTAGATGTATATGCTGGTTTAAACTTAGGAAGTGGAGTAGCTATTCATCCCAACTCTACAAACGGAAATGGTGATGTGGCTATTGATGCATTGGCTTTTGGAGGTCCTCAAGTAGGAGCTCGTTACTATTTTACTCCAAAAATTGCAGCTAACCTAGAATTAGGTTACGGTAAAACTTTTGTAAACGGAGGAATCACTTTTAAATTAGGTGGTGGAAGTTCTTCTACTCCTAAGGCTAAAAAGAAATAATAGAATTAGGAAAGGCTGTCTTCACAAAAGGCAGCCTTTCTTTTTTAAATTACTGGAGGTACACAGCGCTTTCACCATTGACTTTATCAAAAACCACACTAATATGCTCCTGCATAGTGGTAGAAAGTGACAGCCCTACAAAGTCAGAAGACACAGGAAAAAGTTTATGCTGACGATCTACCAACACAGCTATCTGTACTTTTTTAGGAGAAAACTCCATAATAGGTTTCAGTGCGTAATACATAGTCTTGCCCGTATTAGCCACATCGTCTACCAGTAAAATGGTTTTATTATCCAACGAAATTTTATCTAAATCAATAGTAATTGGGTTTCCCAAAGGTTTCTTTTTATTAATAGTCAAAGCATGTAACGTCACCTTTATATCGCTAATGCTTTTAATTTCTTTTTTGAGCATTTCGGCATATTCGAAACCATTTGGCAGAATTCCAATAATCACCATTTCCTTCTCATCATAATTATTCTCCACTATTTGATAAGCAATTCTGCGCGTTTTTTGCTGGATAGCTTCTTTGTTAAGAATAAGTGATTGTTTCATAGCTTGATTTTGTGTAAATATAAAATAAAGAAAAGGTTTAGATTCGCTTTTAATTAAATTTTCCGATTTTTCATGTGTGGCATAGCAGGTTTTATTCATCATCAATATTCAGCCGATACCAAAAAAGATTTGACATTTAAAATGCTCGAATCTATTGTGCATCGTGGGCCCGAAAATAGTTCGGTGCTGGTAGATGGTCCTGTATCTTTAGGGCACAATCGACTTAAAATTATCGACCTTTCGGATGCTGCCAATCAACCTTTTGAGTACCAAAATCTGGTATTGGTTTTTAACGGAGAAATTTACAATTACATAGAAATACGCGAAGAATTACTAAAGCTAGGTTTCAGTTTCAGAACCAGTGGTGATTCTGAAGTACTGTGTGCAGCTTACTTAGCGTGGGGTGAAGCTTGCGTGAATCGTTTTTTAGGAATGTGGGCTTTTGCCTTGTGGGACAAAACTACCCATAAATTATTTTGCTCGCGCGATCGTTTTGGTATCAAACCTTTCTACTACATTTTTGAAAATTCTAACTTCTATTTTGCTTCAGAATACAAAGCACTTAAAGTATTACCTGTCTTTAAAAATGATTTAAACATAGAGCAAGTAAAGCGTGGACTGGCAATGGTTTGGGGAGTTTACAAAACAGAAACTTATTATGAGCAAATCGTAAATTTAGAACCCGCTCATAATTTGGTGTATGAAAATGGCAGCATAAAAACCTATCGCTATTGGGATATAAATTTCTCTGCTCCAAAAAGCAATTTAAGCTGGGAAGAAAAGAAAGCAAAATTCTTAGAGCTATTTGAAGAGTCTATTATGCTTCACTCGAGAAGCGATGTCAAAAACGGAACACTCTTGAGTGGTGGTTTAGATAGTAGTGCCATTTCCAGTGTGTATTCCAATCTGTTTCCAAATCTTCCCATCAAAGCATTTTCTATATTTTATGAAGGAACAGGTGCTGTAGATGAGCGTCCTTTCATTCGCTCTGTCATTGATAAATACCCACAGATAGAGCCAAATTATTATTCTCCACAAGACAAAGAAATAGAAGAGAGTTTTTATGATGTAACCAAGCATGCCGATATTCCCATGCTCAGTTCTTCTTTTATTTCGCAATATTTTTTAATGCAGTTGGCAAAAAAAGAAGGCGTAACGGTGGTTATAAACGGACAAGGTGCCGATGAATATTTGGGTGGCTACATGCATTCTTTTTACAGAGTTTTGGCGCAGCAATTTTCAGAGTTAAAATGGGGGAACATGCTTCGCACTTATTCTAATAACATAGAACGAGAGCAATATGGTTTTAAAAAATCTATAGATGTAGCTTTGAAAAGCGGTGCTTCTGTTTTCTTTGACGAAAACGGGTTGAACAACCTAGAGTACAAACAATACAACAGTAAAATAAATGGAGGGAAAGAACTCTACTTTGAAATGAAAAGCAAAGAACGATTTGATAACTTTTTGTATCAGGCGCTTTTTAATACCACTTTACAAACGCTTCTTCATTTTGAAGACAGAAACTCTATGGCATTTTCTTTGGAATCGCGCGTGCCATTTTTAAATCACAAACTCATAGAATTTTGTTTTAGCCTACAGCTAGAAGACCGCATCAATACAAAAGCAGAGACAAAATTTATTTTAAGAGAAAGTCTAAAAAATCATTTGCCAGAAAAAGTTTACAACCGAAAAGACAAAAAGGGCTTTGTAACACCAGGCGATATTCGCTGGTTAAATGGTCCACTCAAACAACATTTAGAAATAGATACCAAGCAATTTGATTTCTTAGATAAAAAGCAAATAACAAGAGAAATAGAACAATACAAAAAAGGCGACCATTCTAATTCCAAATTCGTTTGGCGATTGGTAGCATTGGATTACTGGATGAAAAATTTTAATTGAAAACTGTGGCAGATACACCCCATTCTTCTCCTCTAAAAAAAGTACTTGTAATTACGTACTATTGGCCACCAGCAGGCGGTAGCGGGGTACAGCGTTGGGTTAAGTTTGTAAAATATTTTAGAGATTTTGGTTGGGAGCCAGTTGTTTTTACAATTAAAGATGGTGAGTATTCTTTGTTAGATGAATCACTTTTAAAAGATATTCCAGAAGGTGTAGAAGTGCTAAAAGTACCTGCTTGGGAACCTCACAAATTGTACATGAAATTGTTTGGCAATAAGAAGGGAGAAAAGATTCACCAAAACTTTTTATCGGGCGGGAAAAAATGGACTTGGAAAGAAGCAGTAGGTGTTTTTGTAAGAGGTAATTTTTTCATTCCTGATGCGCGGATGTTTTGGATTCGTCCTTCTGTGAATTTCATTACAGACTATTTGAAGCAACACAAGATAGATGCCATCGTAAGTACAGGTCCACCTCACAGCTGTCATGTAATAGCATTAAAGGTGAAAGAAAAAACCAACATTTCTTGGATAGCAGATTTCCGTGACCCGTGGACAGGCATTGATTATTTTGACGATTTAATGCTTACACCAATCTCTAAATTTTTGCATAAGAGATTAGAACAAAAAGTGCTCAACCAATGTAATACGATTGTAGCAGTGGGCGAATCCAACAAAAGAGATTATCAATCATTAACTCAAAATACTATTGAAGTAATTCCCAATGGTTACGATATTGAAATAGCCACTGGGCAACCACTTCAAGAACTCGACAAAGAGTTTACCATTACTTATTTAGGGGCTATGAATGCTTCCCGAAATCCAGAAGTATTGTGGAAAGCCATTCAACTTTTAATGAAAGAAAACAGTACTGTTTTAGAAAATTTAAAAGTAAAACTGGTGGGTTCTATAGAGCCAAAAATATTTGAATCTATAGAAGAACATGGCGTGGGTAAATATGTTTCACATACTTCATATGTCCCTTATGCAGAAGCACTAAAACTCCAAAATCAAGCGCAACTTTTATTGATTGTGATTAACAATACCTATAATAAATCAACCATTGTTCCTGGTAAAATTTACGAAAACATTGCATCGCTTCGACCAATTATTTGTATAGGTCCTAAAGATGGTGATACCGCTAAAATCATTGACACAACAGCATCTGGAGCGGTTGTAGAATATGACGATGTTCCCTTTATGAAGCAAACTTTAGAAAAATATTACCATCAATATTTAAACAAAGCACTCGTGAACGAACCGAATGAGAACATTCAAAAATATTCCAGAAAGGCATTGACCGAACGCATGAGTTCTTTACTAAATAAAATTACCCAGCAGCCATGAAAAAAGTTTTTATCTGTGTAGGCACACGACCTAATTTTATTAAGATAACACGGTTTGAAAGATGCCTGAAAGCTTATCCTCAAATTCAATATTGTTTGGTACACACAGGGCAACACCACGATTACAACATGAGTGATGTTTTTTTTAATGAACTAAAATTAAAAACACCTGACTTTTTTCTAAACATACACGGTGGCTCACAAATAGAATTGTCTGCTAAAATTATGGTGGCTTTCGAAAAATTAATATTGGAAGAAAAGCCCGATTTAGTTTTAGTACCAGGTGATGTAAATTCTTCCTTTGCTTGTGCCTTTGCGGCTTCCAGAAATAATATTCCGCTAGGA
>JBGAVP010000033.1:0-34549 GCA_044228065.1 Chitinophagales bacterium | reverse complement strand
TTTAATCCAAATTGCAAATAACCTCTGTAAAATATTTCATAAGATAAAAAGTAAAACAGATAGGAAATTTGGTAGGCTATAAAAATAAACCAGCTGCTTCCTATCAATTTACTTAATGGATATTCAGCAGCGATCAGTGGGTCTTGTGATGAAAAATAAGTGGATGCAATGACAATGGGGTAGGCTACTGCACAAATAAGAAAGGCTTGCTTATTATACGTGAGTTGCAAGCCTAACTTTGTAAAATCAGTTTTTAAACAATGTTTCGTAATCAAAAAAGGAATGAATGCAAAGAGCAAAATGGTGATGGCAAATTGAAAAATGTATTGTAGCAAATCTTGCCACTGCCCCCCTCTCCCAAATAGGAAATGAAATACTACTAGGTCTTTTGAGTAGGCAGTTTTGTTTTGGTACCAAAGCGCCACTATCCAATATACAATCGTAAGTAGAATGGAGGATACGATTATAACAGTTCTTCTTTTTTGTATAGAGACAGAGGATGTGCTCATCTTTTAAAAATAAAAAACTTATTTGCTACAATTCAAATGATTGATGCAATTCTGGAATTTCTACTTCTGCATATCCTTTTTTTAGAAGTTTACTTCTGAAAGTTTGTTGTACATCGTACTCCCCATGTACAACAAAAAGTTTTTTTACTTCCTGAGGATTTTGACAGGCAATAAACTGGCATAAATCTTCGTAATCTCCATGTGCACTCATGCTGCGCATGGTTCGTATCTCTGCATTTACAAAGAAGGGTTCACCAAAAATAGTCACTTCTTTATTGCCCCGCATTAGTTTTCCTCCTAATGAACGAGGCTCACAATAACCCACTATCAAAATGGTATTTCGTTTATCTGAAATATTATTTTTAATATGATGTTTTACTCTTCCTGCATCTGCCATACCAGACGCTGAAATAATCACACAAGGCTCTTCGCGAGCATTCAGTCCCTTCGATTCTTCTACATCGTGTACATAATGCAATCGTTTAAAGTCAAAAGGAGCAGGGTCTTTTTTGAGATAATCTTGAAATTTTTTGTTCAACTCATCCATGTGATTTTTCATAACCTGAGTAGCTTCTACCGAAAGCGGAGAGTCAACAAAAAAGTCTATGTCTGGTAAATTTTTATCTATTTCTAATCTGTTTAAAGCGTAGATTATTTCTTGTGTTCTACCCACACTAAAAGAAGGAATAATCAATTTCCCTTTTTTCTTTAAACAAGTATCTACAATAGCTTCTAGCAATTTATTCTCTGTAAGATGAATATCTTCATGCAGCGAATCGCCATAAGTTGACTCTAGCAATAAATAATCTGCTTGAGGGAAAGTCTCTGGAGAGCGGAGTAGTTCATCGTTATAGCGTCCTACATCTCCACTGAATGTAAGATGTTTTTCTTTTCCATTTTCTGTAATAGTAAGGTGCATGGCTGCACTTCCTAAAATATGCCCAGCATCGGTGAAATGAAATTTTACAGAATTATTGATAACTTTTACATCATGGTATTCTACAATTTCGAAATGTTCAAAACAATTCTCTGCATCACGGGTAGTATACAAGGCATCAATAGGAGCTTCCCCTCTTTTTTCTCTTTTTTTGTTGTGATACTTAACATCCGACTCGTGTATATGAGCAGAGTCGAGCAACAAAATTTTTGCTAAATCAAAAGTAGCGAAGGTGCAAAACACTTTTCCTTTATATCCATCTCTTATTAATTTTGGAATTAACCCTGAATGATCTATGTGAGCATGCGATAGTATTACAAAATCTATCTCGCTCGGTTCAAAACCCCAATCTCGATTTAATTCATCTGCTTCTTTGGGATTGCCCTGAAACATACCACAGTCCAGCAGTATTTTTGTTCCATCTTTTAATTCTAATAAATGCTTACTACCTGTTACTGTTCTGGCAGCGCCATGAAAACTAATCTTCATTTGTGATTTTTTATTTGTTAGTAATATAGGGTATTACAACCAAATTTGTAAATAAAGAAGAAGTAATTTCTCAGAGCGATAGCGAAATACTAATTACTAGCTGCTACTACTATTTGAGGATGCATTTCTACCTCTGATTTTACAGAATTAGAAATAAGACAAGCTGCTTCTGATTTATGAAGGATGCGTTCTGCGCGTTCGCGATCTTGCTCATTTTTTATATGTACCACTGGGTATAGTTCCACTTTAGTCATTAGAAATTTCCCCTCTACTTGCTCTAAAATTCCTTTGCTACTTACTTTAAAGGAAATAAAATCTAGTTTCGAGTTTTCTGCAATAGAGAGAAAAGTAGTCATTAAACAACTGCTTACGGCTGCCGTGAATAAATGCTCAGGAGACCAAATGCCTTCTACTCCTTTTGGGAATTGTGGAGGAGTAGCTACTTCTAAGGTGGTAGTTAACTCAGGGGAACTCATGGTTCCTTTTCTCTCTGAATTCCATTCTATGTCTACGTTGTATGCGTGTGCGTCCATTTGTTTTGTTTTTTAAATTAGTAATTTTTAATACTGTCTGTTAAGTTTTCCTTTGTTATGTAACCAGTATTTCTCCAAATTATTTCTCCGTTTTTATAGAGCAATAAAGTAGGCAAAGCATCTACCGATAATTCTTTAGCTATTTTTTGATTTATATCAGCATTGATGCGAACAACAATTAAAGAATCTGCCATTTCCGTTTTCATAGTCTCTAAATAGGGAGCCATTTTTTTACAAGGTCCACACCATTCTGCATAAAAATCTATGAGTACCCTTCTATCAGAAGTAATAAGTTTTTTAAATTCTTCAGAAGTCATACCCGTACTGTTTGCGTTTTCTTCAGGAAGATTAGCAGCACGCCATTTCATAATTCCGCCTTCTAATTCATACACATTTTTGAAACCAATAGCGCGCATTTTTTCTGCAGCAGCGCTACTTCTTCCACCACTTAAACAATACACAAATACAGGGTTTTCTTTGTTTAACTCTTGGATGCCTGTTTCAAATGCATTGCTATTCCAATCTATGTTTTTAGCTTTTGCTAAATGTCCATTGCTAAACTCATCTGCCGTTCTCACATCTATAATGGGTGCTGTGGGAAGTTCATTTATCATTTCAGCAAATTCTTTTGCTTCTAAATTAAAGTTAGAAATAGCTCCATTTTGACGGCAGCTATTCATTAGAAAGAATACGCTTAATGCTAGAATAAAAATTGACTTTTTCATATCACGAGTTTTGCTGAATTATATTGTTTAAAAAATCTGCGGGTACTACACCACTTTGTCTCCATTTTATCTGTCCTTTTTTAAACAGAATCAAAGTAGGTACTCCTTGAATTTGGTAGGAAGATGCTACCCCTGGATTTTTATCTACATCTATTTTTAAGATACGAGCTTTATCTCCAATTTTGGATGCGAGCTGTTGTAGGATAGGCCCCATCATTTTACAAGGACCACACCACTCTGCACTGAAATCTACCAGTACAGGCTTATCGCTATTAATTATTTCTGAAAATTTTTCCATATTATTTTTAGTTTGAAAATTTACCAATAGCACAACTTACATATGATTTTGCATTCGCTGCCATCGCTTCTAAGCCTTCTACACTGCCTTTTTCAGGGTATCCCATACTTGTCAATTTTTCTTTGATGCTTTCTAAAGGAAGTAATTCATTGTGTGTAATTTTTACAACACTATTTTCCAAATCAACTTCTACTTCAGAAATTTCTGTAAAGGATTTTAGCCCTTTTTTAATACTTCCAGCACATCCATTGCACTTTAGATTTTCGATACTAATTTGTGTGTTCATTTTTTGGGTTTTAGTGGTGATTGTAATTACTTTATCTCTTCATATTCTACATCTTCTATTTTGGAAGTATTTGTTTTAGAAGGCGGTGTAGCGCAAGCTTGTGTACCACAGCATCCTGTATTGGTTACTGCTTGAAATAAAAAGAAAGCACTAAGAAAGCCCAACATTGTATCGTGTAAAACAACGGATTGATAGGCTGCATAAAGTCCAATAAATAATCGGACGATTCGCATAAAATCCCAATTTGTAAAAAGCAGTTGTGATAGTGTATTCATAATTTAAATTTTTCCATTTAGACTCATCCATCCACCACCGTTGTGCACTTCTTCAAATCCATTCGATTTTAAAATATTTTTTCCTTGAGCACTTCGTACTCCAGAGGCACAGCATGTTATAATGGGTTTGTGCTTGTCTAGTTTTGAATAATGATTAGATAGATTATTGAGTGGAATATTGATAGAGCCTTTAATGTGACCACTTTGATATTCTGCTTTTGTGCGTACATCTACTATGGTGGCACCTTTTTTAAGTAATTCTTTGTAATCTATTTTTGGTCCAAATCCAAAAAGTTGTTTGAGTGTTTCTAACATGATTTTGTTTTTTATGGTTAAAATTTAAAGTGTGTTTTGAAAAGATAGTTTCTTCTTTTTCATCTCTACAAATAGTTCGTTTCCTTGTCTGGGTTTTATTGAATTAGGGCAAACATCAAATTGCACCAATGAAAAAAGTGGCTCAAATAATTTCTGATATTCTTCTTTGTTTCCACCAAATGGAGGACCTGTTTTTTCAAATACTATGTTGAATAATAGCCCAGCAATGGTGCCATTTTCATTTAGCAGATTATAGCATTGATTTACATAGCGTCCTCTTAAGGATGGGTCTATAGCACAGAAAAATGTTTGTTCTAAAATCAAATCATATTTTTCTTTGTGCTCAAAGAAATCACCGTGAATAATTTTTATGGAAGTACCTGAAAATTTTTCTTTTAGTTTTTTTACCAAAGTAGAAGAGATATCAATTACGGTAACATTGCTAAATCCGTTTTCTACTAAATAGGAAGCTTCGTATGCATTGCCACAGCCTGGAATAAGGATGCTGCTTGCTTTGTCAGTAAGGGTATCTATGTAATCTTTTAATGGAGGAGATACTTGATTTAAGTCCCAGCCCGTTTCATTATTTTGATACTGCTTATCCCAAAAATTCTCATTAGTGGGTAAACCATTTGGGTTTTTACAACATTCTAAATCGTTCTTCTTTTCCATTTTTTATTGATTAAAGACCATTTACATCTAGCCAGCTGCCTCCATTAGAGCAGTTGATGCCCAACGATTTTAGGTAGGAAGTAGCCTGCCCACTTCTATTGCCACTTGCACAGCAAAGTATAATGGGTTGAGGAAGTGCCTTCACTTCATCCAGTCTTTCCATTAGTTCTTGCAATGGAATATTGATACTTCCCGTCACATGCCCACCCATAAATTCGGATGGAGTTCTTACATCTACAATGGTTTGTTTGTTGCTCATGATTTTATTTGATTTTAATTGGTTTCCTTTTTTTCGAAGCTGTTAAATAGTAAAGCTCCCATTAGTATTCCATACAACGTACTGTTTAAGGGGCTTGATGTAATGGCACAAGTTCCACTGGCACATCCCACAAAGTAGTAATATAGATATCCTGCTAAACCACCTATTGCTAATCCAATTAGGGTGATTTTGTATTTCAAAATCAGATTCATTTTTTTAAATTTTACAACATGGTAGTAGGACATACATAGTCCGTAACTTTAAATTTTCCTGAAGATTTAATCGCTGCAAATCCCCCATCTACATCTATAAGATTATTGAAACCTCTTGCTTTAAGGATAGACACAAACACCATAGAACGATATCCTCCAGCGCAATGAACAAAATAAGTTTTGTTCTTTTCTATCATTTGCATGCTATCATTAATATAGTCTAAAGGAGCATTGATGGCATTTTCTATATGCTCAGAGTTATACTCACTTTTCTTTCTTACGTCCAAAATATTGATAGCAGGATTTTTCACTTCTTCTGCCGCAAATTCTTCTGCGGTGATAGATAGTATAGTGTCTGTTTCTTTCCCTTCTTTTTCCCAGGCTTCAAATCCACCTTTCAAAAATCCTATGGTGTTATCGTAACCCACCCTTGCTAATCTTGTGATTACTTCTTCTTCTCTGCCTGGCTCGGTTACCAAAAGGATAGGCTGTTTTATGTCTAATACCAAAGTGCCCACCCATACTGCGAAACCACCATCTATGCCTATGTTGATGGAGTTAGGAATAAATCCTTGTCCAAAAATTTTAGCTGCGCGAGTGTCTATTACAAGTGCTTTGGTTTCTTCTGCTATTATTTCAAATTCAGTTACCGATAAAGGACGGCTACCTCTTTTCATTACCTCATCTATGGCATCATATCCATTAATGTTCATCAAAACATTTTTAGGAAAGTAAGAGGGTGGAGGCATTAAACCCGTAAGCAATTGTTTAATAAAATCTTCTTTGCTTAAAGAAGGATTTAAGGCGTAGTTCGTTTGTTTTTGATGACCTAAAGTATCTTGTGTTTCTTTGCTCAAATTTTTACCACACGCACTGCCTGCGCCATGTGCAGGGTATACAATCAAATCATCAGAGAGGGGTAAAATTTTATTATGTAAAGATTCATACAAATGAGCAGCTAATTTTTCTTCCGTTAAATCTGCTATTACATGTTGCGCTAAATCGGGGCGACCTACATCTCCTATAAACAAAGTATCTCCAGTAAAAAGGGCTGTTTCTTTGCCTGTTTCATCGGTTAAAAGATAACAGCTACTTTCCATAGTATGTCCTGGTGTGTGGATTAATTTTAGCGTAGCATTTCCTATTTTGAAAACTTGACCATCGGTAGCTATTAGTGCATCAAAACCAGTTTTCATAGAAGTAGGTCCATACACAATCGTAGCGCCTGTTTTTTTAGCTAGGTCTACATGGCCCGATACAAAATCTGCATGGAAATGCGTTTCGAAAATGTATTTGATTTTTGCGTTTCGTTTTTCAGCCGTGTTTATATAAGGCTGTACTTCCCTTAGTGGGTCTATGATAGCAGCCTCTCCATTGCTTTCAATATAGTAGGCTCCTTGAGCTAAACATCCAGTATATATTTGATCTACTTTCATGATTTGTTTTTTATTTAACGATGCAAAGTTGAGGTATTAAAAATTCACGGTTGGGAACATTTGTTGCATAACACAAAAAATTATTTCGAACTGAACAACATTTTTAATGCAATAAAAATGAGCATTACCGCAAAGCCTTTCTTTAAAATTTCTTGAGGAATTTGAGTGGCATATTTTGCTCCAAAATAACCGCCTATAAAAAAGGTAACCGCCATAATTAGTGCTACTTTAACATCTACAAACCCCTGCTGATAGTATTGCCAAGCAGCCAATGCACCTATTGGCAATACCATCATTACTAAGGTGGTTCCTTGTGCCATTTGTTGTGAAAATCCAAACAAAATAACCAAGGCAGGAATAATTACTACAGCACCTCCTAAACCCAGCAAGCCACTTAAAAGACCAGCTATTAAACCGATTACTGCTACTCCAAAAGTTTGTAAAGTATTCATGTTATTTTTTTTCTTCTTTAGTTGATATACCGAAAGGTAAATAAAGTGGACAGAAACTCATAAAAGAAGTAAGAATGAAAATTCCAGCAAATACTAAAAGTACAATGGCTAAAGTTCCGCTGATGATATTCATAAAGTAAAGTGCAATAACAATAGCCGCTGCTATGAAGCGAGCTACTCTGTCTAGGGTTCCCATGTTTGTTTTCATTATGTAAGATTTAATTGTGAAAAATGAATTTAACATCACAAAGGTGCAACCTTTAAAAGTGGTAATTCGGAACATTTGTTACAAAGCCTTATTTCAAGCGGTGCATGTATACCGTAGCGAATCCCAAATGGAATTCCATGCTTGTAATTTTGCCATTTTCAAATAGATAAACATTTCTATGTCCATCGGAGCTTTTGAATTCTAAGGCATTGGAAGCCGTGCTTGTTAAAGTATAAAAACTGGCATCTGGCAAATAGAATATTCGTTTCAAATTTTTGGAATCACTAAAATACATGGTGATATCGGACTCTTCAGGCACTTCACTAAAACTTCTGGAAGGTTGATTAAGCGTTTCTACCTGATAGTTTTTGCCATCATAGATTACTTTGGTAGAGCGTTTTATTTTATTGTTTTCTATCTCTAAATGAGAACAAGAAATCAGTTTCCCATTTTTATAAGATGCTTCAAATTTCGAAAGTCCTTCCCGCACTATCCAAAGCACTTTCGCTTTTGATTTTGAGAGCAGCAAATAATTTTCGTTGCCTTCCTTATCGGTACTTCTGGTAATATCCATTTTGCCAATTACATTGCCGAAAATGGTGATATCGAAAGAGATGGTCTCTGAATAAGTGGGTGAGAAAATGAGGAGAAGAAGGAGTGTGATTAGTTTGCTCATAGAATAATTATGGGAGCAGTTCAATTACATTTCTTCCCAATTTCACTAAGTTCTTTTGTTCCATTTGTCGGAGCAATCTACTAATTGCTTCTCTGTGGGTGTGAAGTTCGTCTGCTATTTGCTGATGAGTAATGTGTAAGGCGGTAGTGTGCAGTGCTTCTGAACGCTTTTGCAGATAGTGGAGTAACTGTGCATCCATATTGCTAAATGCAATTAAATCGATCACTTGAATCAATTCTGAAAAACGAATGGCGTAAATATTATTTACAAATTCTTTCCATTCTTTAAAGCGAAACCATTCATCTACCAAAGAGGCAGGAATCATGTACACTTCTGTTTCATCTTCTGCTACTGCTTTTATTATGCTTTTTTGATTGGCTCTGCAACAGTTTAAAGACATGGCGCAAGTTTGCCCTGGAAAAATGTGATATAGAAATACTTCGCGAGCATCGTCATTGGCCCTTATTACCCGAATACTTCCTTTCACCACTATGGGTACAAACACAATCTTATCGCCAGGGTACATGAGCACCTCATCTGCAGCAAAATGTTTTAGCCGAGCATTTTTATTGAACTCTGCTACTAACTGCGGATCTTTAAAAATAATATTGGATAGCATTTTTTAATTTGTGTAAACATACACAAGCTAGGTGGTTTTTAGAAACCATATTTTCGACCCACCCAGCCAGATGCTAAAGTGGTGAAAAGAATAATGGTTACCGAGCTGATAGGCATGAGTATGGCGGCTACCAATGGGCTCATAGTGCCTTGCACCGCTAGTGATATTCCAAAGAGATTGTAACAGAGCGAAATGATAAAACTCACTTTAATAATGTTTACGCCCGATTTGGAATAATTCAAAAGCGTATCGAGTTCTTCAAATTGTGTGGAGTCAATAATTCCATCACAGGCAGGAGAGAAGTTGTTGACATCATCACTTATGGCTATGCCCACTTCTGCTTGTTTTAAAGCCCCTGCATCGTTCAGTCCATCGCCTACCATCATCACACTTTTATGGGCAGACTGAATGGTTTTAATCACATTTAATTTATCGGCTGGTTGTTGATGAAAAACTAAATTGCTCTCCTCTACATATTGTTTTAGAAAATTCTTTTCAGCATCGTTATCGCCACTTACTACATAGGTATCAAACTGACTGCGCAGTTTTTGCATTAAATCGCTAAACCCTTTTCTGTATTCATTTTTAACTAAAAAGAAACCACGCACTTTCCCATTTATGCCTATATAAACTTTAGAGGCGTGTCTGAAATCTGAAACTTCGGAACCATCTTTGTTTACCTCTCCACACAGAAATTTTTTAGAGCCTATCCGAACACAATTTTCATCAACCCATCCTTCTATTCCTTTGCCTTCTTCCTCTTTAAAATCTTCAGTAGCTATTACTTTTACTCCTTTTAAGTATTCATACACTTTCTTGCTAAGAGGATGCGAAGAATGATACACCAATGATTTTACAAGTTTCAGTTCATAGTCTGTAAGTGGCTCTTTGTTCTCAATAGATACAAACTCGATTTTAGCATTTTTGGTATTGGTGAGTGTACCAGTTTTATCAAAAACCACGGCATTTATTTGTGCCAGTTTTTCTATGGTAATGGCATTTTTTAAATAGATTTTATTCTTCCCTAAAATTCGCAAAATATTACCGAGTGTAAAAGGAGAAGAGAGCGCTAAGGCGCATGGACAGGTGATGATAAGTACCGATGTAAATGCATTAAGCGCTTTTACTAAATCGGTATTCCACCAATAGGCCGCTGCCAAAAATGCAACTGCAATTACAAGCGGTGTAAACCATTTGCTTACTTTGGTAGCCAACGAACTTATGTTTTCATTTTCTACTTTACTAAATGCCGAATCGTTCCAAAGTTGGGTGAGGTAACTGTGCGAAACATCTTTCATTACCTCTACTTCTATGGCACTACCTAAGTGTTTTCCGCCTGCATAAATTATTTCGCCACTTTGTTTTGAAATAGGAGTAGCCTCGCCTGTCACAAAACTATAATCAATATTTCCTTTGCCTTTTATTAAAACTGCATCGGCAGGAATAAGCTCTTGATTGCGCACCAACATTCTATCGCCTACTCTAAGTTTAGTGATAGGAATAGAAGTTTCATTGCCGTTATTTATGGTAGTAACTGCCACAGGAAAATAGGACTTATAATCGCGCTCAAACGAAAGTGTGTCGTAGGTTTTGTTCTGAAACAATCTGCCTATGAGCATCAGCATCACTAGGCTTGCCATGGTATCGAAATAGCCACCACCCGCATGTGAAAATATCTCATAACTGCTGCGAACAAACATGGCTATTATGCCCAGCACTATGGGGAAATCCATGTTGAGTGATTTCTGTTTTAAAGCCCCCCATGCAGAAGTAAAAAACTCTTCGGAGCAAAAGAACAAAACAGGAAGTGCCAGTATAAAATTCAGATAACCAAAAAACTTTCGAAGCGGAGTTTCTGTGAGATTAATGTGCGGCTCGTACCCAATGGCAGCAAGGGTTTCTACCAACTCCCGAAGATTTAAAACAGAATTATCGTAGGTAATGTGCACTTCGCGTTTCATAAAATTTACGGAACTGCGCTTAATGCCTTCTCTTATTTTAAATAGATTTTCTAACAGGAAAATACAAGAACTGCAATGTACCTGAGGAATGTAAAAGCTAACGGTAGAAACAGTTCCATCTGTAAACTGAATGAGCTGTTTGGCTACTTGTGCATCTTCCAAGTAGGCAAATTTTTTATTGTTTAAATCTTTTTTTAAGGAAGTGCCTGGTGTGGCATTCATGTCGTAATAACTACATAAGTTATTATCGTTGAGTAACTCAAATACTGTCTTGCATCCATTACAGCAAAACAGATGCTCACTATAAACAATACTACCATCACAGTTTTCACCGCAATGGTAGCATGTAGTAGTATCTGTTTCTTTTAGTGTACTCATAGGGAGTGGTCTAGCTGTTTTATATAAGAGTACTTAAAAGTGAAAATAAATTGGCAATTATTCTTTGTTAGTGCTTATGCCTAATACATCGTATAGCGGGCACCAAGAGAGTACAGCCGTTAGAAATAAAATGCCTGTAGGAATTACCCATAGCCATGCGCTACCGCCCGAAAGCACTGCAAAACCCAGAGAAATAATGAAAAGAAGAATTCTGAACCATCCATCGAAACTGCCTACGTTTGCTTTCATGTTTTTAAATTTTGTGTTATAAAATGATGAAGCGAAAGTGTAGAGTTTTAGAATCGTAAGGACTGATGCCCCTCAAGAAAGTGTATGATTTTTGTCAGTTTTCAGGGTTGTTTCACCTGGCCAAAAGATTACAGAAGGTCTGCTTTTTGATTTTGTAAGATTCTTTTTTGAAAAAAGTTATGCTTACAATTTCTTTTTATGATGCTGCAAACGTAGAGAGGACTTGTAAGTTAAATGTCAATCATAGATAGACAATGCCTTGACCTTGTCTATAGACTACACCAAAGCTTAGCTCTTTTAGTTTAGCATGCTACCCTTAACTGGGCTTGCTTATTTTGTTGTAATTGAATACAGCGAAAGTTCTTCCTTGTCTTCTGTAAAGTTTCTTTGCAATTTTAATCCAAGTTTCAGCAGTAATTTGATGGATTTCTCATTTTCCGGAATGGTAATGCCGATTATCTTTTTATACAATTTTAGTTTTGTTATTTCTTCAAGATACTTTTTAGTTGCCTCCAATGTGTAACCATTTTTTTCGTACTGAGGTAAGAGCGCAAAACCTATATCGGGGAAATCTTGATGCTCTCTTTTTAAATATAGTAATAATTCCAATAGGTTGTTTGGTGTCAATTATTTCAAAAACATGGTAATAGTAGTTTGTGTTATCCAATATTCTCTGAATGTATTTTTCAGCATCACTGCTGGTTTTTATGTTGCTGTTTCCAATAAATTTTAACCATCCATTGGAGTTAACTAATGAATAAATAAAATCGCTGTCTTCTAGTTTTATGGGTCGTATAAGTAGCCTTTCTGTTTGTAATTCTTTATACATTTTTGGTATTAGAGTATTTGTCTTTTTTGTAATGAAAATGAATGAAACCCTTGCCAGCGAGGGCAGTTAGGCGGTTTTATTTGTGTCAAAGTTTGTAAACAACTTCTCTGTCTTGCATTGTAAAACGTAAGAAATGATTGTAAATTGAAGTTACATTAAAGTCAGGTTCTAATGTCAACCACCAAGTTTTGTTGTCCACTTTCAAATTGACAGCTGTTAAAAAGTACATTTTTTCTACCTCTTTTCTTGTTACTTCAAATTTAGTGTCTTTGTATTTTTTGTAAACAAGGTCGTAAAGGTCAGCAACAATAGTTTCATAATCTGCGGCTAATTTTTTGACCAACTCGAATTTTTCATTTATGTCTTGGTCAATACTATCAACAGAAATACTAAGTTCAACTTTATTGTCTGGGCAAATATTATCCAAAAGCCCAAACCACTCTTTGTCCCTTTTATTGAATTCTATTTCCCCAAAAGGTTCTATAGTCATATTTGTCTTTTTAATAAGCGCCTAACATTTTCGGGCTTGGCGTTGGTGGGCTTTTGAAACCGTAAACTATCTACCAGCACTGAACTTGATACGAAGCACAAATGTTCATTTAGGCACTGAACCACCAACTTCTTGTAATGTTATAGCCAGTTATTCTTTCGTCCATATATCTACTGGGTATCTTGTCCACCGCCAAGCTCTTTAATTTTTGCGTCTATTTGTTTGTTGTAATCCTCTATTTGTGTTTTGTATTGGTCTGTGTCTTCTGAAATTGCTTTGTAAAGTAATTCATAGCTTTTTATTCTTAGTTCACAATATTCCTTTAAACGACTATTCCTTATTCTTATTTCAATAGGTAAATTCAAGTCTTTAAAACTGTCTATAAGTTTTATGTTTTCGTTCCAATAATAAATTCCTCTTTCCTTGATACCGTAAAGTATTTTGTCTTTTGGTGTTTTTGGTGGCATATTATAAACTTCTAACGCCATTGCCTCCATTGAAACAAATTCCTTGATTTTAGTATCATATGTCCCAATGTCGTTCGGTAGTTTTTTGTAAACAACAAAAGAAGAAGCAAGAATTAGAATTGACAATAAGCCAATGGTACCATATTTCAATCTGTTTTCGTCAGGCCTTTTCAGGCTTGGAATTAAAGCATAACCAATGATAAGTCCGCCAATTAAACCGCCAATATGGGCTGCATTGTCAATGCCACCTTTAAGTCCGTTGATTAAATTATAACCAACAAAAACTGCAATGCTTGATAATAATGCTTTTCGTGCTGTTTTCTCAATTAAGTTAGTTGTTAGCATGGCAAGAAAAACACCATACATTCCAAATATTGCACCCGAAGCACCAGCACTTATTGTTAAGTCGTGCCACCATAAACTTGCAATACTTGCAGTAACTCCTGTGAGTAAGTAAGCTGAAACAAATCTTGTTCTGCCTAAGTGAGGTTCTAATAATACACCAATATAAAGTAGTGCATACATATTCATTAAAAGGTGGAAAATTCCAATATGCAAAAAGCAATTTGTTATTAGTCGCCACCATTCGCCTTCCAATGTCATTGGTCTGAAGTTTGCACCCCATTTTAATAAAATTTCATTGTCTGGTTGCATAATATTTGCACCACTTATAACCATTAAAATGAAAATTAAAATGTTCAAGTCTAATAGAATTGGTGTAATGAAAAACCCTTGTGTCGGCTTGAAAATAGAGAGGAAGTCTTTAATTTGCTCTGTAGTAGTTGCCGGAGGCAATTTTAAAATATCATCTTCTTGTGAAACAAGTTGTTCTTTTAGTTCTTCATATTTTGCATCAAGTTCTTCATTCGTTAAAGTCGGTTTTAGTTCTTCAAAAGTGGCAATGAAATTGGTAACATTTTTCTTGTTTTTACCCCAATCGACCATATCACTTCCTGTCGATGCACTTTGAATATTTGCAACTCCGTTTTCTATTTTGATTTTAATTTCTGCGTTCCAAGAAAACATTCCGTTGTCTGTATAGCCAATAAGACCGTTGTCGCTTAGGTAACCAACTTTCCATCCAATTTTTGTTGCTGTCTCATTTGCAAGAACAAGAAATTGCTGTTGTGTCAAGTCGTTTAGAGGGAAGTCCTCAATGTGTTTTGGTGTAAATCCTACTGCCATATTTTATTATTTGTCTGTTGGTTTTTGTGTCTTATTACAATTGGCTATTACGTTTTCGGGCTTTGCGAAGGTGGGCTTTTGAAACCGTAAACTGTCTGCCAGCACGATTATTTATTAAATACTAAGTTACAAACTTTGCTTATCTAATATCACAAGTTACGCTAAAGCTAAACTTGCGATAGCTGCGATGCTTCTCACAGCATCACGAAAAGCGGTCATATGTTATTGGTAGTTATTCTTTCTTCTGTCCAATTTTCAAGTGTCGCCATACTGCCCATAAATTCGTGTCTGCGTGATATTCTTCTTCGTTGTTTATTAGTAATTTTTTTTTGATTTCAACAGCTCTTTCGTAAGTGTCTAAAAGTCCATTTTTATTTAGTTCTGAATTATCAAATGTTTCTTCAAACCCACCGCAATTTGTCAATGCACTTGTACTATGAGATTGGTCAAGTAAATCATATCCTATAAATTCAAAGTTGTCAAGTTTAAAATGTTCGCATTCTTCTAATGGTTCAAAAGTAACGGCAAGTAAGTTAAATTCTGTCTTGTCTTTAATTTGTGAAAGAACGTAATCAATGTTTTTATAAATGTGCCCAAAATATTCACTGTTTAATTCAAATGAATTATTCCACGTTTCTGTTAATTCAAGGTCTGCTTTAAAAGCTGTTTCACAAAGTCCAGCGTCTAAAGATATAAGTTCTTCTACTTGTGTCAACTTACACCAGTCAATATATTTTTTCCAAGTGTCCCCGAATGACGGGTCAAATTTGTTTCGTGCTGTGTATGCAATTCCCATTCGTTGTAGTTCGTTTAGCACGTTCTCTTAATTACCGGTAACTTAGATATGAAGAAGTTTTCTTTCTAAAAACAGCTTCCTATCTGGTCTTACACGAATATAGGCGGAAGTTTTTTGTTTTTTAGTCGCGGGTTATTTTTATGCTCAGTTCACACCCTTATCTTTTCAGCAGTTGCATTAAAAGTTCCTTTTCGGATTGAACGCGCTCGAGTTTATGCTGAAGTTGTTCTATTTCTTGGTTTTTAGCAGCTAGGGCAGCATTTTCAGGAGTAAAATCAGCAGGTAACAGAGCCGCTATCTCAGCAAAGAAATTGTGCTTAAGTGCCATAGATAGCTCCCACAATATTTCCGTTTGAATAGAAGGGCGTTTCATAAAATCGTAAATAGTAGTGGGGTTGCGGTGTAGCATACGGGCTAGGGCTGCTTTGTATATTCTATGCTTTTTTAGGTAAGCAGCTATGAGTGTTCCGCTATTGATTTCGGCTGGAGAATTGGTTGTTTTAGTTGATTTAGGCATAAGGTGTTTTTAAGAATTCATTTTTTAGGTTTAAAACCAATATACTATCATAAATAACCTAATAAGGCGTAGGTTAAAACCTATATAATAGGCATTCGAGTACCCAATTATGTTGGTTTTAAGCTAACAGATAGAAGTTTAAAACCTAATTAAATGGGGTCTAAGCACCCATTTATATCGGTAAAAACCCTACAGCTGTTTGGTTAAAACCTAAAAAATTCGGTAATAACCCACGAAGTAAAATAAGTCAATAGAAAATCTAAAGGAAGAGCGGGTGTTGGATTGTTTTTTTAGTACCCATGAAGGGGTTATATCTCTATTGTTTTACTACTATTGTGTACCAGTAATTCTTGTATAAATCTTACATCTTAATTCGTATTTAAGTTTAAAGTTAAATCATGTCTGAAAAATCTAAACTCATAGGAGGTTCCTTCTTATTTAAAGATACTTCGGTGGAAAGTGTTTTTATTCCCGAAGAATTTACAGAAGAGCAATTAATGATTCTTCAAACCGTGCAGGATTTTATGATAAAGGAAGTGCAGGGTTTGGGGATAGGAAGAGTAGCAGCGCTGGATGCCGAGAAAGATAAAGACCTGGTGCTGTCGGTTTTTAAAAAGGCGGGGGAATTGGGTTTGTGTGGCGTTTCTATTGATGAAAAATATGGGGGCATGGGCTTGGATTTTAATACAAGTCTATTGTTTACCGAAGGCTTAGCCGGTGGTTTTTCTTTTGCTACTACTATAGGTTGTCAAACTTCTATAGGTTCTCTTCCTATACTTTGGTATGGAACAGAAGCACAAAAAATAAAATATTTACCCGCTATAGCCAGTGGCGAAAAGGGATGCTCTTATTGCCTGACAGAACCTGGTGCCGGCTCCGATGCGAATAGCGGAAAGACAAGAGCAGTGCTGAATGCAGAAGGCACTCATTATATTTTGAACGGACAAAAAATGTGGATTACCAACGGAGGTTTTGCGGAGGTGTTTACCGTTTTTGCTAAAATAGATGAGGATGAAAAGCTCTCTGCATTTATTGTAGAAAAAGGTTTTGGCGGTATTGAATTAGGAAAGGAAGAAAAGAAGATGGGAATTAAAGCATCCAGTACGGTGCAGGTATTCTTTAACGATTGTAAAATTCCGAAAGAAAATTTATTGGGGGAGCGGGGAAAGGGATTTAATATGGCGTTGAATATTTTAAACAGCGGCAGAATTAAGATTGCTGCTGGTGGAGTAGGTGGTATGAAAAACGGTTTAGCTAAAATTCTGGAATACACCACTACTCGCATTCAGTTTAATCAACCCATTGCAGAATTTGGTGCTATGAAACAAAAGGTAGGCATTATTGCTACCAATACATTTGCTATTGAGTCGGGGGTATATCGAATAGGTGCCGAAGTAGATAAAAAACATGCAGAACTTAAAGAAAGTGGCAGTTCTTACAACGATGCAAAGATTAATGCCATGCGGGAGTTTGCTATTGAATGTGCGATTTTAAAAGTGCAGGGTTCTGAGGCTATGTGTAACACAGGCGATGAAGCTATACAAATGTTCGGGGGGATGGGATACAGCATGGAAACAGGTGTGGAGATGGCTTACAGGGATGCGCGCATCACTAAAATTTATGAAGGCACCAATGAAATTAACCGCATGCTTTCGCTCGGTGAGTTTTATAAAAGGGCTTTTGTAACGAAGGAACTAAACATTAAAGAAGGAGTAGTTTCTGTGCTTTCATCTATTGCTCAAAATTACAATCCGTTTAACAGAGGCGACCTTTCGCAAGAGATGGAATTTGTAAATAATTTGAAGGCACTTTTTTTAATTATTACAGGCAGTGCGGGAAATAAACTGAAAGCGAAATTGGTAAATGAACAGGAGATCGTCATGAATCTGGCAGATATTCTGGCTATGGCATTTATTACCGAATCGGCTTTTTTACGAGTGAAAAAACTGAATGAGAAAAAGGGAATAGATAGCACCGAACTGGCTATTAAAACTAAAATGGCGAAGCTGTATTTGTATGATGCGCTGGATGTAGCACGAAAGTCAGCTCACAATGCTATTGATAGTTATTCTTCGGGTATCGAAAAATTTATACTGAAAAGATTGGTGCGAAGAATGTTAAGGACCTATAGCATCAACCCGAAGGATATGAGAAGAGAAGTAGCAGATTGTTTAATGAAGCAAGGTGGTTATAAATTTTAGATTGCAGAGATACCAATAAAAAAACCGCTCTGTTTTTTTTGCAGAACGGTTTTTGAAATAGTTATTTCAGCTTTTGTTTATTGAACCTTTGCGAAAGAAACAGATTGGATGGTACTTTCGTGTTGTACTTTTACTACATACATACCTGCCCCTAAATCTGCCACATTCCATTCTAGACTTCCGTTATTTACATGTATGCTTTTTATTTCTTTGCCTACTGCATCAAATATTTTAGCATCAAAAGAAGTGAAGGAAGTTTGTATGGTTAATTTGTCTGCTACTGGATTAGGATATACTTTCACAAAAGCATTGAGCTTAGCTACATTTTCAATTCCAAGAGGAGAATAAGAAAAGTCTGAAGATGCGCCAGAGCAACCAAAAGCATCGGTTACTACCACCGTGTATTTTCCTTCATTGGCAGGTGCGTACGTTTGTGAGTTGGCACCTTGTATAATGCCACCATTAAAATACCATTGGTAAGAAGCCCCTGCTGGCGATGCGCTCAAACTATTGCCAGTTCTGGTAATGGTAGCAGTAGGCGTATCTTTGGCTACTACATTTAAGCTCAGGCTATTTCCCGTTCCGCAATTATTGGAAGCAGCTACACTTACAGTACCTGATGTTTTAATATTGGCAACAGAAATGCTGTTGGTGTTTTGCCCAGAAACTAAATTCCAAGCCCCAGGAATGCTCCAATTGTAAGGCGCAAAACCATTGGTAACAGAGAAAGTAGCCGTTCCTTGATTTACACAAACAGTATCTGCTCCATTAATAGTACCCGATAATGTAGGCGTTGTTTTTACAATAATATTTTTGCTGAAAGCAGGGCCGTTTCCACAACTTCCAATCGCTGCCACCGATACATTTCCAGCAGTAGCAGATGCAGTAGCTGTAATTGAAATGGTGTTTGTTCCAGCAGTTATATTCCAGCCAGCAGGCAATGTCCATGAATATCCTGTAGCATTGGCTACAGCCGCAGCCGTAAAGGTAACTCCTGCAGCATTGGCGCAAACAGAGTCAACACTGCTGATAGAAGTAGGAGCAGATAGCCCTGTTGTAACAGTTACAGTTTTAGTTTGTGCTGCACTTGCACCACAAGCATTAGAAGCAGTTACAGAAATTTGCCCTCCAGCATTTCCAGCATTTACGGTGATGGAATTGGTGTTGCTTCCGCTAGCAATACTCCAACCACTCGGTAATGTCCAGTTGTAGGAAGTAGCTCCACTCACCAACGGTACATCGTAACTAATTCCAGAACCATTGGTGCAGACAGTAGCCAAACCATTGATAGCATTAGGTTGTGTAGCTGCTGTGCTAATTACAATGGTTTTATTGGTAGCAGCACTGTTTCCACATCCGCCAGTAGCTGTTACTGAAATAGTTCCGCCAGTAGCCGAAGCAGTAGCGGTAATAGTAGCGGTATTTGTAGCAGAAGTAATATTCCATCCGCTCGGTAAAGTCCATGAATAGCCAGTAGCATTTGCTACCGTTGCAGCAGTAATGCTTATAGAAGTTGCATTGGCGCAAACAGTGTCAGGACTTGTAATAGATGCAGGTGCCGATACAGCAGGAGTAATGCTTATGGTCTTGGTTACAGCTGCACTCGCTCCACAACTATTGGAAGCAGTTACAGAAATGTTTCCACCATTGGCACCTGCGCTAGCTGTTATAGATTTTGTTCCTGAGCCATTGGTAATATTCCATCCGCTTGGGAGTGACCATGTATAAGAGTTGGCACCTGCTACTGTAGGCACATCGTATGATAAGTTGGTGGCATTGGCACAAACGCTCGCCAAACCGTTTATAATGGTAGGAGCTAATGGTTTTGTATTTACTTTAATAAATTTAGAAACCGCATTGGAGTTTCCGCAATTGCTATTGGCAGTTACACTTACATTACCTCCTGTGGTTCCCGCAGTTACGGTTACAGTGTTGGCATTGGTAGGAGTGCTGGTTATGCTCCATCCGCTAGGAAGCGACCAGGTGTAGCCATTGGCACCTGGTACAAGCGATATACTAAGAACAATGCCACTTGCATTGGCACAAACACTATCTACTGATACAATGGAGGCAGGATTTCCGATGGTTGCTTTTATGGATACATTTTTAGAAATAGCAGTAGTATTTCCACAAGCTCCTAATGCGCTTACCGAAATAGATCCAGCGTTAGTACTCGAGGTTACGGTAATTTGATTGGTGTTGCTTCCTGCAGTAACAGACCAGCCAGCAGGTACCGTCCAAGTATAGCCTGTGGCATTGGTTACTGTAGGGATGCTGTAAGTAAGAGAAGCAGTATTAGCACAAACAGAATCGGCTCCAGTTATGGTTGTTGGTGCTACTAATGTTGGTTTGATAACAATATTTTTTGTTTGTGCAGAGGTAGTTCCGCATGTATTGATAGCACTTACTGAAACCGTTCCACCAGTAGCACTTGCGGTGGCAGTGATAGAAGCAATATTATTAGCACTGGTTATGTTCCATCCGCTTGGTAGCGTCCATGAATAAGTGGCAGCACCTGTAGAGCTGGTAGCAAAAGAAATAGCTGTTGCATTGGCACATACGCTATCTACCGAAACGATGGCAGTAGGTAAAGTAGGAGGGTTGTTTACGACTACAGAAACTGTAGGTGCCACTATAGTACAAGTTCCGTTACTTACCGAAACTCCGTATGTATTCGCAGCAGTTATACTGTTGGTTTGGGTGGTAATTCCATTGCTCCAATTATAAGAAAAACCTGCAGGGTTAGCCGTTAAAGTAGTGCTACCACCTGCACAGAAAGAAGTAGTGCCTGTTATGGAAGGATTGGAGGGAATGATGTTGTTGCAAGAAGATTTTTTAGTGCTTGTAGCATCTGCCGCATATACTGCTTGAAATTGGGTCCATGCTGGGCAGCTTCCTTTTAAATAGTAATACAAATAGGGTATTAAGTAATTTAAAACAGCTGCTGTTTGTTGGGTTTTGCTTAGGTAAGGTGATGAAGAACAACCAAGTGTTACCAAACCTTCTGCTGAATAACAAAGAGTAGCACCACCAGTAGCAAATTGACAATGGGTAGCATTCGCCAAACCTATATAATATTTACATGGCGATGCCGAAGAATCATACATGGGAACTTGATCGGTAGAGGGTTTTGCAACACAATCTTTTAAGCCAGCAATATCAAGATATGGCTTTGTCATCAGTTTAGAAGCTGAAATAGAAGATGGGTTTGTATTGGCAGCTGCAAAGGTGAAATAACAAGTAGCAGGATTGCTATACGAGCAAGACAACAAGGTAGCACCACCACCCATAGAATGCCCCCCAATAGCACCTTTTGCAATTACTTTTTGGTAATATCTAGAAGCAGAATTTGTTTTTCCTTCACTGATTAACTTGTTGTGAACTAAAATCAAATCTTGTGCAAAATTTGGATGGCTGGCAGATGTGGTTGATTCTGTGGAAGGGCAAGCCACAATAAAACCTCTTTTAGCAAAAGTATCAGCATAAGCTCCATAGTCTGTGGAAGGTATTACAAACCCGTGACCGAATACGATAATTGGGAAAGAATCATTTGCTATGGCAGTGTTTGCTCCGGCTGATACTGCGGGATAGTACAAATTGAATATTACTTTCCTATTACTTCTAGATGCGTCTATAAAAGTATCTATGCGAGTACCTACTGGGTAGTTTTGAGCGGAGGCCCAAAGACTACAGCAAACAGCAAGGAATAGGAAAATTTGTTTTTTCATTTTAAGGTGTTTAGAATATGAAAATAGCAAAATTCAAACAACTGTTCGAATTATTTTACTATCCTAAATTTCACTTTTTGGGCATCTACTAAAAGTAGAAAAGCAAAGAGAAATAAAGGCAATACCAGCACTCGGTAGCGGACTAAGTTTCCAATGACTGGAGTCAGTAATCCTATCAGTGCAAAGTATTGTAGAGAGAAGAACAATAGGAAAAAGAAAAGGTTTTTATGAGGGGTGTTTTTCCAATCAGAATAATACAAAGCCAGTCCTATAAAAACTAAGAAAACAACATTTTCTAAAGCCGATAAAAGCAGCATGGGATTTCGGCTTTTCCATAAGTAGGGTTTCATTAATGAGTTCCAAATTCCTACAGGCGCATATTTTACAAGTGAGCTTACAGATGTGTCTAAAACAGGCACTTCACTATAGCTGCCAGCTTTCATGTAAATTGCTTCTGCTACTGAGCGTTTTTGCTTCTTGAGCATCAAGCGCATGAAGTCCAGTTTTGGATTTAAAGGCGCTACTAAAACGATGAGAAGTAGAACTGAAGCATTCACCACTGCATACTTTAGTAATATCGGTTTCCAACTTTTTTCTTGATGTAAAAGAGAGTATGCAAAAAGAGCTGGCACTAAGCATAAAAAGAGAAAGTATTTTAATAACAAAAGCAAAATACATCCTGCCAAAAATAGCAATACTAAAAGCCAATTACGTTTTGTAAACAAGGAAAAGAAACCAAATAAAAGCATCCCAAAAGCGAGTAGCAATAGGGACTCTTTTAGTGCTCCAGAAGTCCAGAATAGAAAGGAAGGAAGAAAGAACAATAATGCGGTGATTTGAAATTTAATTCCGCTCACAAAAAGTTGTAAAGTTTTTAGCAACAAGCACACTCCCATAAAGGAGATAAAACAGAATAAAATAGTATGAATATGAATGTTGCCGCCTGAGATAAAAAGCATGGAAGTATTCAAGCGAATCATGAAACGATTTTCATTAAAAGGAACTGCATTGTTAAAGTTGCGATTCCAGTTTTTTAAGAGTGCTTCATAAGGGGCTGTGTTGCTATCTTCTTTGCCCAGCATTAATCCATAAAAGGCAGTTTTGTTTTCCGAAAAAGAATGATGAACAATCTTAGCATCGTTAAAGTATTTATAGATGTCGTTGTTTTCTAAATCGGTGTAGTAAAAAGTATAGACCGCCCACAATGCAAAGGCGGCAGCAATTTTTGTAAGAAATAAAAAAGGCGTAAACCATTTTGGAAGATTTTCGAATTGGAAGAATTTGCATTTGGAGATTCCAAATGCAAAAACAAAAATCAACAAAATAGGGAAGATGAAATTCATAAAAAGGATGAGTTAGGCTACCGCTTTTTGTTTCTCAAACTGCATATCATAGAGGTGTTTGTAGAAGCCATTTTTTAAAATCAATTCATCATGCGAACCAAACTCTTTTACCTCGCCTTTATCCATCACTAAAATTTTATTGGCATGGCGAATGGTCGATAAACGATGCGCTATCACTATGGATGTTCTTCCCTCTACCAATTTCACAATAGCATCTTGTACCACTTGTTCCGATTCTGTGTCTATGGAGGAAGTGGCTTCATCTAAAATTAAAATACTAGGGTTATAGACCAATGCCCGCACAAAGGATATTAATTGTCGTTGCCCCATAGAAAGGGTAGCTCCACGTTCCATTACTTGATAATCGTATCCGCCAGGTAAACGCATAATGAATTCGTGTGCACCCAAGGCACGAGAAGCTTCCATTACTTTCTCTTTAGAGATAGAATCGTTTCGGAGAGTTATGTTGTCGTATACTGTTCCAGCAAAGAGAAAAACATCTTGCAGTACAATGCTCATTTGTGAACGTAAGGCAGTCAATTCAAAATCGCGAATAGATACATCGTCAATTTTAATATCGCCTTTTTGGATGTCGTAAAATCTCCCCAGTAAAGAAATGGTAGAACTTTTTCCAGAGCCTGTAGCACCTACTACAGCAAGTGTTTCACCTGCTGCCAGTTCAAAACTCACATCTTTCAAAACATAATTTTCATCGTTGTAGGCAAACCAGACATGGTCAAATTTTAGTTGCCCTTTTACATTTTTAGGAGCCCATTTTCCATTGTTGGGAATAAATTGATTTTTATCTAACAATTTAAAAACCCGCTCGGAGGCTACTACGCCCCGTTGTATAGTATTTACTTTATCTGCTATAAATCGTAACGGACGAAACAGCATATTTATGAGCAAAATAAAAGAGCTGATAATTCCTACAGATGCTTCTTGTCGAACAATTGCCCCCGATGCATACCATACCATTAAACCGATAGCAGATGCGAGCAAAATTTCTACTGCTGGAAAGAAAAGAGAGTAATACCAAATGCCACGGATATTAGCACTTTTCAGTTCTTCATTGATGGCAACAAATTTCTTTTTTTCTTTTTCTTCTACATTGAAAATTTGAATGATTCGCATACCCGTAATATGCTCTTGCAGAAAGGCATTCAGCCTTCCTATTTGCGTACGTTCATCTTGAAAAGAGGCTTTGACTCCACGCTGAAACCAACGAGTAACAAACAGCAATAAAGGAAGTGTACACAAGCTCACTAAAGTTAATTTCCAGTTTTCGTAGAACATATAAAATGCTACAATCACAATCGTAAGTATATCGGCAAAAATGGTAATTAAACCTTCTGAGAAAGTATCGTTAATGGCTTCTACATCAGTGATGGTGCGAGTGGTAGAAGTGCCTATAGGAGTGGTATCGAAATATTGTAAGCGAGAATAAATGAGATGCTCATATACTTTGTTTCGCATATCTTTAATGATACTGGAACCCAGCCATGCGGTAATGTAAGCAAAAAGATAGCGCAAAAAAGTTTCTGCTACGAGCAAAATTAGCATCCATAAAGTAACCCATTGAAGGCCGCTCAGATTAAAGTGTGCAATGTATTTATCGATAGCTAATTGTACTAAGTAGGGGCGAATAGGAGCTAACACCGCTAAAGCGAGGGAGAGGAAAATGGCTCCATAAAATTCTTTTTTGTAAGGGTCTGCTAGTTTTAAAATTCTGCTGACTAAACCCCAATCCATTACGGATTTTTCTTTTGACTGACTCATTGCGTCAAAGGTAATTAATTCGGAAATTAGCGAATAAAAGAATTCGAGAATTTACCAATTAGCGAATGTATGTTTAAAGTATACGTAACAAATTATGAATACAACTTCTCTATTTGAGAAGCGTATTTTTCCATTACTGCCTTGCGTTTTACTTTCATAGTTGGGGTCATTTCACCACCATCTATAGTCCACTCTCCAGGCAATAATTCAAAGCGTTTGATGGTTTCCCATTGACCAAAATTTTTGTTTTTTGTATCAATTTCTGCTTGCATCATTTTCTTAACAGCTTCTGAATTTGCCATTTCTGAATTGGAATTAGCAGCTACACCTTTTTTAGTACACCACTCTTTTAGCGTAATATAATTTGGGACAATAAGTGCAGTTACGTAATTTCTGTTTTCTCCTATTACCAGCATCTGCTCTATGTAAGGTATTTCTTTCATTTTACTTTCTAATGAAAGTGGGGCTACATATTTACCACCCGAAGTTTTGAAAATCTCTTTCACTCGGTCAGTAATTTTAATGTACTTAGCACCTTTGTATTCTACAAAAGTACCTACATCTCCGGTATACAACCAGCCATCTTTTACAGTCTCGGCAGTTACATCTGGGCGTTTGTAATAACCCATCATTACATTCGGTCCTTTGCACAAAATTTCTCCTTCACCTGGTTGCATTCCTTCACGGTGGTCTAGGTGTACTTCTATGCCTTCTATAGGAACTCCTACGGTGCCAAATTTTATTCTGTCAAGCGAAAATGGATTTACTGAAATTACGGGTGAAGATTCTGTTTGTCCGTAACCCTCTGCAATAGGAATTCCAGCAGCAGTAAATACGCGTGCCAATTTCGGATTCAGTTTCGCAGCACCTGTACAGATTCCCTCTACATTTCCACCCAATGCTTCACGCCATTTAGAGAAAATAAGTTTATCAAAAATTTTGTATTTGATGCTATCAATTACTCCGTATTCTTTTTCTACATCATAATTATTAGCAAACTCTAAAGCAGCTATGTATAACTTCTTTTTAAAGCCTTCTAAATTAGCAGAAGCGCCTTCTAATTTCATGTATACTTTTTCTAAAAGACGTGGCACAGAAGTAAAGAAGTTTGGTTTTACTTCTTTTAAATTATCTGCAATTAATTCTAAACTTTCTGCATAATAAATAGATACCCCATTTACTAAGTAAACGTAAATAACCATGCGTTCAAAAATGTGACACAATGGTAAAAAACTAAGCACTCTTTGCGAAGGATTAAGTGGAAGAATTGTCTTTACCGCTTTTACATTGCTTACTACATTGTTGTGTGAAAGCATTACACCCTTTGGGTTTCCAGTAGTACCTGAAGTGTAAATAATGGTAGCCAATTGTTCCGGTCTTACCGCATCTTTTAATTTTTGTACTTCGTTCAGATCTCCACCATCGGCTAGTTGTAAAAATTCTTCAAAACTTTTACAACCCTCTACTTTTTCAAAACTGTAAATATCTAAAAGCGAAGGCACTTCTGATTTTATAGCATTTATTTTTGCGTACAGTCCTGCATCGGCTACAAATGCATACTTAATTTCAGCATCGTTGAAAATAAATTTGTATTCACCTTCACTAATAGTTGGATACACGGGCACGTTTACAGAGCCTACTTGTTGCGAACCTAAGTCTACTATGTTCCATTCTGGTCTATTCGGAGAAACGATAGCTATTTTATCATCGGGTTTTACTCCGAGCTTAATTAAAGCTAAACTTACTTTGTTTACAAGGTCTACTGTTTGCTGGGTAGAATATTTTATCCAAACACCATTTTCTTTTCTGGAGAAAGCGTCTTCTTGTGGAAAGTTTTCGAGTTGGTAATAAATGATGTCAAAGAGTCTTGTATAATCCTTCATATTTAGAATTTTAGGTGGGTAAATATATAATAAAATAGTTCTAAATATAAACTCTATTAAAAGCAAAAAGCCATCCTGTTTTTGGGATGGCTTTTTGCAATGGAAAAAATCAATTTTAGAACTTCGCCATTAATTGTATGTTGAAAGAACGAGGCGCATTTGGTTTTGCTATTCTAATTGCATAATCTCTATTCAAAATATTTTTTCCAATAACATTGATGCTTAAATTTTTAGTGATGTCGTATCCTAAACGTACATCCCAAACCCAGTCCCCCTTGTTATAGCTTTGCTGTCTATATTCTTTCAATCCTGGCACAGCCACTGTAAATACAAAATCAATTCCATCCATGTAACTATAATAATTTACCACAGTACCTATTCTCACTTTTTTATACAACAAGGCATCTATATCAAATTTGAAATTGTGGCGGATTCTATAGCGGAGCATGTATCTTTGTTGATCTTCCGTAGGTTTGTAATAACTTTGAAAAGCATCTTTAAAGAAAGTTTTCAAATCGTTATGACGAGTAGTATCTGTCATATCTCTTGGGTAAAAATAGGTGTAGCCACCTTGTAGCGTTAAATCTACTGGTCCTATTTTTCCTTCTCCTGCTAGGTTAAATTCCCAACCAAATAAACGTGCTCGAGTTATATTCTGAGATTGGAAATAAGCTGAGTAGGAACCGTCTGGTTTAATATCATCTACCCTAGTTAAAACAAATTCAATCATATTTTTGAATTCAGTACCAAACACCGAAACATCAAAAAAACCTCTCCAGTTTTTACCAAAACCAATCATTCTTTTGTAACCTACTTCTGCTGTGTATCCGCTTTCGGGAAGAAGTCCTGTATTGGGCTCTATAACTATTCTTCCAAGTTGATACAAGACAAAACGCTCTGCAATACTTCCATATCGATAAGCTTGCCCAAAAGAAGCTCTGAAGAAATTGTATTTTTTAAACTCGTAATTTAAACCTACAGAGAAAACTGGTTTGGCTATTTTAGTGGTACTGTCTAAATGTAAAAATTCAAATCTTCCACCCACATTAAAAGTAAGACCTTTAAACCCTACTTCCGTTTGTAGATAAGCACCCCCTTGGTCTCCTTTATGAATTCCTAGTGTATTATCTTCCATGGTAAAGTGCAAGTTGTTTGCACCTATTAGTAATTTAGCATTTACCTTTTTTGATTTTACAAAATCATGTCTAAATTGATAGTCTGTCCAGTAAGAACTAAATGCAGGTCTTCCTTGCTTATCGTTCAAACTTTTTTGATTAAACCAACGGAAAAGAAAACGATGTTGGCTACTCCAGCGATCAACATAAGCGATAGAAGGATCTAAAATGGTATAGAGATAATTTTCTCTGATAGTTACACCTGATGCACCTAGGTAAGGGTGTTCTTTATCTTGCCAGTAAAATTGGAAAGCACTTTTGCGTGTCATTACATTGCCACTAAAACCTAAGGTAAGTCTATTAAACTTATGTGGTACGTATTTTACTTTCCAGTTAAAACGAACTCTATTTTCAATCTCTTCTCTCAAATGGGATTGAAATTCATGTAAGTTTAACCCAATCGTTAACTGCACATCATTCGCTATTTTGCGAGAGTGTGAAAAACTTAAACCATTGGTGTGAGGTCCTTCAAAATAGCTAAGATTATTTTCTTTGCCCCACCATTTGTAGGCAGCAGTAGGTGGTGCACAAACTATTTCATGGTACAATGTAATCTTAGTGGCAGGTGTATCTTTAGGGTTAGATGAGTTCACAGAAATGACTCCATTCAATGCACCAGAGCCATATTGCACAGAAGAAGCTCCTTTAAGGATTTCTACTTGTGCCACATTTTCAAGTGGAACAAATTCCCATTTTATTTCACCACGATCGGGTGTTACTAATGGAATATCATCTACTACCATCATCACTCTACTACCACTTCCGTAAGCGTATCCGCTACCTCCTCTTATAGATATTGAACCATCAAGAGTAGTTACCCCTGGCACTTTATTCACGGCTTGCAGCACGTTGGTGATATTGTTTGTTTCTAAAATTCTCGGTTTAAAAACTTCAATACTCATCGACTCCTTTTGGATGCGTTTAGAAATTTTACCGACTGTAACCATTACAGTACCTAGTTCCTGGTCGGTGCTTTTTAACGTTACGTTGATAACTTTGGTTTCACCAGCGGCTACATTAATGGCTTGGGTTTCTGTTTGTAACCCAATAAATGCAAAGCTAAGTTTACTAGGACCTGCGGGAACTTTTAGTTCGTACTTACCACTAGCATCTGTAATAGTGGCATATTGAGGAGATATAGACACACTAGCTCCAGTAAGGGCTTCTTTAGTTTGCCCATCTTTTACAACCCCACGAATGGTAGCAGTTTGAGCTATAGAGGGCAGACATCCAGCCAATAAGAAAGCGCTTAACAGTATAATTTTATTCATCATATTTCAGCAAACGGTTAAAATTTTCGAGCCAAAGGAAGTAATTTTTTTCAAATCGAATTCCACATACTTATAGTAATTGTTGGCAACTGTCCATTTTTGAGTATGCAATTAAAATCATTCTTGGAATTCATTATTCATCTTTTAAAGTGAATCTTTCTTTTCTTTGCGAGTAAATTTGAAATATGAAAACAGTATATGATTATGCCTTGACTGATTTACAAGGAAACGCTCTGGACTTGAATAAATTTAAAGGAAAGAAGATTTTGCTGGTGAATACGGCTTCTGCCTGTGGACTTACTCCACAATATGCGCAACTGCAAGAGTTGTATGAAAATTATAAAGAGAAATTAGTGGTGATAGGACTTCCTTGCAATGATTTTGGAAATCAAGAGCCAGGCACCGAACAAGAAATTAAAACCTTTTGCGAAACTCATTTTAGTGTAACATTTCCGCTTACGCAAAAAGTAAATATTAAAAGAACACCCATTTCGCCTATCTATGAATTTCTTACCAAAAAAGAATTGAATGGTTTGGAGGATAGTGATGTGGTTTGGAATTTTCAAAAATATTTGATAGATGAGAATGGAAAGTTAGTTGCAGTTATTCATCCGCAAGCAGAAGTAATTAACGAAGATTTTTTGAGTAAGATTTAGGAGTATGAAATTTTCTGACGTAATAGGACATGCCGAAATTAAAGATAAACTCTCTGCTCTAATTGGAGAGCGAAAGTTGCCGCATGCCTTGATGCTGCTGAGTCCTGAAGGAAGCGGAGGGTTGCCTATGGCATTGGCTATAGCACAAAATCTGGTGTGTGAAAAGCGAAGTGGTAAAAAGCAAGAAGAAGATTTATTTGCAGCACCTGCATTGTTTGGTGATGCACCAGCACCTTCAGAACAGCTAGAATTGACAGATGCTTGTGGTCAATGCTCAGCTTGTCAAAAGGCAGAAAAATTTATTCATCCCGATATTCATTTTACTTTTCCTGTGGTGCTAAGGAAATCGGGTACTGTTCCAGTAAGTGCAGATTGGATAGTAGAGTGGAGAAAAGCATTGACGGAGAATCCTTATTTGAATGTGCAAGATTGGTTACAGCAAATAGGTGCAGAGAACCGACAGGGAAATATTACCATTAAGGAATGTCATGAGATTACTAGACGCATGACATTGAAAAATTATGAAGCTGCTACCAAAGTGCAAATTATTTGGTTGGCGGAATATTTAAAAGAAGCGGGAAATTCATTGCTTAAAATTATAGAAGAACCTCCAGCCGACACGGTTTTTGTTTTGGTGGTAGAAAATATTGAGCAGATTTTAAACACTATAATTTCCAGAACACAAATTGTAAAACTACAAGGTATAGAAGATGAAGCTTTGTCTGCGTATCTTCAAAAAAAATATGAAACTGATGCTAGCACTGCATTGCGCATAGCTCGCTTCTCTGATGGTAATTTAAATGCAGCACTCGAATACGCTCAGGGAGCTGAGCATCCGCATGATGCATTGCTGCGGGAATGGCTTTCGTTATGTCTTCGTATTAAAGGTTCGCAGGCTGCAGAAACTTCAGTAAAGTTGATAGAGTTTGTAGAAGGGATAGCAAAAATTGGGCGTGAGAATCAAAAGATATTTTTGAAATACTTTCTGTGGTTTTTGAGAGAGGCTTCTATTCTTTCTTTGGGAATTTCTTCCGAAAAACTGGAAGGAACGGAATTAGAATTTGCCAAGAAATTAGCTACTGTTTTAACTATAGAAACTACCGAAAAACTTCAGGATGTAATTAATTCACTTCATTATGCCATTGAAAGAAATGGAAATCCCAAGGTGCTTTTTATTTCTAATTCTTTTAAGATAGCTGCTGCATTAAGAAAAGAAAAAGTAGCAAGTAGTATGTAGGGCTCTTTATATTTCAATAGCACACATTTGGCAATCACAGACTATTGGCTATTTTTGCCCACCTAAAATAATACTAAATGGCAAATACAGCAGATATTAGAAACGGATTGTGTATAGAGTGGAACCACGATATTTTTCAATTTGTGGAATTTCAACACGTGAAACCAGGCAAGGGAAATGCCTTTGTGCGTTGCAAAATGAAAAGCTTTAAAACGGGAAGAGTGCTAGAGCATACCTTTCCTTCAGGGCATGAAATTACTACTGCTCGCGTGGTAAAAGTACCTCATCAGTTTTTGTATAGCGATGAAACTGGCTATCACTTTATGAATCAAGAAACATACGACCAAATATTTGTAAATGGCGATATGATAGAAAACAAAGACTTGCTAAAAGAGGGCGATATTTGTGATGTAATTATTCACGAAGAACACGATTTGATTTTAGCTACTGAGTTGCCCAACTTTGTGATACTAGAAGTAACACAGGCAGACCCAAGTGTAAAAGGGAACTCTGCTTCGAATGTACAAAAGAACTGTTTGGTAGAAACAGGTGCTACTATTAAAGTCCCCATGTTTGTAAATGCAGGCGATAAAATTAAAATAGATACTCGTACTAGAGAATATATGGATAGAGCATAAGAAATCTTTCTCTAAAATTTTAAAATAGCTTGTCAGGTTTCGGCAAGCTATTTTTTTGTAAGCATGTCATTTTGATACCAGATACTATTATTGAAAATTCTTTTTTGCAAGCTCCCTAATAAATTCTTGAATATCATAATAAGCTTGCATGGACTCTCGGTCTACTTTGGGGATATTAAAGAACCCATGAACGAGTCCTTTATATTCTTTGTATTTTACAATATTGTCAGCTTTTTTTAGTTGTTGTGCATACTTTAATCCATCATCTATTAAGGGGTCAAACTCGGCAGTAAGAATAAAAGCAGGAGTTAAATTAGAACAATCGGTTTCATAACAAGGCGATACAGCTGGGTTGCAATGGTCTTGTGGATTTGGAGTATATTGTGTTTGAAACCAAAACATAGTTTCTTTGGTGAGCAAGTAGCCCTCTCCATTTCTTTGAATCGATTCGTTTTCAAGTTTGCCATCTATCCAAGGATAGATAAGTATTTGTGCAGCAAGGGAGATATTTTCTTTTTTACACCGTTGTGCCATACAAGCCGCTAAGTTCCCTCCAGCACTATCTCCTGCCACCATTAGCTGATCTATATTGCCACCATAAGTAGATATATTATTCTTTACCCATTGGGTGGCTAAAAAAGCATCTTCATGTGCTATGGGAAAAGTAAACTCTGGTGCCAAACGATAATCTACTGATACCACTATGCAATCGTTCATTTGGCAAAGTCTTCTGCAAACATTATCGTGACTTTCTATTCCGTAGAAAACAAAACCACCCCCGTGAAAATAAATGATAACGGGCTGATTGGGGCGGTTACTGTTTTTGTAAATGCGTAAGTGAAAGTGGGCTGCTGTTACATCTATTGTTTGTTGAATAGTAACTGTCTCATCAAAAAGCAGTTTTCCAAGTTTTGCAAATCTCACTGACTTACCTCTCAATTTAGAAATAGAAATTCCTGAAGCTCCATCAATTGGTTTGCGAAGCTTTGCAAAGAGGATTATCAATTTTATTTTCCAGTTCATATCCTATAGATTTTCATTTTACCAAAACATCGTATATAAAGCTACCAAAAGACCAACTATCAAAATAGAACCTGCTAAAAAGGAATTGGAAACTTTGAAAAGAGCGGTGTCTATTTCCAATGCATGTGCTTTTTCTCCATTTGGATTTCCCAACGCACTAATTAAAAACATTCCTACTACACAGAATAAGAATACAAATCCCATTCTATCTAAAAAGGGAATTACAAAAACTCCTTTATCATCTGCATGTGAAAAACCTATTACCGCCAGTGAAGATAAATCCATTAAGCCTGGCAAGAATTTGAGTAGAATGGAGAATAAAAATCCTCCAATGGTAGCGAACAAAGCTGCATTAGAAGTGGTTTTTTTCCAAAAGAAACCCATAATGAACATGGCAAAAATACCAGGGCTTACAAAGCCAGTATACTCCTGAATATAATTCAAGCCACCTTTATCTATTCCTAAGTGGGGCGCTATGATTACAGCTATCAACATAGAAACTACCACGGTAATTTTCCCCACGTTTACTAGCTGCTTTTCATCAGCATTTTTATTGCCCACCTTCTTAAAAATATCAAGCGTAAAAATGGTAGCAATGGAATTTGTTTTTCCGGCAAGCGAGGCAACAATGGCTGCCGTTAAAGCTGCAAAACTCAATCCCTTCAATCCAACTGGTAGTAAATTAAGCAATACAGGATACGCTCTATCGCCCGCTATTACTCCATCTGAGTTTAAGAGTTCCGTTTGAAAACTTCCTTTTTGATACAATACAAATGCTGCTATCCCTGGTAGAACTACAATTACGGGCATCAATAATTTCAAAAATGCTGCAAACAAAATTCCATTTCGAGCAGTAGGCAAATCGGCTCCTAGTGCACGTTGAGTGATGTATTGATTGCAGCCCCAGTAGCTAAAATTAGCAATCCACATGCCACCCAATAAAACTGTAAGCCCAGGCAGGTCTAAGTAACTGGGGTTGTCTTTTCTTAAAATCATATTGAAGTGGTCGGGAGCTGTTTGAAGCATTAATGTAAATCCATTCCATGCACCCGTGCTTCCCATTTTTTCTGCCACTAAATTGAGTGCCAGATAAGTAGTTACCAATCCTCCTAAAATCAAAAAGAAAACTTGTATCACATCGGTATATCCGATTACTTTCATGCCACCTAATGTGATGATGATAGCAAACAATGCCAAGGCATACATGCAAAAATTTAAGTCTAAACCTGAAATGCTACTGATGGCCAATGCGCCTAAAAACAAAATAGAAGTGAGGTTCACCACCACATACAGAAGCAACCAAAAGATAGCCATAATCATAGCTACTGTTTCGTTATAGCGAGTGCTTAAGAACTGAGGCATGGTGTAGATTTTGTTTTTTAGATACACAGGCATAAAAAACACGGCTACGATAATGAGTGTGGCTGCTGCCATCCATTCATAACTAGCCACTGCTAGTCCCAATTTAAAACCCGCCCCACTCATACCTATAAACTGCTCTGCCGAAATATTGGAAGCTATGAGCGAGGCTCCTATTGCCCACCAGGTAAGAGAACCTTCTGCCAAAAAGTAATCTTTTGAATCTGTAGTAACAGTGCTTTTTTTGTGGTATACCCAATAGCCATATCCTGCCACTATAATAAAGTACACAAGAAATACAGCATAGTCTAATGTTTGGAGTGACTGCATAACAATGGTTTTGTTTCAAATGTAAAATATTAAAACTTACTAAATTATTCTCTGTTATTTAGTGCTCTCTAAAATCAACTCTATGACAAAGTATTTTTTACTCATTAGTTTCTTTTTTTCGCAACTCAGTTTTTCACAAACTACCAGCGATAT
>JBGAVP010000032.1:0-34095 GCA_044228065.1 Chitinophagales bacterium | reverse complement strand
GCAACTCTATCGTCAAATTGCCAGAAATGTTCCTAACTCTGCGATATTTATCTTCAACAAAGACTTAAAATATATCTTAGCAGAGGGCTCGTTAGTAGGAATAGTAAGTCCTTCAAAAGAAGCATTAGAAGGAAAAACTAAATACTGCATTGCAAAGTGAAATTAGCATTAGAGCAAATGCTGAGATAGAAATAGCAAAACAAAAAGATTTCTTGTGCTTACTTATAGATATGAATCCTAGTCGCATATCTGTAAAAGATAAAGATGGGAAATTCATTATGGTAAATGATGCTTTTGCTAAATCCTATTATACTACTCCACAAGCCATTGTAGATTTGTATCAAAATGATTTAGCCAACGATAATGAAGTAAATAAAATGTTTGCGGAACAAGATAAGCTAGTACTTTCCACAAATAAAGAACAGATTTTTGACAACATACATATTAAAGATATTAGAGGAAATGAGACCTATCTTCATATTGTAAAGAAACCCATCACATCATTAAAAGATAACAGTAAAAATGTATTAGGTATATCTACAGATATTACAGAGTCTAAGAGAACAGAAGAAAAAATAAGACAATCAGAGCAACTCTATCGTCAAATTGCCAGAAATGTTCCTAACTCTGCGATATTTATCTTCAACAAAGACTTAAAATATATCTTAGCAGAGGGCTCGTTAGTAGGAATAGTAAGTCCTTCAAAAGAAGCATTAGAAGGAAAAACTAGCAACTCTATCGTCAAATTGCCAGAAATGTTCCTAACTCTGCGATATTTATCTTCAACAAAGACTTAAAATATATCTTAGCAGAGGGCTCGTTAGTAGGAATAGTAAGTCCTTCAAAAGAAGCATTAGAAGGAAAAACTATCTATGAAATTTCTAAAGGAGCAAAAGATTTAGCATCAAGAAAAGAGAATTACTCGAAAGTATTAGAGGGTGAAAGCCTTTCAGAACAGAGTGCTGAAAATGGTAGAGATTTGATTACCTACTTTCTTCCTATAAAAAATGAAGAGTCCGAAATTATTTATGGAATGGTCATTGTTTTAGATATTTCGGATATTAAAAAAATACAAAACGAATTAGAAGAAAAAGCAGCGAATTTAAAACGCTCAAACGAAGAGCTGGAACGCTTTGCTTACGTGGCTTCCCATGACCTACAAAGTCCTCTTAGAACGATTTCTAGCTATATGCAGCTTTTAGAACAACGCTACAGAGATCAACTAGGAGAAGATGCAAAAGACTTTATTTCCTTTTCGGTAAGTGGCGCAAAAAGAATGCAGTTGCTGATAACGGATTTATTGAACTATTCAAGAATAAACTCTGTAACTCGACCTTACCAAGAAGTCAATTTGAATGATTTACTTTTTGTGATTAAACGCGGATTAGAAAGTACCATAAAAGCAAAAAAAGCAATCATTCAATACGACAAATTGCCTACGATTATGGCTGAGCCGTATCAACTTTCCCAATTGCTTCAAAACTTAGTAGACAATGCCATGAAGTTTGTAAAAGACAAAGAACCCAAAATTGAAATTTCATTTCAAGAAAATGCAAACGATTGGCAGTTTAGTGTAAAAGATAACGGAATAGGCATTAAGCCAGAGTTTCAAGAAAAAGTATTTTACATTTTCCAACGATTGCACTCAGAAGATGCTTATGCTGGAACAGGAATAGGATTAGCTATTTGTAAGAAAGTAGTGGATTTACACAATGGTAAAATTTGGTTTGAGTCTGAATATGGCTCTGGAACTACCTTTTACTTTACAATATCTAAACTTTTAAAAAATAAAGAACAAGAAGTTACAGCTTTATCTTAACTCCTTATTTGTATCGGGGATGAAACTGCAAAATAGTACTCCTCAAATAATCCCTATCTAGGTGCGTGTAAATTTCCGTGGTAGTAATGGAAGCATGACCCAACATTTCTTGTACGGCTCTTAAATCTGCCCCTCCTTCTATTAAATGTGTAGCAAATGAATGTCGAAAAGTATGAGGACTAATTACCTTTAGCATTCCTATTTTTTGAGCACAATCTTTAATCACATAAAACACCATTACTCTGCTAAGACGCTTTCCCCTTTTGTTCAAAAAAAGCATATCCTCCTCTCCTTTTTTTATAGGAATATGTACTCGTACTTGTTCTTTATACAATTGAATAAATTTGATAGCCTGCGAACCTATGGGCACCAATCTTTCTTTATTTCCTTTTCCTATTACTTTTATAAATTCTACATCTAAAAACAAATCAGATAATTTTAAGTTTACCAGTTCACTTACTCGTAATCCGCATCCATAAAGGGTTTCAAGCATAGCTTTATTTCGCATACCTTCTGGCTTACTTAAATCAAGAGAATCGATTAATGCATTTATCTCATCAATCGAAAGTGTATCGGGTAATTTGCGAGCGGTCTTAGGAGCTTGTAACAACTCTGTAGGATTCACGCTCACAACATCCTCCATCATTAGATATTTATAGAAAGCACGCAACCCTGATATAATTCTGGCTTGTGAATGCGCATCAAAACCAATCTCATTAATTTCCTTTATAAATCCTTCTAGGTGCGAGAGCTTTACATCTGTTACATTTAACTGCAATGCAGCGCCAGTGAGATATTGCTCCAATTTTACTACATCTCTCAAATAAGCATCTACAGAATTTTTAGAAAGTGATTTTTCTAATTGTAAGTAGGATTTAAAACCCTTTATATACGATTGCCAAGACACACTTTAGATTTATAATTTATAGAATTTGATTTTAGATTTGCAAGGCAGATTTAAAAACACAATCCTGTATTCAATAGTCAATACTAAAACTAAAAACTAATTCATGAAAAAAATAATAATTATAAACGGGCCAAATCTTAATTTACTAGGCAAACGTGAAACTGACATTTATGGCGATATGCCCTTTGAAGAATTCTTCGATGAAATAAAAGAGGTGTATGCGGCAGAAGTTCTGTTAAGTTTTTTTCAATCCAATATAGAAGGGGAGTTAATAACAAAACTACAAGAAGTTGGATTTAAGTATGATGGTATTCTTTTAAATGCAGGTGGCTACACACATACCTCTGTAGCCATTAGAGATGCCATAGCAGCTATTAAAACACCAGTAGTAGAAGTGCATCTTTCTAATATTTATGCCCGTGAAGAATTCAGACATCAGTCGCTTATCTCTGGAGTTTGTAAAGGAATAGTGGCAGGTTTTGGATTGGAAAGTTATGTTCTGGCGATAGATAGTTTTTTATAAAATTTACAATTATTTTTTTGTTTCAACTATTTTGTATTCATTCGTGATATGAAACTATTCTCATGTATTTGTTGTTGTTTGTGTTGCTGTCATAAGACAAGCGAGGGGAATTTTAGTTTGCTATAATTTGTTATCACCAATATTATCAACCAAAGCCCTTCAGCATACATCACTGAAGGGCTTTTATATTTAAACGCAATGAACTCAGAAGAACTTATACATAAATTACAAGAATTTAATCAAACGCTCACTGGGCAAATTCCTTCTAAACCCAAAGCTCAAGAGTTTGCGGAAGAAGTTTTGAATTTCCTTTTCCCTATTCGCTCTCGCCACCAGGGAGAAGCAGGATTGTTAGATTTAAAATTAGAGCAATTAGAAAAAGCTTTGCTGGAATTAATTCTACCCATGACAAATTTTTCTGAAACAGAAAGTTTAGAAATCAAAAATAATTTCTTTGCTACCTTACCTTTTGTTTTTGATAAACTTTTAAAAGACGCACAAGCCTTTTTAGCCTTTGACCCGGCAGCTTATTCGTTAGAAGAAATTATCATAGCATACCCTGGATTTTATGCTATTGCCATTCACCGATTTGCTCATGAATTGTATTTACTAAGAATACCTTTATTACCCCGTATTATTTCGGAACATGCCCACAGTAAAACGGGCATTGATATTCACCCTGGAGCTACTATTGGAGAATCATTTTTTATAGATCACGGCACTGGTGTGGTAATAGGTGAAACCACCATTATAGGCAATGGAGTTAAAATTTACCAGGGTGTTACGTTAGGAGCATTAACAGTACAAAAAGAAATTATAAAAGGGCAAAGACACCCTACTATTGAAGATAGTGTGGTAATATACAGTGGTAGTACTATTTTAGGAGGCAATACTACAGTTGGTCACGATTCCATTATAGGAGGAAATGTTTGGCTTACCGAAAGTGTGGTCCCCTACTCAGTAGTTTTTCATAAAAGTGAAGTTAAAATAAGAGACAAATCTGAAATGAAATCAGTTCTGGAATTTGTAATTTAAAAAACTCAAATCATAAAATAAAAAACAAAAAAATGAAAGCAAAAAATATCTTAGAAACCATTGGCAACACTCCTGTAGTTCGCATCAATCGTTTATTTGGAAACGAAAGTGAAGTGTATTTGAAACTTGAAAAGCAAAACCCTGGTGCTTCAATTAAAGATAGAATTGCACTGTCCATGATAGAAGATGCCGAAGCCAAAGGAATTCTAAATAAGGATTCTATTATCATAGAACCAACTTCCGGAAATACAGGAATTGGATTGGCGCTAGTAGCTGCAGTAAAAGGTTACAAACTGATATTAGTAATGCCTGAATCGATGAGTATAGAACGCAGAAGGCTGATGTCGGTTTATGGTGCTCAATTTGAGTTAACACCGCGTGAAAAAGGAATGAAAGGAGCTATAGAAAAAGCAGCCGAATTAGTGAGCACTACACCCAACGCATGGATGCCACAGCAATTCAACAACCCTGCTAATATTGAAGTGCACAAAAAAACAACTGCATTAGAAATACTGAATGATTTCCCAGATGGATTAGATTATATTATAACTGGAGTAGGAACAGGTGGACATATAACTGGTGTGGCAGAAATTTTAAAAGCTAAATTTCCTAATTTAAAAGTATTTGCTGTAGAGCCTGCCGCATCTCCTGTAATAAGTGGTGGATCGCCTGCTCCACATCCTATACAAGGAATAGGTGCTGGTTTTATTCCTGGCAATCTTCATACTGCTTTATTGGATGGAGTAGTGCAAGTAACCAAAGAAGAAGCATTCGAATACGCACAACGAATACCAAAAGAAGAAGGAATATTTGTAGGAATATCATCTGGTGCTTCTTTAGCAGCAGTAGCAAAAAAATTACAAGAAATTCCAAAGGGAAGCAAAGTACTTACTTTCTGCTACGATACAGGAGAGCGCTACCTAAGCATAGAAGGTTTATTCGCTTAAAACAAAGATTTGAATTCAGAAAAAAAGTTGGTCGGTAGGCCAACTTTTTTTAAATTCGGTAAAGCCTATTTTTAACACTTCACTCTATTCACACCTATGAAATACTATTTCTTGTTTACCTTATTCCTCGTTTCGGTAGTTGATATACAGGCACAAAGTTTAAACATAATGGACTTTGAAAAATACTTAGAAGCGCCTACAGCATACAACTACGGCTATTTGAAAAAGAAAGGATTTCAACCTAATCCAGATGAAGTAAAAAGTAAAACTCCTTCTTACATAAACACTTTATCCAAAGAAATTATCAAGATAGATTTTACCGAAGATTCCGAAGGAGAAACCATACTCACATTAGATTACTACTTGCCTTCTGAAACAAATTACAACCACTTTATCAATTCGTTAACAGCAAGCAGATATAAAAATAAAAGTAAAAACGTATTTGAATTTGCTACTAGTAGCTACTCTTCTCTTTCCTTTGAAACTAAGGGCAAGACTGTCTTTCAAGGGAAAAATTACTTTCTTCTATCTTTCAAAGATAAAAAAGGTAAAGAGCTGAGTATTGTCAAATAGTACTTTTTGAAGTGTATCTTTCTTTTTTAGAAATATTTATTCTTAAGAAAAGTAGAATTAGTTACACTTTACAATTCTGAAAATCCTAGTCTATTCTTCAAATTTTGAGAAAGTGTTGGAAGTTTTTGTTTATTGACTAAATAGGATGTCAACTCTGCAAATTCAGAGAAAATGTAATGCTTTTCCAAAGCACCTTTCAAGTAATCCTTTCCAGTGCTACCACCCGTTCCAGTTCTCATTCCTATCATTCTATGCACCATATTCATGTGACGGTAACGCCAAGTAGCCATAGACTCATCTATTTCTAAAAGGGTATTGATAAATTGAAAAGGCAACTGAAGCAATGGATAATCTCTATAAAGCATTATAAAAAGAGCCGCTCGCTTTGCCTTAGCACTCAATGAACCACCTTCAGTTTTTTCATTTCCCAAAATAGATTTTTCAAAGCGTTCTACATTAGAAGTTTCTGCTGGAGACAAGCCGCTTTCATATGCCCTTTTATAGTCCTTCCAAAATGGATGCACCATTGGACTAGAAGATTCTGTATCATTCCAAAATTCTGATTGCTCAAAGAAGGGCATCCTCTCTAACCAATTATTGACTAAATCAATTAAAGGAGTTTGCTTTTCTGCATCTCTAATAATAGCGGCATCTTCTGGTTTCAGTTGAGAAATGTAATACTCTTTTCCATGCCTATTTTCCATGCGCAATCCTAAATAAGATTCAAGCAGTTTAAACTGAATACTTTGAAAACCTGAAGCAGGGCGAAGCAAATCTCTAAAATCTAAAAAATCAAGAGGAGTCATAGTTTCCATAATATCGATTTGCTGAATCAATACTTGAAAAATAGTGATAACCCTATCCATTCTATGATTAATAACATACAAATCGGGAGAGTTATCCTGAATCCCAGGCTTAGATAAAATATCAATTACAGAGCCTACTTCATGCATTATTTGTTTAAACCAAAGTTCATAGGCTTGATGAATTACAATAAATAACATTTCATCATGCGCTGGCTTTTGCCCATCCTTACAACTTTCTGGCTCTTGAGCTTTCAATATTTTATCCAACTGCAAATATTCACTGTAATAAACTCCTTGATAAGACATGGTGTGTTTTTTGAAAATTATAAAAAAACTAAAATGGGAAATTTTATTTCGACTTCATTAATTTGTTTTGATTGTAATTAGTTTCCCAAGAATTTTTTGAAGAAAATTTTTGTGTTTTTTCCTTTACCGTAGCAGCATATAACCAAGTGGCTTTAGCACGTGTTTCATTCAAATCGATTAATAAATATCCGTGATTAATCATATCGTTAAACCGTAAATGAGGGTTCATACTTTTATCTTTTATTAATTCACCAGCAAACTTTGCAATACCGCGTGGTACGCGTTCATCTAGATTAGCTGAGGAAACTGATGGCGTAACAAACTCTGCCCCTATTACTCCTTTTCCAGTTTTTGCATTGTAGCAATTTTTATCATTAGGATTTTGAACTAAATCGAATGCCCATGAAGTATGAATATCGCCCGTAACAATAATTATATTTTTCAACTGATGACTATAAAATGAATCCATTATTTCTTTGCGCTCGAATGGGTAACCATCCCAAGAATCCATTAATCGGGCATGCTTTTTAGAAAGTTTATGAGCATCTAATTCTGAAAAAATTACCTGATTTCCAATCAATTTCCATTTAGCATTTGAATTTTCAATACCTTGAATGAGCCACTCTGCTTGAGTTTTACCCAACATAGTTCGATTGGAATTATACAAATTTGAATCGGCAGGGCTTTCTAATTGCTTGCTTCTACCTTCGGTTCTACCATCTAACATAAAAATATCTGCCAAGCCCCCATAGTTCAATTTTCGAACAATACTTTCTTCTGAATTATCCGCAATAGGTAACCATTCAAAATAAACTTTCTTGGCTATAGCCTTGCGGACTTCCCAATCGCCTTCTTTTGCTTGGTGATTTCCAGCTCCTTCTTTGTAAGCATTATTAGCAAACTCATGGTCATCCCATATAGTAATAAAAGGATGTAAACGGTGCGCATCCATTAAGTCTTTATCCAGTCTATACTGTGCGTATCGAGAGCGATAGTCTTCCAGATTTAAGATTTCATATCCTGGTATATGATTTCGAATTTGAGGTTTCTTTTTATTGTAAGAAATACCACCTTCATAAATATAATCCCCTAAATGAATGATAGCATTTAGGTCGTTTCTATTTGCTAACAAACGATAAGCATTAAAATAACCGCTTTGATAATTACTACAACTTACCACCCCAAATTTTAAATCTGCTACTTTATTCAAAGGAGCAGTTTTAGTCCTTCCAATTGGAGAGTAAAAACCATTCCATGAAAAACGGTAGAAATAAAATGTGTTTGGCAATAATCCTTTTGCAAGTAGCTTTACAGTGTAAGCCGAGGATGAGTCTGTATCTAAAGCTCCCGCTGCAACAATATTTTGCATAAATGTATCGGTGGCTACTTGCCACTTTACACTTGCTTTCTCAAAATTATAAGGCAAAATTTTTGTCCAAATAACCACCGAATTTTGTTGTGGATCTCCAGAGGCTACCCCAAAGAAGAAAGGTCTAAGCGAGTTATCTAAAAATGTATCTATTTGTTTATTGAACTGATGCTGAGCAAACACTGAAATAGTAACAAATAAATTCAACAACAAGAAAACTGCTTTCATAAATCAGTATTTGAAAATATCATCCTCTCAGATGGTAGGCTTTAGGATGGGTAAAAGCACGTAATCCTACATGAGAAAGAGTAGCACCGAAACCTGAATGTTTGCGACCACTCCATGGAAGAGCAGCACTCACTCTATCACAACAATTCCAATAGCCTGTTCCTGAATTCATTTGCGCTAAAATATTCTCTGCACGATCTTGGGAAGCACTATAAACCGATGATGTCAAACCATACTCAGTATCATTCATGAGTTGTGTAGCTTCTTCATCACTACTTACTTTTTGAATTCCTATGATAGGTCCAAAACTTTCTTCGCGCATCACACTCATGCTGTGATTGACATCTACCAACACCGTGGGTTCAAAGAAATAACCTCTGCCCTCTACACGTTTGCCTCCAGTCAATACTTTAGCCCCTTTTGCTACCGCATCTTTCACCTGCGACTCGACAAACTCCAATTGTGGTTTGCGTGTGATGGCACCAATATAGACCTCCTCATTCGGTGAACCTAACTTCCAACTTTGCACTTCTTTTACAAATGCAGCAACATATTCATCATACACTTTTTCATGTACATAAATACGCTCTACACTGCAACAGCTTTGACCGTTATTATAAAATGCCCCATCAGCTGTGCCAGCAGCTATACCTGCTATATCTACTACATCATCTGTGACATAGAGTGGATCTTTTCCACCTAACTCTAGCTGACATGGAACCATTTTAGGTGCTATTTTTTCATAAATATATTGACCAGTTTTATACGAACCAGTGAAATAATATCCATCAAAAGATAATTCCAGTAAGGCTTTGCCAACCTCTCCTCCACCGATAGCAATTTGAAAAGCATCATCTGGTACACCAGCTTGCTTTAAAAATCTTTCAATTTCTAAACCTGTGAGCGATGAAAATTCTGAGGGTTTGTACAATACTGCATTGCCTGCAAGCAGAGCTGGTACAAATACATTCGTACCTACCAAATAAGGGTAATTCCAAGCAGAAATATTACACACAACACCCAGTGGCTCATAAACGATTTTCTCACGCGTGTTACCATCATCATTCATCAACTCATCACTCAAATACTTTTCTGCATTCTCAGATAGCCATTTGATACGCGCACAGGCTCCGTTCACTTCATTGCGCGATTGCTGTAAAGGTTTGCCTACTTCGCTTGTAAGTACTCGAGCCAACTCTTCAATATTTTCTTTCAGCAGTGTAGAGAATTTTTGTAACACAATCACTCTTTCTTTGAGTGAAACAGCACTCCAATTTTTTTGCCCATCTTTTAATGTGGCTAATTTTTGTGCAACCGAAGAAGCATTATCTTCTTTCAAGTCAGCAATAATTTCTTCTGTCGCTGGATTAATTACTTGCATGCTAGTTTGATTTATTTTGTATGGCTTCTAAAAATTTAGTTCTAATAGTATTTGAAAGCGGATTTACATCTTTATCTTTCACTCGCTCGGGATGCCACTGTACCGCTAGCATCCATGGCTCATCTTGCTTATTTTTAAACTCTACGGCCTCTATTACTCCATCTGGCGAGAAAGCAGTCGCTATCAGTTCATCACTCAATTTATCAATGGCTTGATGATGCGCTCCATTGATGGTACCAGTATTACTTCCAATAATTTCTTTCAACAAAGAGTGGTCCTCAATAGCAATAGTATGCTCATCATCTACATCATTTATTCTTCTATGATTTTTCTTGCCAGCTTCTTCTAAGTCTTGAATTAAACTACCTCCCAGTGCTACATTTACTAATTGTAATCCTCTACAAATAGCCAATACTGGATGCCCGAAATTCATAGCAGTTTCAAAAACATGCATCTCAAATTCATCGCGTGCTTCATTAAACTTGCCATCACCATTGGGGAAACTCAATCGAGTATTTTCATAAAAACTAGGGTGAATATCTACTCCACCAGAAAGTACAATCCCATCACAATCCTCTACAGCATCCCATACCTCATCTAGGTCGTGCTTCTCCCAGTGAAGTTCTACAATTTCGATTTCTTCATTGTCTCCCTTTATCCATTTGGGGTAATTTTCGTAGCGAGTTTCAGAGAATGTGAGTCCTATTTTCATAAAAAGTATTGAGTAGTTAATATTAAGTAGTCAGATAACATCAAAAAACTACAATGCCTCTCCATAAAGTGCTCTAAAGTCTGCTCTACTTACTGGTTTTGGATTATTAGGATGTGCAAAGTCTGCAAAAGCTAAGTCAGCCAGTGTTTCAAGATGTTCCTCCTTCACTCCTATGTCTCTTAATTTATGTGGAATTCCAATACGTGAATTCAAATCAAATAAATACTCTACCACTCCTTCTCCGCTTTCATTTTTTAATTCTAAAGTACGAGCAATACGTTTGAATTTATCTTCAAACCCGGCAATATTAAATCTCATACCGTAAGGAATATTTACTGCATTGGCTAGACCATGATGTGTATCCAATAAACTCGAAAGCGGATGCGCTAAAGAGTGAACTACACCCAAGCCTTTTTGAAATGCAATCGCTCCCATCATAGAAGCCAAGAGCATTTGAGAACGTGATTCTACATCTGGATTCTTCACTGCCTTTTCTAACGAAAGAGAGATCAAGCGAATACCTTCTAATGCAATTCCATCACAAATAGGGTGATAATTCTTTGCAACAAAGGCCTCCATATTATGGGTCAGCGCATCCATGCCTGTAGCTGCTGTAATGAAACCTGGCAACTCCATTGTCAACAATGGGTCAGCAAAAACAATCTTTGCTAATAACTTTGGTGAAAACAAAATTTTCTTTTGGTGTGTTACATCATCAGCTATAATAGCACTGCGACCTACCTCACTTCCCGTTCCGCTTGTTGTAGGGATAGTAACAAAATGAGGAACCTCATTGGTCACATATACATCACCACCTATTAGGTCATCGTACTTAAACAAATCTTCTCTATGATTTATGCGTAACAATACCGCACGTGCTACATCCAAACCCGCACCACCACCTATTCCTACAATACTATCGGCCTTATGCGCATCGTAGGCATCACCCCCTTTGTACACATCGCTTTTCACTGGATTTTTATGAATATCGCTAAAAACTTCTACTGCAAGACCCTTTGCTTTTAAATCTTCCACAATCGCTTTAAAAAAGCCTAACTGCGCCACATTTGGGTCAGTCACAATCAACGGGCGATTGAGATTGTTTTTCTTTAAATATTCAGGAAGTTCTTTTACTACACCTGCTCCAAAACGAATGGTAGTAGGGAAATTAAATTGTGAAATAGACATGAGGTTAATTTTTTGTGCCGTAAATTTATAAAAAAGAAACAGCAGATAGGCTATGATAGAAGACTGTTGAAAATTAAATTTTAAATACCACTTGAAAATGGCATTTTTAAATATTCATTTCTAATATGGCACTCCTTCACGACCTGGCACTAAGACTAACTGACGAGCAACAAAAAGCCATTGCCAAAATTGATTTACCTATCAGAGAAAGAGAGGTAATTGGTTTCGTGTTATTACAAAAAAAAGAGGTGTTTCCCACTGCTCTAGCCCTCAGAAAATTAAACATGACACAAACTCATTTTGAAAAAGTGTGTTCTGTTTTATTAAAAAAATTAATCTCCTTTCTGAGCAGTGGCAATCCATTGGATCAGGTCAACTTTATAAACAGAATTAAAGGTAGTTCTGTAAAGTTGATTCGTCATCAAATGAAAGTTGCTGAAAAAAGCTTACTACAATCTGATGACCTTAAATCCTTATACAATCTATGTTTTGAGATAGTTACCTCATTTCCTGTTTCTGATTTAGATAATAAAGAAATGAGTTATTATGCTACCAAATCTCTTTTAAGCATAGACGTAAATAAACATCCTGATCTTGTAATTAAAATTAAGTCCAGAGCCTTAATGGCAGCCATTAATATAGCTGGTGGAAATATGTCTATAGAAGACAAAAACGTACAACATTCCCTCCATCGAAAAATAGCGAAACTTATAGAAGAAGCTGCTTCACTTAAAGATATTCGAGCTATTTATTATGCCAACAAAGTGGCTTCTTTTTTCTATTTGGTATCTGATAGAGTTCAAGAGAATTTAAAGTGCTGTGAAGCGTTATTAATTCTTTCCGAAAAAAACAAACACCTATTTAGTGAAAATGAATTGATTGATTTGACTCTCAATTATGCAGATGCTTTAATGTGTACCGATAAATTCAAAGAAGCTTTTGCTCTTTACAAAGAGCAACTCTCCTACTCCAAACAAAGGCAGAATGTGATATCTGCCAGTTATGCACGCTTCTTTAAATTAGCTATACACCAAGAAGATTTTAAAACAGCATTAGAAATTTTAGATAAAACTTTTGCCCCATTACTTGATCATAAAATGCTTTCTTTTAGAGTGATGGCAGCACTCCAATTTACTTGCTACCATATAGCTAATTTAGAATTTGACACTGCCGAGATTTATTTAAAGAAAATAGAGACAGATATACACAGGCAAAAGATGCTTCAGTATGAGATTCAATACAGGTATTATGAAAATGCATTGGTTTTTCTAAAAGGTAACTTAGAAGGGGCTTATGAACTAGCCGATAAAAATTTAAAGTTTCTTCGCTCCAAAAAATTCAATACCTCCAACTCTGATTATGCCCATTTTTTTGTAGCTGTAAAGGCAATCTTTAATAAAGTAGTTTATGGAAAAAACTTTAATGTAAAGCAACGGGAGGCTTATGATTATCACTTCCATGCCTCTTGGGCATATATGAGTGTGATTCTAAAAAAAATGGAGGCATTAAAAGTAAAATAAAAAATGCTTTTTAGAATATAAACTCTTTCCATAAAGGGTTTAGTATCTTTGCATACATTGATTATTTTAGTAGAAAATGGAAATCGCAAGGCTCGAGGGAGCAGGTAAAGTTTATAAAAGTGGAGACTCTGAAGTAGTGGCGTTGCAGCCTACTGATTTCAAAGTAGAAAAGAGTGAACTCGTTCTTATCATTGGGCCATCAGGGTCTGGGAAAACTACTCTCCTATCTTTACTCGGTTGTGTCATTTATCCCTCTCAGGGTAAAGTATGGATAAACGGTACTTATACCAACAATTTGAGTGATACCGAAATGGCAAACGTACGATTAAACAACATCGGTTTTGTTTTCCAAAGTTTCAATCTTATAGCTCCATTAAATGTGGAAGAGAATGTGATGCTTCCGCTTACACTTCAAGGAGTTTCTAAAAAAGATGCATTGCCTCGAGTAATGAAAGCACTTGACTTGTTAGGTATGACCCATCGCTTAAAATCGCTTCCTAAAATGCTATCGGGTGGAGAACAACAACGTGTGGCCATAGCAAGGGCATTGGTTTCGGATCCACCTATGCTTTTGTGCGATGAACCGACTGCATCATTGGATGTAAAATCTGTATCAGTAGTCATGCATCAACTACAAGATTTAGCCAAACAGGGAAAAGCCGTCATTGTAGTCACACACGATCAGCGTTTGGTGCCATATGCCACCAGAGTAGTGGAAGTGCAAAACGGTGCAGCCAAAGAAGTATCACAATCAGAATATTTAAAAAATCTTACTAAAGAAATGAAAGTATGAAACCATCATTTATAATATTACTAGCACTCCTTTTTATGACGGCTTGTAATAATAAAGAAGCCAATAAAACAGTTGTTGCCACCAAGACAACCACAGAACCAGTGCGTATTGTAGCTATAGGAAGAGTAGAGCCTGAAGTAAAAATTACAGCCATAGGTAGCGAAGTAAATGGAGTAATAAAAAAGATTTATACCTATGCTGGAGACACTGTAAAGAAAGGAGAACTGCTTGTTGAGTTTTCTCATAATTATGAAGATGCCAAGTTGTTGCAAATCACTTCTAAAATAGCTACACAGAATGCCGAAGTGCAAAACATTCAAGCCCAAATTAATTCTGCCAAAATAAAAGCAGAAAATCTAAAAACGAGTAGTGATAGAATTCAGAAAATGTATGCGCAAGGTGCGGAAACAGGACAAAACGCTGACAATGCCAAAGCCAACTACGACCAGTCATTAAAAGAAATAGAACGACTGCAAGCTGCAATGAGAAGCGCTGAAAGCAAGTTGAATGAAATTAGCACCGATGCTAAAGTTGCCTCCGTAGATATAGAACGCAGAATGGTGAAAGCCCCTGCAGATGGCATTATTCTGACTATGGATTTAACAGAAGGAAGTGCAGGGACAACAGAAAAACCACTATTTGATTTTGCACCTATATCACCTCTTACTGTATTGTGTGAAGTAGATGAGATGTGGGTCAACAAACTAAAACTAGAACAGAGAGCTATTATTCGCACACAAGGTATGGACGATAAATTAGGTGAAGGAGAAGTTATTTACTTGAGTCCTTATTTGAAAAAGAAATCGCTTTTTAGTGATGATAGTGGCAATATGGAAGACAGAAGAGTACGGGAGGTACGCGTAAGACTTTCTAGCAATGCTAATCTGCTTATCAACTCGCGTGTGGAAGTGGTGATTGATTTATTAAATTCTAAATAAGACCACCCATCATGTTTAAAACCGCTATCCGATTTATTCTTTATGATAAACCTAAAAGCATTGGAGCTTTGTTCGGGGTGGTTATTTCTATTTTTCTTATAGGTCAGCAAACTGGTATTTTTATTTTCCTTACTGGTATGATGTCGAGTCTGGTGGATAACATCAATACCGATATTTGGGTGGTAGATAATCGTACCACCAATGTAGCTGCACTTGGACAAATAGACGCACGCTATCAGCGACAAATAGAGGCCCTGCCTGGCATTGACCATGTATATCCGTTAGTGATAACGGGGGCTGCTGCTAAGTTTAATGATGGTAAATCAGGGGGCATCACATTAGTAGGTTCGCAAGCTCCAGCCTTTGTAGGTGGGCCTTGGAAAATAAGTGGAGGCACTACCGAGAACCTGCTATTAGACAATGCTGTGACTACAGATGTTTTTGATAAAAAATTGTTGGGTGATGCAAAGATGGGAACACAATTTGAGATAGGCGGAAAGCTGGCTAAGGTTACTCTACAAACCAATGGGGCCAGAGGTTTCGGAGCGTCCTTTGTTTTCACTACTATTGATAGAGCTAGGTATTACAGCAAATTTCCAAGAGAGAAAGTAAGTGCATTGCTCATAAAAGTAAAGCCTGGAGCAGACTTAAAACAAATTACACAAATGATAGACAACAATATGTTTGGTGTCAAATCTTGGACAAAAAAAGACTTCTCTGCTGCTACCGTCAGTACTATATTAGGCTCCAGTGGGATTGCTACATCGGTAGGTACATTGATTATTTTCGCCATTATAGCAGGCAGCATTATCATAGGTTTGACACTCTACTCAGCTGCCACTGACCGTTTGAAAGACTACGCAACCCTCAAAGCCATAGGCGCGACTAATGCATACGTCAGAAATTTAATACTCACTCAAGCTCTCATCTTTGCTTTGATTGGATATATCATAGGGGTATTACTCATGTACGGATTTAAACTAGGTATAGCTAAAGCGGGTATTATGTTTAGCTACAGTATAAGTATGTACATCGCCTTTGCAGTGGTCACTCTTGTAATCTCTATGATAGGCGTAATAGCGGCTATCCGTAGAATTGTAAAGGTAGAACCCGCCTCGGTTTTCAGAGGATAAAAAGAATTTTCATGAAGTAATCTTCTTGAATTTCATTCCCTTTTTCATACATGATAGAACTCATCTTCTCTCCTATTACTAATCATGTATTCGCCTATAATTAAGTCAGAATATTGTCAGTAAAATATTTTCGTATCTACATCCTGAACTATAAATCACAACAATACTGACATGAAAAAAGAACGCACTCTAGCAGAGCCTTTTCGGATTAAAATGGTAGAACCACTTCGTATGACTTCGGTGGCGTATCGACAAGAAGTGCTTCATCATGCAGGGTATAATCCTTTTCTACTGCGAAGCGATGATGTGTATATAGACTTACTGACCGATAGTGGCACTGGAGCTATGAGTGACCACCAGTGGAGTGCTATGATGCTGGGCGATGAAAGCTATGCGGGAGCTCGTAGTTGGGAGCGGCTGCAAAAAGAAGTTCGTGATTTAACAGGAATGAGTTATGTTTTGCCTACTCATCAAGGAAGAGCTGGTGAGCGTATTTTATATGGATTGTTAGGCGGCAAAGACAAAGTTTTTATCAGCAATACTCATTTTGATACCACTCGCGCAAACATAGAATTCACTGGTGCTTTGGCTATAGATTGTATGTGTGCTGAATCGCTAGACCCACAGGCAGACTTACCTTTCAAAGGAAATATTGACATCGCGCAAGCACGTGAAAACATTCTTAAATACGGCAGTGAAAACATTGGCGCAATTATTCTTACTGTCACCAACAATTCTTCGGGAGGTCAGCCAGTGAGCATGGAAAATGCCCGTGAACTGCGAGCACTCTGTGATGAATTTAATATCCTATTCGTGCTGGATGGTTGTCGGATAGCAGAAAACAGCTACTTTATTCACCACCGCGAAAAAAAATATGAAACAACCAGTTATCACGAAATAGCACAAGAAATGTTTACGCTGGCAGATGCATTTATCATGAGTGCAAAAAAAGATGCATTAGTAAATATGGGCGGACTGCTCGTGTTACGCGATAGACTGCTAGCCGAAAAAGCAACCAATCTTTTAATCATTTCTGAAGGCTTTGCTACCTATGGTGGATTGAGCGGAAGAGATATGGAAGCTATGGCGGTAGGTCTACAAGAAGTATTTGATGCCGACTATCTGCACTACCGTATTAAGAGTACAGAGTATTTAGGAAAACATCTCCACGAAAAAGGAGTGCCATTGATTCGTCCCTTTGGCGGTCATGCGATATACATTGATGCTAAACAGTTTTATAATCATATTCAAGTGCATGAGTTTCCGGGCCAAGCATTGGTCTGTGACCTGTACGAGCAAGGTGGTATCAGATGTGTAGAAGTTGGCTCTGTCATGTTTGGGAAATACGATGAGCAAGGAAATCATATTGCCCCAAAAAGCGAATTGGTAAGACTGGCTATACCACGAAGAGTCTATACTCAAAGCCATATAGATTATGTGATAGATGTATTTGATGATATTATTGAAAAAAAGCATCAATCACGAGGTTTAAAAATCACCTATGAGCCACCCTTCTTGCGTCACTTCACGGCTAGATTTGAGCGATTGTAATTTTGTTTATCTAAAGAAAACTAGTTATGTCCAGCACATTGGAATTTACTTCTAAAATCAGTTTTAAGAAATCTAGAAAAGATGCTTTTGCTTACTTGCGTGAAGTCAAAAACAGAAAAGCTTTCATGCATATAGTAGATGAAACTACAGTAACATTGAAACCCAAAGGAAAGAGCCAACAAGGAATGCGCTTTAAGGAAGTGACCCACTTCATGGGTTTTGATATGACGCTTGAATATGAAATGACACAGTTCATTTTGGATGAAAAAATAGAAGTAAAATGCAGTGATGGACCATTTTACCCTGTGATGAATATTAAACTGACAGGCGATGCAGCCGATAAAAGCAAAGCAGAAGTTTCTGTATCGCTTCACAAAGGTCCATTATCGCTAATGCCTGAATTTCTACTGAAACCCGCTGTAGAAAAGATTATCAGCAGTATACTTGATAATTTAGTGAAGTGTGTAAACGCATCTTAATTATCGCTTACGAGCCAAAACTCGATTCATGCTTCTGAGTTCTGCTTCAAAAGCTTTGGTGATAAAATCTGGATCATCCACTACTTTTTTATCTGTCACAACTCCTAAGTAAACTTTGTTGTTGTAACTCATCAAACTCACTCCTATTCCCAACGGTGTAGTATGAGGTATCCAAAACAAAATATCCTCCGCTTTTTTACCAGCCAAGTACACCGGATGATTAGGACCCGGCACATTGGTGACTACTGCTGCAATTTTAGAGCCCATGAAATCTGCAAATTTTTGTTTGCTAAACGCTGGCAAATAATCTGCTACAGCTTCCAAAAGTTTATTGACCAGCAAAGGTTCTATGGAATGCTTCAGCATTTGTGTTTTTTCTCTGATAAAATGCAATCGCTTAGCAGCACTCGGCAAATGAACAGGTAACTCAATCGAGAGCATTCCTATATCGTTATGCATTTTTATGATATCATCTTTCTTTCTAAGATTCACAGGAATCACCACCCTAAGCCCTTCTTGAGGCTTTTCTCCATGATGCAATAGATGCTTTCGCAAAGCACCCGTAACCAATGCCAGCAATACATCATTGATAGTAGTTTCATAGTGCGAACGGAGCTCTTTCACTTCCTGCAATGGCAAGTCTACCGACCATGCTGCTATCTTGGAAGCACTTAACGTACCTTTATAAAGCGATTTCTTCAAAGTCTTACCCATAAACAGATTTACAATCTCTTTACTGGTATCCCAGGTGTTTTGCAGCGTATCTTGTAGCAAATGTGGCTCGCGTATCAAATGCCCCGCCTCTTCAAACAAATCCTCTCCTTTATGAAGTAAATTTTCGAGCACTTTGTCAAAGCCTTTACCTTTATTTTTACTGGCAGAAGAAATAGGTTTAAGGTGTAGGTCAAGTGATTCTTTAGCGGAACTACCAGTGAGAGAAAAGATGACTTTCACTAAAGCTATACCATCAGCAATGGCATGATGCAATCGCCAGACAATAGCACTGCCTCCATTATAATTATCTATCAAATGTACTTGCCACAAAGGCTTGGCATAATTGAGTGGCTCGCTCATCAAATCACTGATAGTCTGTTGCAATACTTTGTGTGTACCCTTGCCTGGCAACACCAAATGATGCACATGGCTTTCTAAATCAAAATCTTCATCGGGATGCCAGTGGGGATTTCCTTTCTTGATGATAACCTTTTTGTGAAAACGTTCAAATTTCAACAATCGCTCCTGAAGCACTGTCATCACTTTCTTGCGGTCTATCTTCCCTTTGAAAGTCATCATACCTGTGATGGTTACCAAACTTGTGGGCATCTCTACATCCCACATCATATGGTCAACTTTTCTGAGTGGCTTATCCATAATATTTTATGATAGGTTCACACGTGAAGGTAGGATTATCACTTTTAATTAAAAATGATAATTATCAGCTACAGTCTCTAACATACGATCTACTATGTCTTAATTATCATGAAAAAGAATAGGGTTCTATTACCGACCGAGGAGACAATCACAGTAAGGTTTCAACAAGAAGGTGAAGCAATTTCTCTATTCTTAAACCCGTAATATATATATGCAAGTCCCTCCTAACTAAGACTATATTGAGCAAATGTAATTTGATAATAACTTATTTATATTTGCCTTACATCCTAATACAGTGAAGCACAGTTTATTTAAAGATAAAGACGTCATCTTCTCTACCATCTTTGTATTTGCATTTATCGGCATTATGAAATTCTCTATTGTGCATATTCCACACATGGATCCAATTAGTGCGGCACTAGAAGACTTTGAAATATCTGATATTGTTTATCAATTTCACAGAAATGAAAATAAAGAGTCGCTCAACTCTAATGTAGTGGTTGTAAGCATTGGGAATACCCGTGAAGAAATTGCAAAACAAATAGCTGTAATTAATTCTTTTCATCCAAGAGTAATTGCTCTAGATGCTTACTTTCTGAATGCTCATGCGGAAAAAGAAGATTCATCTTTAATAGCATCTTTTAGTCATACAAAAAATTTGGTAGTAGGTTCATATTTAGAAACTTCGGAAGATGAAACTAAACTCACTTTAAATAAATCATTCTCTCCGATTGAGCAATTCAGCAGTACAGGCTTTGTCAATTTTATTGGAGAGGAAAATAAAACCATCCGTCTGTTTAAACCACAAATAGTAATAAATGACAGTTTGATTAATTCGTTTGATGCAGAAATTGTAAGACTGGCAGATAATGAAAAATACGAGCATTTACTAAAACGTGAAAAAAAAATAGAGTTTATTAATTATCGCAAATCCGCTGAGCAGCATGTTCCTGTCTTGAGCTTAGAAGAAATTGATTCAGATAATACAGCTTTGGATTTTTTAAAAGATAAAATTGTTTTAATTGGAGCTACCAATTCTACAGATTTAAACGACCTACACTTTACTCCTATGAACGCTCGTATAGCAGGTAGAAGCAAGCCCGATATGCCAGGTGTTTTTATTCATGCTAATATCATAGAAATGATTTTAAATGAATCCTATGTCAATAAAATTCCAGATTGGTTGGTGCTTTTGTTTTCAATAATATTAACATACCTCAGTATTGTTTTCTACGTTTATTATTATGTAGAAAAACATATTTGGTATCACTTAGTAGCCAAACTAATGCAGTTTGCTTTCACAGCGATTTTTTTATTCCTTGAAATCATTTTACTTGATAAACATAACCTCCGTTTTTCAGATAAAATTATTTTAGTTCCTATCGTTCTTTCTGTTGACTTATTGTATTTTTATGATGCTTTTGTAAAATGGTTACACCAGCGCTTTGGTTATCACACTTATTTCTTAAAAGGTCACAGTTAAAACCGTAATATATGAAATCAAAAATTACAATTTTAGGATTACTGTTTTGCAGCATTTTGAGTGCTCAAAATTATTCGCTCGCCTATTTTAAAGGTACTGTTGAGATATCTAACGGCAGCAATTGGGATGCGTTGAAAACTATTGGTGCAACTGTAAGCAAAAACCAATCTATAAAAATTGGTGAAAAATCGGAAGCTATTTTTACTGGAGCCAAAGGAGAAACTGTTTTGCTAAAAAACACTGGAACCTATGCCAGTAGCGATTTTCAAAAGTATGTAACTTCTGCCGATAAATCATCTTTATCGTCTTACTATCTTAGCTATGTAGCGCATCAGGTAACTCATAAAGAAGCAGATGCAGAAAAAAACTACAAGGCACAATTGAAAAATTTAGGTGGTGTTTCTAGAGCAGGAAACTACCACTGCTTACAAGGTCCTGTGAATGCTACCTATGTTTTAGATTCTAATATCCGTTTTGCTTGGAGTGATTACCACCGCGATAATTACACACTTACTATCTACAGTGATATTGACCGCAAGACCGTAAAGATGAAACAAACTGTAAAGGATACCACCATTTTATTTAATCGGTTTATACAAAAATTTGAATTGGGTAAAACATATTATTGGACTATCACGGCAGAAAATACCAGACCTTGTGAAATATTTTCTTTCTCTGTAATGAGTAAAGAAGAGCAAGATAAAATGACCATGGAGTTAAACAAATTGAAACTGCAAATGGATTTTACGGGCGGTATGAAAGAAGCAGTAATTGGAAAGTTCTTCGAATCAAAAGGCTTTTATGAAAATGCTAGAAACAGTTATCTGAAAGCTGTAAAATTAGAACCAGAAAGTGAATCGTTCAAAGAATTACTAAACGACTTTGACAATGGTATTCTTAGTAAACAGTAGGCCTTATTGCTTGCGGTAGAAGATAAACTCACCACCTTCATCCCCTGTGTTTTTAAGGGGTAAATATTTAGGAGATTGATCAGAGTTATTTACAATTGGTACTTTTATATTATCGAATAAATGAGTGGCATCTATAAACTTAGATTTGTTTTCACGAAGAGCTTTGATCAAATAATAAGTAAAGATAGAGTGACCTTCCTTTCCTCCATCCATTACTGGTTCTATACCCCCTGAAGTAATGGCATGACGAGACATCAAGCTATGCGCTTTTTTGTAAAACTTATCATTATCGTCTTCCAAAGAATTCATTCTTCCCCGAGTAATATCTCCACTAAAACACGCATCGGCAATTAACAGTGTATGCTTGGTTCTTATAGATGCAATAAAGGTATGTAAATCACTATTCGAAATGAGTTGTGAAGTGGCATTGGTCAAAGCATCTACAGGCACCCAAAAACCTTTATTCAATGATTCCTTAAACTCCCCATGACCCGAATAGAAAATAACCAAATTATCTTTTTCGGTCAAATTATCTACACACCATTCTAACTCCGCCATAATTTTTGCTCTAGTGGCATCCTTATCATACACTGTTCTGACTATACTAAAGTTATAATCCTTTTGCAGTTCTGCGGCAACTCCACGTGCATCATTCACTGCATTGTTTAATTGAGGCCAAGTGCCGCTGTAAGCGTTTACTCCTATTACCAACGCTACATAGCGTGTGTTTTCAATAGCCTCGCCAGAGCCACTTTCTTGCGCTGATATTACATTTGTTTTTGACAATGTTTTAGAAGTTCCATTACTCATAGCCAAAAACTCTTCGCGAGTTCCTATGCTTCTATTTACAGGCACAGCAATATTGATTTCTTTAGCATTGGAATAGCCTACACCACTTATATCCAGATTGACTTTAATTTCACTGCCCATAAAACTTTTTTGTGCCATCAACTGCATGGCAATATTTACCCGCTCACCTGGAGCTAACTTAGTAATGGTTTCCCGTGCCTTGTCAATAGCATTTATTCCTGAAGGAAACTGATACGCAACCTCAATATTTTCTCCCACTATTCCTGTAATATTTTCAAGTGTAAGCTGAAGCGTAATGGGTTCTCCCAATGAGGCTTTACCAGAGGGCGAAAAGAAACGAAACATCTTTACCTCTACACCTGCATTTGCTTTAGAGGCGGTTTGTAGAGTTATGTTTTGAGAAGTAATTTCGACACCTCCCGATTCTAATGTTAGTTTCAAATTAGCGGCAGAACTTAACTCACCAGCAAGTTTAATGGGAATAGAAAAAGATTTACTACCCTTGCCAGGAAACTCGCCTGCAAAAAACAATTTTGGATAAGACAGACCCATTAAATCATTATCAGAAGTAATACGGATATATACATCATACAAAAATTTCTGCTGAGGATTAATCAATGTAACACTAAGTGAAGCGCTTTCACCAACATCTAACATCCCGTTGTTATTTTCTTCTTTAAGAAGAGGTCTATTGAGTGACAAGTCACCGGCAACAGCAGCTACAGGCAACTGAACATATCCTAGATTAAGCGACTCTATGTTCCATTTTTTGACAGTTAAATCTGCTCCTGCAGTCACCAATATTTTCCCATCCTCACTTATCTCTGCATCTACTACACCACCAATGTGAGCCAGCGAAGTAAATATTGCTTTCCTCTCGGATATACTATAAATTTCAACATTTCCATTACTCTTACTTAAACAAAGGGTATTGTTTTTTTGCGCATATCGAACAGATGTAACACCAGCAAAATCACCAGACAATTGCTGAATAGAGCTCCCTGTTTCTGTTTGAACAATTTCAATTTTACCATCAGCAGATAGGTAAGCTGCAGTTTTGGTATCATTACAAAAATCGAAAGCAGGATTTACATTGGCAGAAAACGATTTAATAAAAGTACCATCCGTTTTGTATAAACTGAACGCTCCTCCTGCTGCTATTCCAATTCTATTTCCGTCTTTTGTGTAAGCAGCTTTGGCAGTTGTAAATCCTGTTTTTTCAAGTGTAATAAAATTATCATTTAGAATTCTGCCACCCTGTGCATCCCATAGTTTCACATTGCCATCAGTTCCTACACTTATCATCTCATCTCTAAATGGGTGAAAAGCAATGGCAGCAACAGCAGCCAAGTGTCCTTTCAAAATTTTGCGAGGCTTGTAGGTATTGGCATCCCATACAACTATAGATTTATTATTGCTTGCTGTAGCAAATAGAGTTTGATCATTATTGTACTCTACATCCGTGATTACATCTTCCTGTGCGGCAAAAGAGCGAAGCTTAGCACCAGTATTCAAATCCCAAGTATAGGCACGATTATCAGCACCACCAGTAATAGCTTTTGATGCATCAAAAGAAATAGCAAGACATTGAATAGTAGCTGTGTGGGCATTGCCAATTGTGCGCTCTGGCTTTTGAGCATAAGAAGAAAGACAAAACGTCAATAGAACAGATAATGTAATCAATCTCATGAGATAAGGTTCAGTGTTTTTCAAATATGGAGAATATTTTGAAGTGGTTATTATTAAAAAGAAAATTGTAACAAATTATTGAATGAGAACAATCTCAACTCTCCTATTTTTAGCGCGACCATCCAAACTTGTATTCGGAGCTATTGGCTGTATAGCTCCTTTACCATTAAAGATTATACTAGACGTAGAAACTCCTTTAGCAATCAAATAATCATACACACTTTTGGCACGCTGACGAGATATCCAAAAATTGGTTTCCCAAGCTCCTACATTATCTGTGTGACCAATCACTTCTATGGTCACATCTTTATGTTCTTTAAGGTAGGCAGTAAGCAGATCTAATTCCCCGTTAGATATGCCTACATCTTGGCTATTAAAGGAAAAGGGAACTGTTTTATAAACCGTTGATTTTTCTCTATTCAATTTTTCTTCCAGCATTTTCTTTACATTTTGAATAACCCCATCTTTATCCTCTTTGCTTACACCAGCCATGTCCAATTGTTTCATGGCTAATTCATACTTAAGATTTTCATCATAATCATACCCTACTACCAATAAATTTTCAGGATGAATCGCATTGCTTTTTAGCTTATTCCATCTCTTCAAATCAGACAAAGACACTTCATACTTTTTGGCAATGCTTTCCAGTGTTTCTCCTTCTCCTACAATATGTGTAAATGATTTCGTATAAGGTTTTTGTTCTTTAGTTAACTGAGGCACAGTAGTATTTACATGGTCTGAGGGTTTTGGATTCGAACTAGCTTCATAAGTATTTTTAGCATTGGTACTGGTGGCAGAATTGTAGCTGTTTGAATTTTCAGAATAAGAAGAACTGTTGCTTTGTGTTGATTTTTTATCACTATTATCTGTCGCTTCAGCACTACTGTTGTAGGAAGATGTGTTGTAAGAAGAAGTATTCTCCGATTCAATTACAGGTTGCTCAGGGGTAGAAGGTGTTGGATTTGCAGCAACTGCCCCCCCTTTATTTTGGTCTGTCAATTCCTGATGAATAGACCCATCTGCATTCGTTACCGTTCCATCGGCTGACATGAGCGGACGCGTTCCACTTGCTTTCACTACTTCTACCTCTACAGGAACTTGCACTTGTACTTCACGCTGTTCTATGGCTATTACATTGTCTAAATTTTTAGCTTGCTCTGCGGTAACTTCACCTACATTTTTTTGTACTTCCACTTTTACTTCTTCCAACTTACTCACTTCCACTTCTCTATCTTTCTCCACAATTTTTTCTTTCTCAACCTCTAGTACTTCAACAATAGAATTATCAGCAGATTGCGAAACTTTGTTTTCTGCTAAAATTTCGCTTTCGGTATTTTCTTCTGCTTTACCACGCTTGATTTCGTATATATCAAAATCGCCATTTTCTGAAAGTGCCGAATAATAACTTACCCCTTCGCTCACAACATAATAATTCAATTCATTCCCTCCCTTATTCAAAGGATAACCCATTGTAAACGGCTCACTCCACGAAGAAATAGAATCACTTTGAGTAAAGAAAATATCATAGCCACCCATACCGTATTTAGTATTGCCATTAGTACTAAAATAAATGCGCTTATCTACAGGATGATAGTAAGGATACAGCTCATCCAATTCACTATTCACCTTTTTTCCCATATTCATTAGTTTGCCAAACTTGCCATCTTTACTTTTTGCTAAATACAAGTCGTATCCCCCCCATCCATCTGGGCGATTACTCGATACCACCATTTGAGTACCATCGGCAGAAAATGAAATTCCTTTTTCATCAAAAGAAGTATTTGCCTCCTTCACTTTTTGAGCTGCACTCCACTTGCCCTCTTCTAGTTTTGCAAAATAAATATCGCCTGTTCCTTTCTTACCTACCCTTCTAAAATAAAGCTTCTTACCATCAGTGGAAAGATAGAGGGGTTGCTCATCGGCAACAGTGTTGCTATTGAAACTGATAGGGTCGCTCCATTGTCCATCGGCACGAAGGGTACAATAATAAATATCATCATCAGCCATTAAATCATTCTCTGTTTCGCCCTCTGGTTTATTGCTAGCAAAAAAGATTGTTTTATGGTCAATGGAAAGCACTGGATTGGTTTCGCTGTGAAGGGTATTTACGGGTACAGGAAGCCGCTCCACTTTAATGTCACGAATTTGTCGCTTGAGAATATTATAGTTTACACACATTTTTAGCTGACGCGCAGCATCCATAGGCACCTCGTTCTTCAGCTCACTACTCCAGTCTGCCAAATAATACATAGCACTATCGGTGCTGTTTTGCGCCAAATACGTTTTGCCCAAAAAGTAATTAGCATCAAAACTGGTAGAAGTATTTTTACTTCCATAAAAATTATATTTAGGGGTGTATTTTTTTGTAGCATTCAAAAAGTAGCTCTTGCAAAGTTCTGGGTATTGAAGAAGGTAATGGTAACAAAGCCCCATTTTAAAATTCAAATCAGGATTACGGCTGTTCTTTTCATAGGCTTTAGTATATGCATTTAATGCCTCACGGTATTGCTGATTGGCAAAAAAGTTATCCGCTTGCTTTAAAGAAACAACAACTCCCTTTAAAGGTTTGGTAGCAACAGTAGTATCAGTTGCAGCCAAAAGAATATTTGAAACAAGCATGAAAACAAAAAAGAATCTCTTCATGATTGATTAATTTTATAATATGTAAATATCACATGCATTGTTTGTCTTTTTAGCAATTGAATTTTTTGTTCCTAGTTCACAAACTCATAATTTATTTTCTCTTTAATTCTTCTAGCGCTTTTTTCAAATCGTTAATTTGCTTTTGAAGGTCTTCAGCAGAAATAGTTTTGGTCTTAAAGTAAGTCGTTTCATAAGCGGTAGCAACCGGAGTTCCGCTTTTTGATTTAAGTGCTGCATTTTCTTTTTCAAGTGCTTCTACCTTGGCATTTAATTCCTGAACAGATTTTACCAATGGTACTACAAACTGACTGTATGCCACACTATAGTTATCGTTTTCATTTTCTGGAATGTGCAACCCACCGCTAAAATCATAGCCTGCATCTTTAGCAGCTTTTTCTACTTCTTGGGCTATAAAACCAGTTTGACGCATAGCAGTTGATTTACTGAAATCCTTTTCCAAATATTTTCTACGAATGCTATCAGGCATATTTTTAGTCAAAAATTCCTCGTACTTTTTTGTATCAAAGTTGTAGTTGACTGGGCGTAACTTACTAATGAAATCTAAACCCTTTACATCAGTAGTATTTATATTGGTTTTAAAACGTGCATCAGATGGAAATGTATAAGCTACTTGCCCTTCAATGACAGTAACATTGGCATCACCTAAGCGAATTTTATTACTAGTATTTACAACTGCTGAGTTACCCAAAGCTGTAGCATTTGTTAAGTTACCTGAAGATACATTTGCATAATATCCAATAGATGTGTTATAACTTCCTGCTCCGTTAGACCAAAGTGCACTATAGCCTATTCCTACATTACCATCGCCAGAACTAGCATAAACCGATTCGAAACCCATACCAACGTTTTGGGACCCAGTATTAATGAGCAGTGCTGCTTTTCCAAAAGCACAGTTGTAAGAGCCTTCGCCTTGATACAGTGAGTTAACTCCAATTGCTGTATTGAAAATCCCATTCCCACCATAATTCATACTTCCTAAACCCACCGCCACATTCATTTGACCACCCGTAGCAAAACGCAAAGCGTCTGTACCAATCGCTAGATTATAATTACCTTGACCATTGCTATAAAGCGCATGGCTACCTATTGCAAGATTATAAAAATTGTTACCATAACTTACAGCTTGGTTATATAAAGCTGAGTCGCCTATGGCTACCATACTGCCACCAATCGTATTACCTTGAAGTGAACCGCTTCCTATCGCTACATTATTTTCGCCAGTAGTATTATTGCGAAGAGCATTATCTCCCAAAGCTACGTTTTTCAATAAATCCAACTTACCTACTTTTACATTGTTTACTCTAAAGATAAGTGGTTGGGGATCTACTGTTCCTACAAAATTGCTATTAGGATCTGTGGCAGCATTTCCTACTAAATTCCATCCTGCTCCTCCACCGCCTCCACCACTAGGAGCTTGCCAAGTAGCATTTCCATTTGCATCGGAAGTAAGTACTTTTCCAAAGCCAGGCACTCCAAATACGTATTTGAATTGGCCATGCAAATCAAAAGCAGCTTCTGGGTAGCTTGTTCCAATACCTACAAAAGTTACACCCGAATCCCTACCTAACACCATCCCATTTGAAACACCTACATGCGAACCTGCACCTATTGCACTAGCATACTCAAGGTTATCAACTAGTACATCTGCCCCAGAGCCCAAGGCAAGATTTTGACTCCCACTTATATTGTTGTAAAGAGCCCATGCACCTACTACTGTATTTCCTGCAGTAACAGTTGCGTATGGCATGGCATTAACCCCAACAGCTGTATTCCAATATCCACCTATATGATTCAAAGCCCTATTACCAACAGCTGTATTTCCTCCCATTTCATTATGAGTAGCCATAGCTTCATGACCTATGGCGATATTTCCTGCATTCGATTCATCATAGTAAGCTTCATCTAAAGCATGTGTTCCTATAGCTATACTGTTGCCATACAAATTTCTCCCAGATTCTATTCCTATAGCTATAGAATTATAACTGTTTGAATTTAGCAAAGCAGAACTACCTAACGCTATATTCTGATTATCCATTTTAGTTTCCAATCCACCATCTTGACGTAACTTCATGCGCTCTGTATTGCCACTATGAAACAGCAGAGGAGTAGCATCATTGGTTCCTATATAATTTAATGTAGAATCTGTTCCTGAATTACCAGTTAATTCCCAGCCACTTCCTCCGCCACCACCTCCACTTGGAGTTACCCATCTTCCATATCCATTTACATCAGAAGTAAGTACTTTGCCATTTCCTTGACTTCCATCTTTTAAACGAAAACCCGTACCCAAAGTAGTTGTTTCTATATGTAAGCTGGCCGAGGGTTGAGTAGTACCAATACCCACACTTGTAGAACTTGAAGCTCCATTTACACCATTAATAGCCCCTAATACAATACTGTTGGGTGCATTTACAAATGCCTCTGCCCCAATAGCAGTGGCATTGTTATATCCCAAAGTACCAACATCTGCATTATACCCAAGCGCGGTATTAGCGTAGCCAGTTATATTCGTAGATATAGTATTCGCACCCACAGCCGTATTCTTTTCACTGGTATTAAATCTTAATGCTTTACTTCCTATAGCAGTATTATTTGCTTGGTTTACCATAGTCGAAAGGGCTTGATAACCCACTGCCACATTATCTTGTGCATTGGTCGCAGAAGCAAGAGCATTTCTTCCAATAGCTGTGTTGTAAAATCCATTCCCCATATTACTTAATGCCCGTTTTCCTATGGCAGTATTATCTCCCCCATAAATAGAAGTAGGCATTGCATTTTCTCCAAAAGCAGTGTTGTCATTATTCATAAACTGAAACAAACGCCCGTTTGTTTGTAACTCTAAATACTGTGTTCCATTTGCTTGAAATTTTAAGGTTTCTGAATTAGTTGTTCCTATAAAATCGCTTGCTCCAGCAGCATTCCCACCCAGCTCCCAAGCGGGGTTTCCACCACCACTACCTAATGTAGTAGGGGCCCAACTAACACCATTGAATTGAAGTACTTGATTCATACTAGGTGGTATACCTAATACATTTACCCCTCTAATTTTTTCTACAGTATTAGTACCTATAGCTCCTGTTACATCTCCAGCTAATGTGCCTCCTCCTCCTCCTCCGCTTGGAGCATTTCCTAAGCCACTTATCATTTGAAAGTTCGTACCATCATACACTAAACTTACTACCTGCCCAATCAAAATATCGTTGGCATCTAAATCAGTTGTACTTCCTAACTTTTTTATGGTTTTAGTTCCTAACCCATTTACATTTATAGTAACTGCTCCCGTATTCGCAAAGTTAGATTTGAAGGTGACTGCTATTCCATTACTGTAACTGAATACTCCTGGGAAAGCAAGGGTATAGGCATTAGCCGAACCACCAGAAATCAACTCAACTTGGGCAGAAACAGTTAACCCAAACAAAAGAAAAGCTGCAAACAATATTTTTTTCATAACTGATATTTTAAAATCAAACAACTATAACTTTCCAATAATTTATTTTAATAATACTTTACCCAAACTACCAGAACTAGGAGCTGTTAACCAAACGCCTATACTGCTGCCTGCACCTGGACTGCCTATTGCATTTGCCGCACCAGCTGTGGTACTAGTAATGCAATGTTGCCCACGAAGAATAGTTCCATTAGCTTTTACATTTACCACACCAGCTACAGCAACCCGGCAAACTGCACCATTGGCTACTGCTTCGTATACTACTCCAATAACGGCAGTATTGCCTTGAGCGGTCGTTATTACAAAAGAGTTGTCGTTACTTGGGTCAGCTATTACAATATCGCCTACTACCGATGTAGCACCTGTGCGGTTTACAAGTAATATAGTAACTACCCCATTGCTAGCAACAGTTGTTCCATCACTTAAGCCCACATCTCCCACTACGTTTAATTTGCTCTTAGGTGCAGATGTGCCTATTCCCACATTAGCGTTGTTTCCTAAAACCAAAGAGTTGGATTGGCTTACGACCGCACCAGCACCAATAGCTGTGGCATTTGATAAGTTAGGCGCACCGTTGGTAGCAAATGCACCAATAGATGTATTATTAGAACCAGAACCTGGGCTTTGGAGTGCACCCGTACCTATTACCGTATTGTTGTCGCCAGTGTTATCTATAAGGGTATTCATACCTAATGTTACATTGCTATTACCTGTGCTGTTTACTTGTGAGTTGTAGCCAACGGCAGTGTTGCTGTTTTCGGTGGTATTAGCTGCAAGCGCATCCGAGCCGATGGCTATATTACCTATACCTTCAGTTATTGCTATCATGGAACCTACACCTACTGCAATATTGTTGTTACCAGTAGTGATTCCTTTTAAGGCGTTGAACCCTATTGCAGTATTGCTATAAGCGTTGACATCGTTAAAATCAGGTGTATTTACTCCCCAAGCAGTGTTGCCACTTTGGTAACTCAAACGACCAGCACTTAAACTGTTTACTTTAAAGAGGAGGTCGGTGTTATCAGTAGTACCTATGAAATTCAGGGATGTGTCCGTGCCAGCATTGCCCGTGAGCGCCCAGTCTGAACCTGCTCCTCCGCTAGCAGCCTGCCAAGTGGCATTGCCCAAGGCATCTGTAGTAAGTACATAACCCGCAGTTGGGTTCGCACCTCCAACGCGGTAGCGTAAAGTGCCATCTACATGTAATGAAGCGGAAGGGGTGGTTGTGCCTATACCAACTTTGGTACTTACCCCAGCAAAATTCACCCCAGCTATAGAACCTAACACCATACTATTATCTGCATCTACCTGTGCACGATGGCCGATTGCAGTGGCGTTACTTAAGTTGCCAGAACCGAAAAAACTGGAAGATCCAATAGCGGTATTCCAATTACCACTATCGTTGTTTCTACCAGCTTGGTGACCCAGAGCTAAATTCTCTCCTCCTGATTGATTGTCGCCCAAAGAACCAGAGCCCAAAGCTGTATTTAATCCCCCCGTTGTATTATTGAACAATGCTCCCATTCCAATGGCTGTATTGTTATTACCAGTAGAACTACTAAGAACATCATATCCAATAGCTATACTGTTGTGTTCGTCAAGCAGGCGTAGTTTACCTGTTTGAGTCAATCTCATCCATTCCTGTCCGCCAGTTTTAAAAATTAAATCTTGGAGATTAATTGTACCTATAAAGTTTGATGAATTAGCAACATTGCCAAGTAAACTCCAAGCAGAGTCACTTACATTGATAGAACCTCCACCCCCACCGCCACAATCGCATGGTTCCCAAGTTGCATTTCCGTCAGCATCTGTTTTAAGTATGTAGCCCGCAGTTGGGTTAACACCATTTACACGGTAGCGGAAAGTGCCATCTATATGCAGGGATGCAGATGGTGTGGTGGTTCCTATACCTACATTTACAGACGCAGTAGCACCGTTTAAACCGTTGATGGAGCCGAGCACCATGCTATTGGATGCATCTACTTTTGCAAGAGCACCAATGGCGGTTGCATTTTGAAGACGATTAGAATAGTTATCATCGCTGCCGACAGCTGTTTTATAACCTAAAGCTGTATTTTGTATTCCATAGTAATCGTATGCAAATGCCTTAGAACCCACAGCGGTATTTCCTCCTGTATTGTCGTTAAAGCTGGAGAGTGAACTATCGCCTATAGCTACGTTGTTGTTTCCGTATGCATTATTGGAAAGAGAGTTAGAGCCAACTGAAGTATTAAATGACGCGGCCTGGTTAGCTTGTTGTGAATAGGCTCCTATTGCTACTATGTCGTTAGAACCATAGCCCATTTGGCCCGCTCGATTCGCTGCTCTATTACCAATGGCGACTAAATTGGAGGTAGCCTGATTGTAGTAAAGAGCCTCGTTACCCATAGCTACATTACCAATACCGCCTGAATTGTTTTGCAAAGCACCAGTGCCAAATGCAGCATTGTTATTTAAGTCGATAATACCAGCATTAATGTTATCTACTTTAAAGCGTAATGCTTCTGAATTTAAGGTTCCGATGAAGTCGGTAGCTCCTGCATTATTACCTTGTAAACTCCATGCACTATCGCTAACATTCATAGAACCAGCACCACTTCCTGTAGGAAGCACTACATAGTTTCCATTAGAAATAGAAAGTGTATCGTTAGAAATACTTAGAGTTTGATTATCGGTACCTCCTCCACTACTTATGCTATCGCAGTATTCACAAGATAAGTTATACAAGTTTACGCTATCACTATTAGTTAGTTTCAACCAATAAGTGGCAGGGTCGTAAGAAAGTTGTTGGTCATCAGTTGCAGGGTCACCTGATGGGCCAGTTACTCCAGCTGAACCAGTGATTCCATTAGTACCATTGGCACCAGTTGCGCCTGTTGAACCAGTAGCTCCAGTTGTTCCTGTGGCACCAGTAACACCGTTTGTTCCATTTGTCCCGTTTGTTCCATTAACTCCATTTGTACCATTTGTACCGTTCGTTCCATTAATTCCATCTACTCCGTTGGTACCGTTCACTCCGTTTGCCCCTGTTGGACCTGTGGCTCCATCAACCCCATTTGTCCCATTTGTACCGTTTGTTCCATTAACTCCATCTACTCCGTTTGCTCCTGTAGCTCCATTTGTTCCGTTCGTACCGTTCGTGCCGTTCGTGCCATTAACTCCATCCACTCCGTTTGCACCTGTTGGACCTGTGGCGCCATCAACTCCATTTGTTCCGTTCGTGCCATTTATTCCATCTAATCCGTTTGTACCGTTCACTCCGTTTGCCCCTGTTGGACCTGTGGCTCCTGTGGCTCCATTTGTACCATTTGTACCGTTCGTTCCATTAATTCCATCTAATCCGTTTGCTCCTGTAGCTCCATTTGTTCCGTTCGTACCGTTCGTGCCATTAACTCCATCCACTCCGTTTGCACCTGTTGGACCTGTGGCGCCATCAACTCCATTTGTTCCGTTCGTGCCATTTATTCCATCTAATCCGTTTGTACCGTTCACTCCGTTTGCCCCTGTTGGA
>JBGAVP010000031.1:0-34331 GCA_044228065.1 Chitinophagales bacterium | reverse complement strand
TCTGCATTTATGGTGGCAGATACCGTAGAAATAAATACAAAAAGCTATAAAGAGGAGCCTGCAATAAATTGGGTATGTGATGGTAGCACCGATTTTCATTTAAAAGCTTCTGATAAAACAGAACGGGGAACAGATATTATTCTACACATAAATGAAGAAAGTAAAGAGTTTTTAAACGAATGGAAAATAAAAGAGCTGCTGGATAAATACTGTAAGTTTTTACCAGTTGCTATTCAATTTGGGACAGAAGAATACACCGAAAAAGATGCAGAGGGTAAAGAAGAAAAAAAGACCAAAGACCGCATCATTAATAACACACAGCCTGCTTGGGTTCGCTCACCTAAAGATTTGAAAGACGAGGATTACTTGGCATTTTATAAAGAGTTGTATCCTTACGCTGAACCACCATTGTTTTGGATTCACTTAAATACTGACTTCCCTTTCAATTTAAAAGGCGTGTTGTTTTTCCCTAAATTCAAAAACACTTTTGATTTTAATAAAAACAAAATTCACTTGTACTGCAATCAGGTTTTTGTAACCGATTCAGTAGAGCAAATAGTACCAGAATTTTTGACACTCTTACAAGGGGTAATTGACTCTCCAGATATTCCGCTAAACGTTTCCAGAAGCTATTTACAGAGCGACTCGAATGTAAAGAAAATAACAGCACACATTGTCAAAAAAGTAGCTGATAAATTGCATGAAATATTCTCCAATAACAGAGAAGAATTTGAGCAAAAATGGGAGAGCCTTTCTGTGTTTGTAAAATACGGAATTATAAGTGATGAGAAATTTTACGAGCGTGCAAAAGAATTTTGCTTACTAGAAAATACAGACAAAAAATACTTCACCATTCAGGAGTATCAAGATAAAATTTCAGTGCTTCAAAAAGACAAACACAATTTCACTACAGCATTGTATACAACAGATGTAGAAGCGCAAGATAGCTACATACAAAATGTAAACAGACAGAGCTATGATGTGCTAAATATGAGTACTGCTATTGACAATCATTTTATGCAGTATTTAGAATCGAAATTGGAGAATTTCACCTTCAAAAGAGTAGATGCCGACACCGTAGATAAACTAATAGAAAAAGAAGAAACTGCTACTTCTGTTTTGAGCAAAGAAGAAGAAGAGAAACTCAAAAAAGTGTTTGAAGATACTATCAAAACAAAAGGGGCTACCGTAGAATTAAAGCCACTTTCACCGACTGATTTACCAGTACTCATCACTAAAAATGAGTTTATGCGCAGAATGCAAGAGATGGCTAAAATGGGTGGCGGCAATCCATATTCTTTTATGGGTGATATGGGCGAAACTTATACTGTTGTTGTAAATACCAACCATCCTTTAGCAAATAAAATTTTGCAAAACGAAAGCAATGCAAGCCTTACGGTGAAACAGTTGTACGATTTAGCAATGCTATCGCAAGGAATGCTAAAGGGCAAAGAATTGACAGAGTTTATTAGCAGAAGCGTAAGCGGACTGAACTAACTTACGGCAATAATTTTTCTAAATAATGAAACTGAATTCCGTATTCTTTTTTGAGGAGCGTTAACTCATTTTCTATTAAAGAAATATTTGGTTTACCTGCTCCTAAAGTGGCTGTGAGCATTATGTTTTTACGCGTATGTTCGTTTGATACAAACTCAAATACTTTTGTCCTGTACGCATACTTTTCCAATAGCAAAGCGCGCATGGTATCGGTTACCATTTCATATTGGCGTTCTTTAAAAATACCATACTTCAAAATTGGATTGAGAGATTCAGTACCTTTTAGTTGCTGACGGATTTGTTTATGACAGCAAGGTGCACAAATGATAATGGAAGCCTTTGCTTGTAAGGCTTTAAAAAGCGCATCATCGGTGGCTGTATCACAAGCATGTAAGGCAATTAATAAATCTATTTTCTCCGCTTTAAAATCTTGAATAGTAGAGCACTCAAAATGCAGATTTTCAAAGCCACAATCCTCAGCAGCCTTGTTACAAAAGTCTACCAAATCTTGACGGATTTCTATTCCTAAAACGGTGGCTTGCAAACCCAATTTATTTACTAAATAATCGTACAAGGCAAATGTCAGATAACCTTTCCCTGCACCCATATCCACTACTTTTATTTTTCCTGGCAAAGTAGTTTCTTTCATTAAACTCTCTACAATTTCGAGGAACTTATTTATCTGCCGAAACTTATCAGCCATTCTGGGAATTACAATTTGCTCAGCGTCTGTAATGCCTAAAACTTGCAGATAAGAAGATGCTACAGTAGTGCGTTGTACTTTTTGTTTGTTGTGATGCGCTGAATCCAATGAGGTTTGGCTAGGTTTACTATAAAAAATAGTCACCTTTCCTTTTTTAGAAATCTGCAAAACAGCATCGCGCTCCAAAGAAAACAGCGTAGCGATTTTAAATGCCTTATCCATCAAACTGTGTAACATCAAAAGTCCTTCTTCTATATCGTAGTTCTTAACTATATCGCGCGTTTTATAGGTGTAAGTGAAGGAAAATTTCTGCTTTTCCTTTATTAAAATGAGTCGCACATAGACATTCACCAAATCATCAGCACTCGAACTGGCTTTGCTCAACGTCAATTTTACAAACTGATTTTCTCGAACTCTTTCTCTTATTTCATCTATAAAATAACTCACTTTTTCTGCTCCAAAGTCTTCCATTCTATGCTTATTTTAAGGATGAATTAATAGCATTTGCCAAGGCATTTACTTCTTCTAATGTATTGAAACTATGCAAGCAAATTCTTATTCTCTCGGCATTTTTAGCCACTGTGGGATATAAGATAGGGCGCGCATCAAAGCCTTTTTCCTGTAATGAAATTGCCAATGATTTTACGTTTTCATTTCCTTTAACCACCAGCGATTGAATAGGCGTTTCGCTTTTTAGTAGGACATACATATCTGAAGATTTTACTGAAAACTGCAACAGAGAAATCAATCTTTTCAAATGTGCTCTTTCTAAATCCACAAGAGGTAATAAATCATAAGCACAAGAAATAGCTACTAGTGAGTGTGAAGGCAACGCTGTTGAAAAAATAAAAGGGCGACAATAATTTATTAAAAAACTTTTCAACTCAGGGTTGCAAAGAATGGCTGCACCATTGGCTCCCATAGCCTTCCCATAAGTATGAATACGAGCCAAGCATCTATCTTGCAATCCCAAACAGCTCACTCGCCCCTCCCCTTTCCCACCCTCAATTCCTGTTGCATGAGCTTCATCTACAATTAAACCTGCATCGTATTTTTTGCACAAATCTGCTATTTCCTTCAAAGGAGAAAAATCTCCATCCATAGAATAAATAGATTCTACCACCACATACTTCAAACCAACTGAATCATTTAGCTTTGATTCTAAATCTGCTACATCATTATGTTTGAAAGCAATTCCAAAAGCCTTACTTGCTCTAATGCCATCGTGAATAGAAGCATGAACTAATTCATCATAAAACACCATGTCGCCTTTATAGGGAAGCGTAGAAAGTAATCCATAATTGGCATCAAATCCAGAATTAAATAAGAGTGCAGATTCAGCCTGATGAAAGCTGGAAATTTTTTTTTCTAATCGCTCAGCATACTCACTATTTCCCGAAAGCAAACGAGAGCCAGTGCTTCCAGTAAATGAGTTGTTTCCCTTTAATTCCTTTTCAATCAATTCTCCCAGTTTTTCACTTCTTGCAAAACCCAAATAATCATTAGAAGTAAAGTCTACCAGACCATTCAATACTTTGAGAGAACGAAAATTATTCTCAGACTTCCGTTCGTTGAGTTTGCTTTGGATGTATTGATTGATAGATTCCATATAAAATAAAGAAGCGCAAAAAAGCAAAATAATTCTGCGTCTTTGCGCCTCTACGATTATCTTAAAAAAGTAATTAATGAACTAATTCCTCTTTCTCCACTTTAAAACTCTCTCTAGGCTTCAATCCTAATGTCTCAAACATTTTCTTATCCTCGCTAAAATCAGGGTTCGGAGTAGTGAGTAATTTTTCTCCTGTAAAAATGGAATTGGCACCAGCCATAAAACACAAAGCTTGTTGCTCTATGTTCATTTCATTTCTACCAGCCGAAAGTCTTACCATTGATTGTGGCATTAAGATTCTAGCAGTCGCTATCATGCGCACCATTTCCCAAGTCTGCACTTTTTGAGAACCTGCAAGTGGTGTTCCTTCCACTGCTACTAAGGCATTAACAGGTACTGATTCAGGATGTTTTTCACGTGTAGCCAAGGTTTGCAACAATTTAATTCTATCTGCATCTGTTTCTCCCAATCCAATAATTCCACCACAACAAACACTTATCCCAGCTTTCTCTACATTATCTAGAGTTTCTAATCTATCCTTGTAAGTACGCGTAGAAATCACTTCACTGTAATGCTCATCAGAAGTATCTAAATTGTGATTGTAAGCGTACAAGCCTGCTTCTTTCAATCGCGCAGCTTGCGTCTCCGTAAGCATTCCAAGTGTACAACATACTTCCAAGCCTAAAGCATTCACGCCCTTCACCATGTCTATCACATTGTCAAAATCGCGACCATCGCGCACATCGCGCCATGCCGCCCCCATACAAAAACGAGTTGAGCCTGCATTCTTTGCTATCAATGCTTTATCTACAACTTCTTCGTACTTCATAAGTTTGTGCGCATCTACACCTGTGTTGTAACGCGCTGCCTGTGGGCAATACGAACAATCTTCTGGGCAACCTCCTGTTTTTACGGAGAGCAAGGTACATACCTGCACTTCACCAGTGGCCTGGTATTTTTTGTGAATAACAGAAGCCTTGTAAATCAATTCCAATATAGGCTGATGGTAAATTTCACTTACTTCATCTATTGTCCAATTATTTCTAACTTCTTCTTGCATATTTTGTATTTTCTTTTTCAACTACTAAAGTAATTATTTCTTCAAAACTGCATGCGCAATTGCCTCATGACCTTTATCAGAAAAATGAATCTCATCTGCAAACAAATATAAATCTTTCGGCTTTTCTGTATTCTTTAAATCAAACAACAAATCCTGAAATGGAATTCCATTCATTCCTAAATGATAGGCGAGTGTTTGTTGAGGAAAATTCTTTTTGGGGTCTAATAACTGGGAACGGTAAGGAAGTATAAATACTTTGAAAGCGACTTTAGCTTTATCACATACACTCTTTATTTGAACTAAATTATTCACCATTTCCTCCACTCGGTTTTCATCTTTATAAAATGCTTGATCGTAATCAAAATATCGCCCGCTATTTTGATAAATCAGCAGTTTTATAATTTTGTAGGTGGCGTAATTATCTTGCAGCAAAGCATTGATGCTGCTCAAAAATCCTTTATTAGCCATAGGTGGCAAATCTGAAGTTTTTGATTTACCATAAATATCATTTAGACATAAGAAAACATACATTCTATTGCCAATGGAATCTTTAATGGTATCGCTCAAAAATGATTTTGCCACATTCAAATAATCAGTTGTAGAATAGCCTATTAAAGAAATATTCATCACATCTACTGAATCTTCCGCATTGCAAATTAAATTGGCAAAAGTTTGATTATCCTGCACTCCTACCCCTTCGGTGACTGAGTCACCTATCACAAACAATTTCTTAGGAAGCATGCGTTTATCGTTGGCATGCTCTCGAAAACCTCGCCTATCGGTATGAAAAGCTTTTCCCCATATACGACTTACTTCATTGGCCTTTAAACCAGATGATGTACCATACAGGTTTTCTACAATCAAATCGGAGTCGAACTTTCTGTTGTAAACTCGAATTAAAATCAATCGACTGATTACTTCTAGCACCAAAAAAGTAACTAATACAATTAAAAAATAAGTCATCATATTTTTAGTCCTGCTATTCATTCATTACATCAAAGTAGCAAGATACAAAAACAATGTCTGAAAAATAAGCAAGCCATCTACACAGCCATAGAACCATTGTTCAGAGCTATTTTCATCTGTTTTAATTAAAATAAATGCAGCTATCAATACAAATACAAATTCTGCAATGAGTATCACCGAAGGTACATCCCAATTAATATGATACAACATGGTAATCCAAAGTGAAGAAACCAACAACATTACTGCAAATAGTTTTGTAATTTTTACTCCAAAACTTAAAGGGATAGTTTTTATGCCATACAATGCATCTGCCTGTATATCTTTTATTTCAAAAATTACCGTAAGTGCAGCCACTAAAAAAAATGCTTCCCAATAATTTGTGGTGGCGGGGCAACCTTGCATACAAGCGGCATTCGGCAACCACAAACAATATACAGACCAAACCAATGCCACAAAAAATGGTTTTATAAAAGGCACTTTGCGAATAAAAAATAAATACAAAATAGAAGTAGCGAGCAACACTCCTACTCCTATTTGCTGTTTTAGAGATAGAAAAAAAAAGAGCCCCATAGACATCAACGCAAATAGGTATTGAATACCCCTAGCTCCCATTTTATTTTTATGAAACCACCCTGCTAGTCCTCTGCTAGTATATGTTTCAGGCACCACTCTGTATTTCATAAATGAATACAATGCAATAGTAGAAACCAACACAAACAACACCGAATTATTCAGCACAAAACCATTGTATGTCAATGCTAGTGATGCAGCACATAAACCTATAAAGAGATTACCAAACAATACAAAATCTAAAATGCGCTGTAAGAATTTCATCTTTCTTTTTGAAAACTATTTGAAAAAAAATTGTGTAGGTTTGGAACACAAATCTAATCTAGAATTCTTGCCTCACGAATAAAATTTTAATGAAAATAACTGCTGCCATTACTGCTGTAAACGGATATGTTCCCGAATACATTCTTACCAATCAGGAATTGGAAAAAATGGTAGATACCAGTGATGAATGGATTACCAGTCGCACAGGAATTAAAGAACGTAGAATTTTAAAAGGTGCTGGCAAAGCTACTTCTGATATGGCAGTAGAGGCTGTGAACGGATTGCTAAAAAAGAGAAATATTTCTGCTAATGAAATAGACATCATTGTATTCGCCACTACAACACCCGACATGCTGTTCCCCTCTACCGCTTGTATTTTGGCAGATAAAATAGGAGCCACCAACTGTTGGGCATTTGATATCTCAGCTGCTTGCTCGGGTTTTCTTTACAGTCTACAAACTGCTGCTAGTTTTATAGAATCTGGTAAAGCAAAAAAAGTATTGGTAGTAGGTGCAGATAAGATGAGTTCTATTATAGATTACACCGATAGAAATACCTGTGTCATTTTTGGCGATGGTGCAGGTTGTGTATTGCTGGAACCAAATACAGAAGGCAATGGCATCCTAGATTCTTTATTAAAAGTAGATGGCTCGGGCAGGCATTTTCTATATCAAAAAGCTGGAGGTTCACAATATCCTGCATCTTCTGAAACAGTTGCTAATAAAGAGCATTATGTGAGTCAAGATGGCAAAACCGTTTTCAAATTTGCGGTCACCAACATGGCAGAATTTGGGGCACAATTGTTAGAAAAAAACAATTTGAAATCGGAGCACATAGATTGGTTGGTGCCACATCAAGCCAACGAACGCATTATAGAAGCTACTCGCGAGCGCTTAGGTTTGCCTGCAGAAAAAGTAATGAAGAACATTGCACGATATGGAAATACAACAAATGGCACGCTACCACTTTGTCTGTGGGAATGGGAAAGCAAATTAAAGAAAGGCGACAATTTGATTTTAGCTACTTTTGGAGGAGGCTTTACTTGGGGAGCTATGTATTTAAAATGGGCGTATTAATTAGAAGTTAGAGAACAGAGAATTGAAAGCAGACCGCTATCAACCAATAATAAAAAACAAGAATGAATTACTTCGCAGATATTAAAGAGTTTTCGGCCTGGATAGTAGGGATTATATCTATGCTTATCTTACTTTATATTGTATATCGAAAGGGTGATAAATTGAAGGGGTGATTAGTCTTCTATCTTCACCCGTTTCAAATTCAATAAATTCAAAGCATTGGGAGTTAAGCCTTTTACGCGTTTCTGGGAGAAGCGAAGCACTTCATCATAAAACAAAGGAACTACAGGCGATTCTTCTATTAAAATCTTTTCCATCTGCTGGTACAATTCATAGCGCTTTGCATCTTCATTTTCCGTTAAAGCCTTTTCATACAAAGCATCGTAATCTGCATTGTGAAAGCGAGTATAGTTAGGCGGAGAGCCATTCCTACTATAAAAAACCGTGTAATAATTTTCTGCATCGGGGTAATCGGCTATCCATGAACCTCTAAAAAAAGGAGCTTTCCCCTGACTCATCCACTCGCGCAAAATAGCACCTTGGTTGATTTCCAGCTTCACCGTAATTCCTATTTTTTCTAATTGTTTGCTCACAAAAAGTGCCATTTCTTTATAGGTTTCATTGGTATATAATTTTATTTCAGGCAATGGATGCGCAGCAGAATAACCTGCATCTTTCAATAGCGCTTTGGCCTTTTCAGGATTAAAAGTATAGCCTACTAAAGTGCTATCGAAAGAAGGCAAACCATAAGGCGCAAAGCCACTTTCAGCGGGTCTTCCTATTCCGTTTCTGAGGTAACGAATTAACTCCTTTCTATCAAAACCATAGTTAATAGCGAGTCGTACTCTTTTATCCAACACAGGATTTTTCGAATCCTCTGATTGCATTAAAAATCCCAAATACTCAGTATTCAAATAAGGAGTTTTGTTCAGGTCAAATTGCTGTTTCAATGCCGATTTGAGGGTGCCATCTTTTTCTACCACATCATCTATATAGCTCGCATCCAAGCCTGAAATAAAATCTAAATTCCCTTGCTTGAAGGCAAAGAATTCTGATTTTTTATTGTCGATAAAAGAGATGCGAATGCCATCTAAATAAGGCAACTGCTGGTCTCCATCTTCCTCAAAATAGCTCTCGTTCTTTACCATTATTAGCGCCACATTCTCTCTCCATATTTTTAATTTAAAAGGACCAGTACCCACAGGATGAGCCCGAAAATCTAAGCCGTATTTTTTGACTGCTTCTTCTGGAATTATAGAACAGTAAGGCATAGTAAGAATCCCCAACATAGGGCGAAAGGGCTGTAGCAACTTCAGCTGAAAGGTGCTGTCGTTCGTAGCTTTGAAGGGTTCTAGGGTATCAACTCTTCCATTAAAAATCCAAGCTCCAGGGGAAGCCGTTCGACTATTTCGAATGCGTGCTAGAGAGTAGACTACATCTTGTGCTGTTACCTTTCTTGTCTTATTCGAAAAGCAGGCATCTTCCTGAAAAAACACATCGTTTCTCAAATGAAAAGTATACAACAAACCATCTGCTGAAATCTCCCAACTCTTAGCAATGGCAGGTTGGGTATTCAAACCATCATCTAACTGCACCAATCCATTATACAGTTGATTGCAAGCCCAAATAGTAGCTTGGTCTTTAGAAAAAGCGGGGTCTAGGGAAGATATTCCAGAAGATTGATTGTAGTGAAATATTTTTTTTTCTGAGGCAGTTTTATTTCCGTCTCCACAACTATGAAATAAAATACTTACTGAAAAACAAAAAATAACTGCAACTGCTTTATTCATGAAATAAAACTAAACAGAAAAAAGAGTTTAGGAATAGATGGCTGTATAAAGTAATTAACAGCTATATAAGAGTGTTGTCTAATTTATTCTTTGTAGAAATCTGACCAAAGTCAGACATCGTTTTCTAACAACTGGCAACACTCAACTAACAACTCAATTAAAATTAATACTCGTGAGCAGGTTGCACGTATTTTTCTTTCTTCTTAAAATCACCTCGCTTCCAGGCACGAATGAATTCCGCCCATGCCAATGGATTGAAGATATTCTGAGGAGCAGTTTGTCCGTAATAATAAGCTCGAGCTGCTTCCGCCCTCATATACCTATCTGTAGATTCATTTCCATCATTGGGGAGTGATTCTCCCAAAGCCGCTAACAACTGACGATTGGTATTTTCGGCAGCCACTTCATCTTGTGTTTTATTCAACTTTATTTCTCTGAATGCCTTTTTAAAACCATCCTTTCCGCCCCATGGATATATTATAGTAGTAGGCAAATAGTATTCTGTCTTATTCATCATCTGAATCACCGAATATTTATCAGACTCCAAATTTTTTGGAAGTATGTATACAGCAGGCTTAAAACCTACCGAAGTAAAATAAAGTGTGTCGCCCTCGTGAGCTGCAAAAGAGAAAAATCCATCAGGACCTGCTGTAGCAGCCCTTTTGGCATTTAATATAGTGATGTGTGCATAGGGTACGCCTATTAAGGAATCTGCTGTCATTGCAAACCCGGAAAACTGAATCAACTTAGGCTCTGGTATTTGTCCGAAAACATGCACCAAAAAACCTATGCTCAAAATAAATATGCCGAAGACTTTTTTCACAATACGATAAACGAATTTAAAAATCAAAACTTTAAATCCTCAAAAATATGCCTACAATAAAATGGGATTAGGAAGTTTTAACAGCCCCTGTTTTTTAACACACTCAAATAAGCCCGATAGCTCTAAAAAACGAAACAATAGCTTTTTCTATATTCGTGAAAAATACACACATGAAATACGCTTCCACTTTATTTTTATTCAGTTTGCTTTTTAGTCAAACTTTTGCACACACTTCTAATCACGGAAAAGGAACAAAAAAATCTTCTTCAAAGCGTATTACATCTTTGTACGGAAGAGGCACCAGCGATGATCCAGATGCTGCCGCAGCTTATGAATATACTCGTTTGAAAAATCCAAAAACAGGTAGTATCCCCAAAGATATGCGTGCTAAAGAATTGCTATATGCCAGTACGCTTCCTAAAGTAGATGAGAACAATAGAGCAGGTTCACTACTTTGGCAAAACAGAGGTCCTATTAATTTAGGCGGAAGAACCCGTGCGTTTGCTATAGATGTAGCTAATGAAAATACAATTTTAGCGGGACAAGCATCTGGTGGTATGTGGCGCAGCACCGATGGAGGAGCACATTTTACCAAAACTACCAGACCCGAACAAATTCACAGTACCACTTGTGTAGCACAAGACAAAAGAGCTGGCAAAACCAATGTATGGTATTATGGAACTGGAGAAGAATATGCGATTGTAAATGCAGCTGGCTTTTCTTCTCAATTTTCTGGGAATGGAATATTCAAATCTACTAACAATGGACAGTCTTGGGATTTGCTTCCAGCAACAGTTTCCAACACTCCTACCACCATGTATCAACGACACGATTTTGATTTTGTATGGGAATTAATTACTGACAATACCCGTACCGATAGCGACCTAGTTTATGCTGCTGTAGTAAACGGAATTTGGAGAAGTGCCGATGGCGGAACTACTTGGACAGAGGCTCTAGGCTTAGATTCTAGCAATCCAGGTATCTCCAGGTATACCGATTTATCGATCACTTCTGCTGGTGTAATTTATGCTACTATAAGCAGTGGTACGCCTGCCAAAGGAATCTATAGAAGCACTGATGGAATTACTTGGAAAAACATTACACCGAGTGGGTTTCCAAGAACGTATGATAGAATAGAAATAGGAATAGCCCCATCGGATGAAACACAAGTTTATTTCATAGCAGAATCAGGCGATACCAGTGCAGCCCGCACTGGGCATAGCTTGTGGCATTACAAGTATCTTTCGGGCGATGGAACGGGAGCAGGTGGACAATGGGAAAATCGTTCGGCTAATATTCCCAATGATCATTGTTTTGGCTTTTACACTTATGATTTCGCCAAGTTTTCTTCACAAAATTCATACGACCTGTACATAGCAGTAAAACCTGACGACCCTAATACAGTATTTTTAGGTGGCACCAATATTTACCGTTCTACCAATGGATTTACAACCCCCGCCTACACTTGGATAGGAGGCTACAACTGCGATGCTGCAAAACCTTCTAATTACGTGTACCCAAATCACCATCCCGATCAACATAAAATGTTGTTTCTGCCTTCCAATTCTGATGTAGCTTTATCGGCCAATGATGGAGGAATTTACCGCACAGAAAATATTTTGCAAGACACTGTAAAATGGAAAAGTCTCAATAACAACTACAGAACTGGACAATTTTATACCTGTGCTATTGAGCCAGGAAATACAAATAGTGATATCATAGCAGGTGGCTTACAAGATAATGGAACCATGTTTACCAATACCAAAGATTATTATCAAAAATGGCTGCATGTATTTTATGGTGATGGTGGCTATGCATCCGTTACACACAATCGTACCAATTATTATTTCTCCTGGCAAGGTGGCAAAATATTCAAATTTGATATGACTGATAATGGAACGGTAAATGGACTAACACGCATTGACCCACCAGGAATAGCCGAAACAGAATATCAGTTTATTGCTCCCTTTATTTTGGATCCCAATAATGATAGCATCATGTATTTGCCTGCTGGAAAAAAAATATTTAGACAAGATAGTCTCACTGCTATTCCATTGATAGGCGATGAATACAATGCCTACGCTCCTGGTTGGAATTTCTTGACAAATGCTACTGGAAGTAATGACATTTCTACCTTAGATATGTCGGAAGCCAATTCGAATCGCTTATATTTTGGAACGGTAGATGGTAAAGTTTTTAGAATTGATAGTTGTAAAAACAACAATGCCTACCGAGTCAATATTACAGGTTCTAATTTCCCATCATCTGGTTATGTAAGTTGTGTAGAGGTAGATAACTTTGATGCGAATAAAGTGTTGGTGTCTTTTTCCAATTATGGAGTAAAAAGTATTTTCTATTCCGAAGACTCTGGAAAAAACTGGATAGATGTAGGCGGAAATTTAGAGGAAAATTCGGATGGAACAGGCAATGGACCTTCTGTGCCTTGGGTACATATTTACAATGATGGCTCCCGAGTAAAATATTTTGCAGGAACCAGCACTGGCTTATATTCTACCGAATTACTAGATGGAGCAAATACCGTTTGGCAACAAGAAGGAAGTACTTCTATAGGCAATGTAGTTATCAATATGATTACTTCACGCAAATACGACCAAAACATAGTAGTAGCTACTCACGGAAACGGAGTGTACTCTACTAAAATTTTCAGTGCTAATGGAATACAAGAAACCAATCTCAATGACTGGAAACTAAATTGCTATCCAAATCCTAGTTCTGATATTTCTACCATTGATATTACAGCCATTGAGGGCACTAAATTTACACTTGAAATTTTTGACCTTACAGGAAGAAAAGTGTGGATGAAAGATTTAAAAATGAATACTAAAAATGAAAAGATTAACTGGAATGGGGTGAATTCAAATGGCTCCAAATGTGCAGCTGGTCAATATTTGTTGCAATTGAATGATGGAAATAAAAAGAGTACCTTATTAATTGAAAGAATGTAGTGTTCTTAACTATCTGGGATATACTTTACAAATTTCACAAAATAAAAAATCCGCAACTGCTTCTGCAATTGCGGATTTTTATTTTAAAAAACCTCTTACTTATCTCTCAAATAACCTACTAAAACCAATGAACCTGATGCAGGAAGTGCAGCTGCATTAGCACTTACCACATCCCCCTCTGCTAAAAATTCTATACCATCTCTCATTTTAATTGTTTTTCCATTCACAGAATAGTAGCTATTCCAAGTATCTGCTGTACTTTTTAAGAAAGTTCTGATTACCAAAACTTTTCCCACAGGCACTTGATAGCTACCAGCACTTAAATCTGCAAATATCCATTCTAATTCTTTTTTGATAAGAAACCCACTGATAGAAGTAGCACAAGAAGTTGATGTAACTTGATTACCCTCTGCCAAAGCAAACGATTTAAGAACATCAGATTTATTGGTAGCAATTCCTCTTCCATTTCCATTCGAACTAAAATTATTGTTAGTAGTTTTTTGAGCGTAGTTCAGTTGTAAAGAACCTAAAGACAATCCATAATCACCACATGCAGTATCTCCGTTATCACTCACATCTGTTAAGTAAAAGTTCATATTAGAAGGTACTGTGTAGGAGAAATTTCCATCTAAACGAATTGGAGTAATGTTATCAAGTCCTTCAGGAAATTCTAAAGTAGCGGTGTTGGAATGTCCTGCTTTATCAGCATAGAAAGAATAAGGTACACTTTGGAATCTCGTTTTGCTCACCAAAGCAAAATTTGTTCCACCTGCAGTATCAATATCTGTTTGTAAAAAATATACTCCTGAACTCCAATCAATAGTTGTAAAATCACCTACCGCTACTAAATTCATCCCCACTCTCAAAGTAAAAAGACCCGATACATCTGTCACTACATCTCTGGTTTCTTGGTAAACAACTGGACCCGATGCGCCCCCTTTTAAAATTGACAATTGAATATTAACAGCTCTGTTTGCCATTGGATTTCCAGATGCATCTAACACTACTCCTTGATAGTTGATAGATTTAGGAGCACCTGCCATAACCATTAGGTTTAAGGTAAGTACCGCGAGTAAAAGTGTAATCTTTTTCATAGGTTTTTGTTTTAGGTTTTTTAATTAATGAGAGTGCTTTTATTGTTTTGAAATTTTAGATACAGAAACTTGTTTATTGTTTTGAATTGTTCTAAGCGTATACATTCCGGCAGCTAAGTCACCTAGAGCTATTACTTCTTGTGTGTATGGAGCATCGTAAACTTTCTCGCCTATTGTATTGTATATCTCTACTCTTGTATTTTCTGTAGAAGATAGTTTTAATGTAATTTGATTTCTAAAAGGATTTGGATAAACAGCTGCAGATACTGCGGCTACATCCTCAATTTTTGCAACCGCCTTTTTTTGATTGCCAGAAAAGAAACCCTGTGAAACAGAAACACTGTTTGGTCCAATTTGAGAATACACTATTGGGTCCCCTACAGAGGTATGAATAACTAACTTCCCAACAGAAACAGACTCACCCAAACTATTGACAATACTCTTTTGTAGAGTTTGAGCAGATGTAGTAGTAAACGCTAAAGCGGTGATAATTGTGAAGTATATTGTTTTCATAAAATTTGTTTTTATCTGTTTACGCCCTCCCCTTTTTTTTGTTTCAAACAATTCAGATAAAAAGATTTTCTGTATAGATTATCAACACATTAAAATTTCAAATAAGATGTTTTTGAGTATGTCCGAATGGAAATTTCTCGATTTAAACAAACCAAGAAATCCAAGAAGATTCCATGAAACTATTGATAGTATTAGCTTTTAAGAAAGCAGCAAAAAAACATTACCCTTTTGTGGTGTGGAGAAGTGAAGAATAAAAGGAAAAAAAATGAGCATAAACTACATCTAATCAGTTCCTTTAGTGCTTAAATTTTTAGTTGCTTTTTTTGACTTACCGAATTAATTACAACATCTTTGAATGAATAAAAATTAATATACGTTTTGGTTTTGCAGAAAAAATGTAATACAAATAAAAAGACTATTACTCTGAGATAAACACACAAAAAACAAAGCAGTTTGTTCTCTAACAATAACTTATGATTTCATTTTCGAAACTACTACTCACAAAATCAAACTATTGATTCCTATACATACCACTCATCACTTTACTTTTGAAGTAAACAATGTATAAGAAAATTACATTTTATTCTCCTAAACTATCTTAGTTAATATCATAAAATCAACTATGAAAAAAATCACCGCTTTCCTTGCAACCCTTTACATCACTTGTCTTTGGCCTATTCAATTGAATGCACAAGGCAATCAAGTATTAGTGACTTTACAAGTGATTCCACCCATTTCACCCTACCTTTCTACCTATATAGAACAACCTAATAAATTGCTTTTAACTTTAAAAAGTTTGGACAATACAGCCCATCGAGTAAAACTAAAAGTGAAACTAGAAGGTGACAATGGAGTGATGGTAAGCACTCCAGATAATACTAATCCACCCGAAGCAATTGAAGTTCCTGCCAATATCCCTGTCACCATTTTTTTTAATGATGCTCGTACCCAAAATTATTTTGACTTAAACAGCGTAACTACCGTTGGCATTACAAGGGCTCAGCTACTGCGCAATCAAGCATTACCTGAAGGGAATTACACTATTTGTGTGCAAGCATTAGATTATGATAATGGTCGCCCACTCTCCCTTTCAGAGCCATCGGGTTGTACACAAAGTTTTGGAATTTACTACATAGATCCTCCGCAACCTATACAACCTGCATGTGATGCCGTTGTAACTCCCACTTCACCACAAAATATTTTCTTTAGCTGGACTCCACCTGCTACTATGTCAGGAAGAATTGAATATGAATTTACATTGAAAGAAGTCCCTAATGGATTGAACCCTTTTGATGTAATTAAAAACAATGCTTTTCCAACTCTATACAATTCTACAGAGTTTGGAAATAGCACTTTAGTGTATGGTGTAGGCAAACCCGAACTAGAAGATGGGAAAAAATATGTGTGGAGAGTACAAGCAGTAGATCCAAGTGCTAGCGTGCAATTCAAGCTCAATGGATATGCAGAAGCTTGTACTTTTACTTACAAAAAAACAAATGCATTTGTACCTGTAATAAATCAAAATTCTACTACAGATTTTATTCCTCCTAAAAACGCTCCCACTACAGCTTTCACACAGTATATTCCTATCACTACAGAAAACCAAGGAACCATATTTTTACCTCCTATAATTTACCCAACTACCATTAGTGGCACTATAAAGTATCGCTATCCAGAAGGAAATGGGAACGATAAAAAATATCCATTAAGTGGAGCTACCATTCGATTAGTAGTAGATTATAGCTTTCAAAAAAATGGAGAAACTACAGAATCTGCTTTACTAAAACCTAATTCAGTAGATGGCATTCCTGTAGGCTATGAAATAGGTGTAGCAAATACAGATATGGATGGCAATTACAGTTTCAATTTTACAACTGGTTTTAATTTTGGATTAGCAGGCACCAATGTATTCGCTAGCTTAGGTGATTTAGACTGGGGAAATGGAACCGTTTACAGATACGCCAGAATTGAAATAGAAAATCCACATTCAGAATTTTATTACGACCCCAAAGATCGCTTCATGCCTACCAACGGGGAGCAATTAAAGCAAGATGTAACCAGCTATGTAAAAGTGCGAAGCACTGTAACAGTGGGTGTAAGAAATGATGGAATAGGATTAGAAGGATTGGAAAAATCGGAAAATGAATTGCAAGGTGCCGATGTATATATCTGTAGAAAGCCAATCACAGGTTGGGATCAATTAATTTATCCAAAAGAAGATGGCACACCCGATGTTGGTTTTAAAAAACCAGAAGCATTAGGGGATTTGGAAGTAATAGCTAAAAGCGAGTCTAATGCTAATGGAGAAGCCTTTTTTAAAAATATTGTCTTGCATGAAAATTCTAATTACAGATACTATGTCTATGCAGATTTTCAAAGTTTAAAATCAGGTTTTGGAAATTTTAGAAATGTAGATGGAGTTCAGGTTTTACAAAATTCTTTATACGATGTTCATCGAAATAAAATTTCTACATTCTATACTGATGCCATTTATTACACAGCACGCATGGAACCTACACTACCATCTGTAAAAGTACATGTGACAGATGAAAAAGGAGGCAAAGTACCTTTGGATGCAATAGTTAGTTTGAAGGAAGTTTATATAGGAAATGATGGAGAAAATATAATTCCTTGGGCTAACCCAAAAACATCTGAATTGTATCAAAAAATGCAGGCAAATAATTGTCCTTGCAATAAAATTATAACTACTCCAGCTTGGGTAGATAACAGTGATGGTTATGTAAGTTTTGATAACCTGTCTTTGCATTTCAGCAACAAGCCTGTTCTAAAAATGAAAGGGCCTAGTAGATATGCTAAAGGAATCTGTTATGGTTATGATGTAAAAGAAAAATTTATTAGCAGTTCTTTAAAATGGGGCGAGCGTGCCGAAATTGAATTGCAACTAACAAGAGGTGCTAAAATAAAAGGTAGAGTGGTAGATGGCGAAACTGGCAAAGGAATTTCGGCTGATTTTCATTTTATAGATGAAGATGGTGGAGGACAGACCAGTGCTTGGTTTGGAGGCTATTTTGGCAATTATCCAGCGAAAAAAATAGCTACTACACAAAAAATAATTTTCAATGCTAAAGGATATTTAGACGACACACTTGTTGTTGTTATCAATGAAAAAGAAGTAGACCTAGGTGAAATAAAAATGTACACCATCAAAAGAAGATTAACCGTACTTGTATCGGATGAAAAAAGTGGTCAGATAATTAATAATGCCAAAGTGGAGATTGTGGGTGTAGCAGGAAACTGTTCGAATGGAGAAAATTTGAATTGCAATTTATCACAACAAACCGCCATCTTTGGATTAGCTTATTTTTCTTTTGAGAATGGTGGAAACGATAACGACCAACAATATACGATACGTGTAACTGGCCCCAATGGTAAAGAATACATGCCCAAATTGATTACCACAAAAATCCCTTACAGTTCAAAATATAAATTGGTTAAAATTAAACTAGAGCCAGCCACTTGTATTTCAGGCATAGTGTACGCAGGAAAAAACAACACAGCTCCGGTAGCTGGTGCGCGAGTAAAATTAGACCAAACAGTTATGCAATACAATGGCTATAAGTATGGAGGTGGAGGAACAAAAGAAACGATTGGAGAAACAGAATCCATTACGGATGCCAATGGTGCCTTTGTCTTGCATCAAGTTCCTTTAAGAAGTTACAATCAAACTGTTTATGCTATCAAATCGCAATCTCAATTTATAGGCGATAGCTTTATTGTAAAAATAAAAACAGCTTCCAATTCAGAATGTCTGCAACACAATTTTCATCTCTCGGTTTACAACGATATGGACATTACAAGCTTGATGGGTTTTCCTATTTCTGTAAGCAACATTCAGCCAGATGGCCTAACAGGAGCAACGATTTGGGGGGAGTTTGATATACTACAAGGAAATGAGCAATTTAAGCAAGCTGATAACAAACACATTCAATTCAAAAATCTAAAAATAAAGCCTTCAACATTAAAAAATGCGAATGGCATTCCTGTTTCTGAGCCTGTTATACTTCCTTTGGTCACAGAAGAAAACGAATTAAAATTGTGGGCTTATGGGTCAATAGACGCCTCTGTTCAAGACAAAAATTTAGGAATTAATTTGGATAAAACTGTAGGAGGAAAACAATATGGAGTATTAAAAGGAAAGGTAAGTATTCCAAATACGGCTTTCAATCAAAATGTAATTGCATTTGCTGAAAAAATACATTTAGCAATACCAGGAGCTACTAGCGATAAAATGAAAATTGCCGTTTTAAATGCTGATAAAACCGTTACAGCTCCTAACAATGTTCCCAATGGTTTCAGCATAGTAAACGAACAAGGAAATCCATTAAAAATTTCATTACCAAATTTTGAAAATATGGTGACGGCAGACCCTACTAAATCTTTTTTCAAAAACGCAGAGCTAAGTATAGATGCCAGCATTCATACCAATATTCAAGACATTACACCTGCAGATTTGAATTTGCATTTAACCAATCTTAAAGTAACTAAAACGAGTGGTCCTGTAATTAATGCCACTAACAATCCAATAGCTATGAGTTTGGGACAATGGAAATACACTACCAGCGACTGGACTTTAAATGCAAATGGGCTCAAAGTAAATACAGGTAAATTAAAAATAAATGCAGATGCCAATGGACAAGGAGGCATTGAATTGGGCTGTGGAAATTTCTCCATCACCAAAGATCATTTAGAAACCAACAGTGCCAAATTAGATTTTACCAATATGAATTTATTGGGAGTACAACCTGTGAAAGTTACTACTACCAACACTTCCTTTGCACTTACTAATACTAAAGTTTGGAAAGTATATGCGGGCCCTAGTGCAGATGGCACTGCCGCTTCACTTCCTAATCTTCCCGCTTTAGGAGTAGGTGAAACTATAGACTTAAGTAGCTTATTTCTATACAGCGATGGCAATCAATCACTCGCAGTAAAAAGTAAAACCGTAACGCTCAAAAACTTACTAAAATTCAAACCTAACAACAGCACAGTAATGACCGTGCAGAGCAATATGTTTACGATACCTGGTTCCTTTGATTTGAATCTGCAAAAAACAGAAAACTTCGGTGCTACTTTAGCTTACACGAAAGCAGGAAGTAATCTAACTTTTGATTTCCTAAATGTGACTGCAATTAATTTTGCAAACCCTGCACAAATGGCCCATAGCTTTCATAAAAACTATGCTTTAACCAATGGTTTATTCAAAGCAAGTGGAGAATCGGTAGAGCCTGGAGCTACACCTGTATTTAATTCTACACTTTATTACACTAATGATAGTGTTACCGTTTTGATAGACAATTCGGCTCAAGGCAAACAATCGATTGCATTAGGGGGCGGACAAAGTATGATAGACGTGCAAGGTGGCATGCGCCTTCAAGGTGGCAACTGGACTCCATTTACCTATGATGGCCAACTCGATAACATGCCCGGAATTTCTGATAACGGAACTCCACAACGTATGAAATTTGTGGTAAATGGTGAAGTAGAAGCTACCGGACAATCGCTAGCTGTGAAAGATGTAAGCACTCCTTTCGGAAACATGAGTTGGACCATGCAGTACTCTCCTTTCCAAATGGTAGGCAAATGTCACATCCAAGAAGATTTAGGAGGGATTGCATTAGATGCTGGCATTACATCGGTGGTAGATGGACAGGGATGGTATTTTCAAGGAATGGGCAAAATGGTCTTGAGCGGAGTAGGTGATCTAGATTTCATGGGTGCATTTGGTAAATACAGTGGCTATCCCACAGAACTTTCTGCGGGTATGGGTGATATTAAATGCCTACCTTCTGCCTTTACTAATAAAGTAAGTGGTTTCATTTTCCAAGCAGGTTTGCACAAACAATTGTTGCCTTCCATTCACTTTTCTATTCCTGCTTTACTCACCGTAGACTTCAAAGCAGACTTAGGTTTGACAACTCGCGTATGGAAAGAATTTGGTGGTAACAATGAATACGGATTATCGCTTTTAGCAAAAGGCGTGGTGAGCGCAAGTGGTTCTTGCGATGCTACTTGTACAGAGTTTGGAGCCTCTGCAGATGCACAAATTGGTATCACAGGAATTTACCAACCTACCACTAAATATTACGCAATTAATGGGTGCGGTTCCGTAGGTTTTGAATTAGGTATTACGCAAAAATTAGGAGCATTAGATATCTGCTGCGGAGCTTGTTCTGTTACCGTAAATAGCGGTCATAAAGATGTAGGTGTAAATGTAAGCTATGACAGCAACTCAGGTGCCAATTTCGATTTGCAATTTCAAAGTTGTGGTTCACAATGTCCTTAATAAAAATTAATTTTTAAGAAAGAAAACTTAGGTTATGAATAAAATTTTCGGAATACTAATAAGCTTGTTTTTATCTGCAAATAGTTTTGCTCAAAATCAAGAATTCACAGAAGTAGCACCCAAGGGTGTGCTCGTGTTTGGCGGAAAGAAAATTCCGAACGGAGTGAAAATTAACGCCATAAAAATAGAGCGAAAGCTAAATGGTGAAGGTTGGAAACCTTTGGCAGAGCTAAAATCTACAACATCTGAAGATGCTTTTATTTCAAAAGCAAAAGACAACAAAAAGTATTTTCCAGACTTTACTTTTCCGGAAGATAAAGATTTGAAAGAAATTTGGAGCAGAGCGACTCGCTATGGAATTACTGATTCCACAGGCTATTGGAGTCAACACCCTGCTGTAAAAATCGCATTAGGAACAGTGTACTACGATACTGATTTAAAAGAAAAAAGTACTGTTCAATATAAAGTAACAGAACAAGGAACTAATGCATCTGGAGAGCGAACTTCAAACATAGATAGCTTCCCATACCATCCTAAATTTAATCGAACTACTTTAGTGGAATACTCACTCACTAAAAAGGGTTTGTACATAAAATGGAAATCGATAGGAAAAAATCCTGCCACTGCTTTTAAAGTTTTCAAGTACGATACTGGTAAACCTGTTGAGTTAATTTGCGAACATCAAAAGTATGCCAAAAAAGACACTACTTTTTATTTGATTCAAGACGAAAGTGCGGTAGCAAATAAAAAATATCAATACAGTTTAGTAGGCATAGATAAATACGGAAACACTGGCTACGGCAATGATATCAACCTCATCAATACCACCGATTTTGAATTAACATATTTCAAAAAGGCAGATGCCAAACGAGACCCAAGAAGATTGGGGGTAAAAATAGTTTGGCAACTGAGTGACATAAGCAATGTACTAAGTGTGCACATTTTTAAAAGTGAATCGATTAAAGGTAGATTCAAAGAAATAGCAGGAGCAAAACCAAACGACACCAGTTTTGTAGATGAAAATATTGACCCAGACAAGCAATACTTTTATTATGTAGAGGCAAAAGACTTAACCCAAACAAAAACCAAACGCAGTAGTATTTTCTTTGATTATGGTTTAGAAACACAAGCTCCTATCCCACCCATTATTACGAAAGCGGAACCACTCAAAAATGGGGTAAAATTGTGGTGCAGTATTCAAGAAAAAAACATTGCTGGCTATAGAGTATACCGCAATTCAAGAAGCGATACTGCCTACAAAGTAATTGCAGATAGGATTCCAGTCAAAGATAGTACAACGCTCTATTTCTATGATACTTTAAATATGAGTGGTAAAGATTTATACAATTACTACATAGAAATTGAAAATACAAGTCACCTAACTAGCAAGCCATCCAATAAAGTACAGACAAGACCCAACATACCTACCGAACCTTTATCCCCTGCCGATTTGAGAGCTTACTATCAAGACAGTGTTATTCATCTTGCATGGAGCAATATGCAAAATGATGATTGGACAGTCATCGGATATTACATTCTAAGAAGTGAAAAAGGAAAAAATAATTTTCAAAATATTTTCAAAAACGATTCTGTCTTCGAAGGCAATCACTACGATCACATGTCCTATGAAAAAGGAATGAGTTATGAATATCAAATTCAATCAGTAGATTATTTTGGTGGAAAAAGCAAAAAAAATGCAGTAGCTACGGTTAGTATCCCCGATTCCAAACCGATACTCCCAGTAGGTTTAAGAGCTGTAAGCATTCCAGAAGGTGTGCAATTGGAATGGTCAGGTGCAGAAGATGCTGATTTAAAAAACTATCTACTATACCGCTATCAAAGAGGGCAAGCTCCTCAACTAATTACCACCACTAATGCAGATGGGAAATCATTCCTAGATGCCACAGCAAAAAAAGGAGAACTGTACTTTTACTATCTCACTTCCAAAGACAACAAAGGTCGCGAAAGTGACGCTGGACAAGAAGTTGGAATAAGAAGATAAAAATTGAATGAAATCAATTAATAGCGAAAAGTGATTTTAAAAAACAGTAAGACACATTCTAACTTGAAAGGGATAACAGCAATTGCAAGCATTGCTCTTACTCTATTTGCAAGTAATTTTGTAGCCGCTCAAGATTTAGAAAATATAAAAAAAGCAAAGCCATTTGAGATACATGGAAGTGCCAGTGCCGCTGTAGGATATTACAATGCCAATAGCTTTAACAGCACTCGAAAGCCTTACAGCTACTCTATTATGGCGTCCCCGACCATTTCACTTTATGGCATTCAAATTCCTTTCAACTTTACCTTTACAGAGGGTAGTAATCAAGTAAAAAATCCTTTTGCACAGTTTGGTGTAAACCCGTATTACAAATGGGTGAAAGCGTATTTTGTTTACACCAACATGACTTGGTCTCCAACCACCTTAAATGGTAAAACATTTTTAGGAGCCGGAGTAGAAATTAACCCCAGCTATTTTCGATTTGGTGCTATGGGTGGTAGATTTAACCCCGCAGTGGTAGAAGATTTGACAAAACTAAAACCTCCCATTCCTCAATACAAAAGAATAGGATTTGCATTTAAAATCGGAGTTGGTAAGACCGATAATTTTTTCGATTTGATTTTGCTGAAAGGTAAAGATTACGCCAACTCGATTCCTAAACCCAACGACTATTTAAACAACTCTCCTGCCGAAAATTTAGTAGTAGGTGCTATCTCTCATCAAACTTTCTGGAAGAAAAAAATCATCTGGAATGCAGATGGAAGTGTGAGTGCTTTTACCAGAGATTTAAATTCGAAAGAATTGGATTTAGGAAGTGGAGGTGGTGCAAAACTCTTACGCTTCTTTATGCCTGTTCGGCTTTCTACAGGCTACTCTTGGGCAGTGCATAATTTCATAGGAGTGAAATTTAAAACCACCAGTTTGTCCTTTGATTATAATCGGGTACAACCCGAATATCAAAGCATGGGAGCCGATTATTTAGCCAACGATTTACAACGATTTACCCTTGCACAAAGCATGAGTTTCGATACCAGCAAATGGGTAGTGGCGATCAACGAAAGTTATCAGCACGACAACCTCTCCAATACCAAAGCTGCTCGCACGCACCGTTTCATGTTATCTGCTGTGGTATCTTACAATGTAGCGAAGTGGGGATTCACTTTCTCTTTCAACAATTTTGATTTGTTCCAACAAGATGGAATGAAAACACTTACTGATACTACTCGCCTTAAACAACTCAACAACACCTTTACTTTTAGCCCACGCTACACCATAGTGAATGAAAAATTTGTGCACAATATTTTTACCACATTGAGCTATCAAAGAAATGACGATTTGAATACATTCACCGCTCCTTTTACCAATAGCCAAACCTTCAACGATATTTTGGGCTATGTAATTTCTGTAAATAAATTACGCTTCACAGCTTCTCCATCCTTTACTTTTTTATACTCCAAAACTCAGACCATTGCCTTAATGAATTTTGGGCCCAGTGTGGCGCTCAGCAAGGCTTTTATGAAAGGGAAATTAAATACAGGAATCAACACAGGTATTATTTGGAATCGCTTAAACGACAATCCAAATTTCAAAACATTAAATGTATCCTTCAACTTAGGTTATCGTTTCGATCAGCATCACTCCATTCGCACTCGCCATAGTTTTATGAATAACTTTATGAATGCGGGAATGAATACCCACGAATTTAAAGGGGATGTGGGATATACGTATTCGTTTTAGAAAGTTCTTGAGGAAATTTTCTATTTCAATCAAAATAAAAAATGGATTGGAATTACCTCACCGCCATCTTGCGAATCATTACAGAGAATAGCGAAGGAAAATGGCGTTTGGTCCATACCCCAAATCGTTCTTTAAAACCGGCAACATTTACTTCTTCTTTACCACAACGGATGGCATTTAAAATCTGACGGGCTGCTTCTTCTGCTGTTAATCCATTAGCTGTAGCAGGATCCATTTGGTTCAATTTCTGACCTACCTCCGTAAGTGCATTCATAGATACATTAGTTTGAATAAAACCAGGACAAACCAATAACACTTTCAGTCCATCTTGAAAACATTCTGCTCTAAGGGAATCAAAAAACCCATGCAGCGCATGCTTAGAAGCGGCATAGCCACTGCGCCATGGCGAGCCAAACTTTCCCACTGAAGAGCTAATAACAACAACCTGTCCATCTTTCTTTTTTAGGAAATGTGGCAACAATGCTTTCGTCAATGCTACTGTGCCGAAATAATTGACTTCCATTAAACTTCTATCTACCTCCAGCGAAGTTTCCTTAGCAAGTGAGCGCTGGCTGATACCACCATTATTCACTAAAATATCTATAGACCCAAAATGGTGCAATGCATCATTTACTCTCGAGTTATAATCTTTGTTATCTGCTAAATCTAGTGGTAACAACATACAATCTTGCGCACTTAAACCAGTAACCCGCATCACTCTCGCCAACTCCTCTCCTCTTCGTGCTGATATAATTAGTTTTGCTCCCTCCTTGGCAAAAGCATACGCAACTGCTTCACCTATACCTGAAGAAGCTCCTGTAATCCACACCACTTTATTTTTAAACGACTGCATATCAATATCTTTCCTTCAAACATAAAATTTATTTTATTAAACATTTGTTTAAATCAAACGATTGTTTAACATTTGCATCGTGATAGAAGAAAAAACCATAATCGATAAACGCGAACAAATTTTAGAAGCTGCCGAAAGGTTGTTTGCTGAAAGAGGGTTTGATGCAGTGTCTGTAAGAGAATTAGCTAAAGAAGCAAATGTCAACTTGGCTATGATATCGTACTATTTTGGTTCAAAAGATAAGATGTATGAAACACTGATAGAAAATAGAATCTCTGTAACCCGCACAGCTATTAAGAATGTAAACGAAAAAAACATTACTCCTATAGAAAAGCTAAATGCGGTAATAGATATTTATGTAGAAAAAATGATGAACAATCGGAAGTTTCAGCGCATTCTAAGTCGCGAAATGTTTCAAAACACAAGACCCGAATTGAATGTGGTTATTAATGAAAGTATCAATAAGAATAAACTAGAAGTTTCAACCATTATCAACGAAGGAATCCGTAAAAAACAATTTAGAAAAGTAGATGTGGACATGACAATTATGACCATGATTTCTACCGTTTCTCATTTAGTGAGTGCCTGTAAATTTTCACAAAACGTATTTCACAAGGCATCGGAAGAAGAGTTGTATACCATGCAATTTAAAACCAGAATTAAAAATCATCTAAAAGAATTGTTAGCCAATCATTTGCTCCTTGAAAAATAAATAATGCTCTGTATGAATATCAAAAATGCACTCCTCCTTTCCTTACTCTTGCCTATTGCTACTATAGCTCAAGAAACAAAAATAGTTACACTCGATCAAGCGATTGAATTGGGTTTAAAAAACAGCAAACAATTAGTAATGACGGATGGCAAAAGAAATGCTGCTAAAGCGAAGTATGACCAGCAACGTTTTACCACCATTCCTGTGCTTTCACTCAATTCATCCTATCTCTATAATAGTCCGAATGTAGATGAAGCCAAGTTTGCTACAGGTCCTGGTTCGTATCAGCTCATCTCTATGACGCTCCACAATCAAAATCAAAACAGAGCTTCTCTTTCGCAAATAATCTTTGCAGGATTGCGTGGATATAACATTATCAATTCCACAAAAAACTTGATGCGAGCAGCAGATTTAGATGCTGAAAAAGATAAAAATGATATTAAGAATAACATTACCATAGCCTACTACAATCATTTGAAATTAAAAGAATCGAAAAAGATAGTAGACGAAAACATGAAGGTATTGCAACAACGCAAAGCCGACATGGATAATCTACAAAAAGTAGGAATGGCATTGCAAAATGATGTATTGAAAGTGGAACTCGCTATTTTGAATCTGCAACAAAACATTGCCGATGTGCAAAGCGCTATAGATATTAGTAACTACAATCTTTGTGTGGCACTTGGCTTACCTGAAACCACTTCCATTGAATGTGCTGAAGCTGGATTGTTTCAATCAAAAGCAGCAGCTGATAAACAAGCATTCTTTCAACAGTCATTAACCAATCGGAATGATTTAAAAGCTGCGAACTATCGTTTGGAAGCAAGTAAGAGCTTGGTGAAAGCCAGCAAATCTGGCTACTCTCCTACTATTAGTGCTGGAGCAAATTTGTATTACAGCAATCCCAATCAACGCGTATTCTTAGTTCCTGAAAACAACAAAGGAAAATACTATTACTCTTGGGACATAGGTGTTTCCTTGACATGGAATCTTACCAATTTATTTACCACCACTTACCAAACTCGGGAAGCAAAAGCCAATCAAAAGCAGACAGAAGCTATGACACAGCAGTTGGCAGATGGAGTAAAAATGGAAGTAAACAGTAATTATTCATCTTACAAATTGGCACTCGACAAAATTGATATTGCTAAAAAAACAGTAGAAAAAAGCAGAGAAGATCAGCGCATCACCAAAAACCAATATGACAACGGGTTAAAAAATATCAGCGATATGCTTGATGTAGATAACAGCTACACTACTTCTCAAATTAATCTCACTAATGCCAAAATAGATGCAGAGGTAGCGTATGTGAGACTGATGAAGGCTGCGGGTAATTAATCTTTAGACTTCAGATGTAAGATGTAAGACTAAAGACAAATTATTTAAACGCCCTTAAACTATATCAAACAACTTCAAACTAATTCAAAAATTTCAAACAATATAAAAATGGAAAGCAACGAAACAAAAGCGAAAAAGAATTACATAGTACCCATCATTTTAGGAATTGTAATAGTAGTACTAGCTGTATTTGGATTTAAGAAAATAAGCTACTCTCTTCACAACGAAGACACAGACAATTCACAATTAGAGTGTAACATAAATCCAGTAGTACCAAAAATTTCGGGCTATGTAGAAGAACTGCGTGTAAAAGAAAATCAATTGGTTCACAAAGGTGATACCTTAGTTCGCATTGATGACCGTGACTTATCGATACGTGTAAAACAAGCAGAGATTAATTTAGAAACTGCTATCGCCAATGTAGAATTAGCAAAGAACAACACCAGTACTACTACTGCTACTGCACAGGGTTATAAATTCGGAACTTCGTTTGCAGAATCGAATGTGGAAGTAACCAAAGTGCGTGTATGGCAAGCTACTCAAGATTATGAGCGTTTTAAAAAATTATTTGACCTGCAATCTGCTACTCAGCAACAACTCGATAATGCTAAAGCAGCAAAAGAAACTGCCGAAAAACAACTGGAAGCCGCTACCAAACAATTGGCAGTAGCCAAAGAACAAGCAGGTGCTTCTACTTTAAATATTGCTACCTCTTCACAAAATATTAAACTGGCAGAAATAGCTGTAGAGCAACGCAAACAAGAATTAGAAATGGCAAAATTGCAATTGAGTTATGCCACAGTCACAGCTCCTACAGATGGATATGTGTCAAAGAAAAATGTACAATTAGGTCAGTTGGTGAGTGCAGGACAAGGTCTTTTCTCTATAGTAGATGAAAGCGATGTGTGGGTGATGGCCAACTTTAAAGAGACTCAAATTCAAGATATGAAAGTGGGACAAAAAGTGAAGATAGATGTAGATGCGTATCCTGGAAAAGAATTTGAAGGAAGCATTGAATCTATTGCTGCTGCTACAGGTTCTAAGTTTGCATTACTTCCTGCCGATAACGCCACTGGCAACTTTGTGAAGGTAGTGCAACGCGTGCCGGTAAAAATTACATTGGATAAAAACCAAGATAAAGAACATCCGCTCAGAGCTGGTATGAATGTGAAGGTGGTGGTGAAGGTGAAATAATTAGAAGTCAGAAATTAGAAACTAAAAAAACTGACAACTGTGAACCGTGAATTGTAAACTGTGTACTGTCAACTGACAACAGAATAAAAAATGGAAAATAATGTATCAACTATAGAGTATGGGTTTAGGCGCGTTATCATTACGGTTACGCTCATTACCTGTTCTTTATTAGAACTTATAGATACCTCTATTGTGAATGTAGCTACTACACAACTGATGGGAAACTTAGGAGCCACTCTGAGTGAAATCAGTTGGGTGATAGCCGCCTATGGTATCGCCAATGTGATTGTAATACCTATGTCGAGCTGGCTCTCTATTCGCTTGGGAAGAAAAAATTATTTCGGGGGCTCGGTGGTACTTTTTACCATAGCCTCCTTTCTATGTGGCAATGCCAATGGCATCTGGGAACTAGTGTTTTTCCGTTTTATACAAGGGATGGGAGGCGGTGCGCTTTTAGCTACTTCACAGACTATTCTCACCGAAATTTACCCCCCCGAAGACAGAGGAAAAGCCAGTGCCATGTATGGAATTGGTGTGATTATGGGCCCCACATTGGGACCTTTAATGGGTGGCTATATTGTAGATAACTTTGACTGGAGAATGATTTTTTATGTAAATATTCCCATTGGGATTGTTGCCTCCTTTCTGGCGTTTACCTTTATAAAAAATGCAGCCTTTGTAAACGAAGCCATGAAGAAAATGAAAGTAGATTGGTTGGGGATATTTCTCTTAGTAGTAGGTGTAGGCTCTTTGCAATTAATTTTAGAACAAGGCGATCGCGAAGATTGGTTTGAGTCTACGTATATAACAATAGCATTTGTGACGGCTATATTAGGGACTATCGGATTTATCTGGCGCGAACTTACTTGCGAGCATCCCATAGTGGACCTGCATGTACTCAAAAAAGGAAACGTAGCCATAGGTACTATTCTCTCTTTCATTTTAGGTTTTGGATTGTTCTCATCGGTATTCATTTACCCCGTTTTTGTGCAGCGCTTCTTGGGGTTCACCGCCTTTCAGACAGGGCTTTCTTTATTGCCTGGAGCATTGCTTAGCGGATTTATGATGCCCATAGTAGGTACTCTTTTAGCCAAAGGCATCCAACCAAAATTTTTAATTCCTTTCGGCTTTATCATCTTTGCGAGCTTCACGTTTTTAATGTCACACATTATTACTGCACAAACAGGCGAAGAGCAATTTACCTTCCCACTCATTTTGCGCGGAATTGGTTTAGGATTTTTGTTTGTACCCCTCACCGCACAATCACTGGCTGGCTTACAAGGAAGGGACATTGGTTCTGCGGCTGGTCTTACAGGAATGGTTCGCCAACTCGGTGGTTCCTTTGGGGTAGCCATCTGCTCTACTTTCATAGCGCGCCTTACCTATCAGCATCGTACCGATATGGTGAGCCATATTTCTATCTATGATAATGCTACTATGGAACGCCTCAATGCCCTAACACAAGGCATAGCCGCTAAAACTGGGTCGGTGGTTTCTGCTACACAACAAGCCTATTATATGTTAGAAGTAACCGTACTGAAACAAGCTACGGTGCTCACTTACATCGATATTTTTCAATACTTAGGAATCTTCTTTATAGCCGTAATTCCGATTGTATTTTTTGCCAAAGATTCCAAGCCTGGGCAAAAGGTAGATATGGGCGATATGCACTAAACAATCTCTTTGCTTTGTGAATAAAAGTCTACATCCATTAAGGCAACTCATTCATCAATTCATACAATTGACCGATAGTGAATGGGAAATGCTCGAACCCCATCTAAAAGAAAAGGTGATTAAAAAGAATGAATTCTTCCATCTAGAAGGAAAAGTAGGGAAGGAATTAGGATACATTATAGAAGGGGAAATGCGCCACTTTTATACCAAGAATGGCGAAGAGAAAACCACTTACTTTTATTTTGAAAATTCACTCGTAGGTCCTTACATCAGTTGTATTTCGGGAAAGCCTTCTTTAGTAAGCTTTGAAGCTTTATCGGATACTCGAATCTTGGTTTTCCCCTATAGTGTTTTGCAAGCATTGTATACTCAAAATCATACCTGGGAAAAATTCGGAAGAATACTGGCGGAATACATAACCCTGGGATTAGAAGAACGAATGGTGGGCTTGCTCACCCTCAGTCCCGAAGAGCGTTACAAGCAATTATTAGAAGGCAATAAACACAAAATTGTAGAACGAATTCCACAACATTTAATTGCCAATTATCTAGGCATTACCCCTGTGAGCCTCAGTCGTATTCGAAATAGAATAACTACAAAATAACATCCCTTTTTTATTATCTTATGTTAATGGAAAGCCGTTGAGAGACCTTCATTTTTGTGTTCTAAAACAACCCAAATGAAATACCTACTTCAACTTGAAGAAATCGGCTTTCTGGCTCTAGCTATTGCAGCCCTTTATTACCAACCACTACAATTTTCATGGTGGGCATGGATTCTCCTTTTTTTACTGCCAGATATTGGAATGATAGGTTATCTCGTAAACCCTGAATTAGGAGCTATTACCTACAACCTATTGCATCATCGCTTTATAGGTGTAGTTGTATTAGCACTTGGATACTTTACCCATCAACCCTACCTTATCTTAGCAGGGTTACTATTACTGGGACATTCCTCCTTTGATAGAGCCCTAGGTTATGGATTAAAATTTCCCGATGGTTTTAAACACACTCATCTGGGGTGGTTATAAAAAATCAATAGCGTAGAATGAGCTGTTTTTAAGAGTCTCTTTTACTTCTTCCGAAACTGCTCTTTTTGAATCCTCCAGTAGTTGATTTTTTGAAAGGACTTTTAGAAGTGCTTGTTTTCTTAAAACCACTTTTAGGTGCAGATTTTTTGAAACCTCCTGCCCCTTCCGCTCTGGGTTCTCTCTTTTCAAAACCACTGTTGTTAGAGCCACCTCTTTTAAATCCTCTTCCCTCACCTGCTGGTTTTCTAAAGTCGCTACCGCCCTCAGTTCTAGGCTCTCTTTTTTCAAAACCACTGTTGTTAGACCCGCCTCTTTTAAAACCACCTCTTTCACCAGTTGATTTTCTAAAGTCGCTGCCGCCCTCAGTTCTAGGTTCTCTTTTTTCAAAGCCACTGTTGTTAGAACCTCCTCTTTTAAATCCACCTCTTTCACCAGCTGATTTTCTAAAGTCGCTACCGCCTTCAGTTCTAGGTTCTCTTTTCTCAAAACCACTGTTATTAGAACCGCCTCTTTTAAATCCTCTACCCTCGCCTGCTGGCTTTCTAAAATCGCTACCACCTTCGCTTCTAGGTTCTCTTCTTTCAAAACCACTGTTGTTAGAGCCGCCTCTTTTAAAAGCTGTAAAACTTCCCCTGGCCGGGCTCTTTCTTCCTGCGTTTCCAACAGATGTAAAACTACGCTTATCTTTAGTAGCACTCGTTTCTTCTGAGCGGGTTACAATCAAGGTACGCCCCGCAAATTCTTTTCCATTCAATGCTTTAATAGCAGCATTGGCAGCGCGATCATCGAGCATATTTACGAAACCAAAACCTTTGTTTTGACGCGTTACTTTATCCATGATTATTTTCACAGAATTCACTTCTCCGTGTTGTTCGAAAATCTCTCTTAACTCTGCATCTTTCATTTTAAAGGGAAGACTCCCTACAAAAATATCCATATTGAAATTTATTTTAGCGGACGAAGGTAGGCTAAATAAAATTAGAGTGCCTAGAAGAACTTAGTTCCATCTTTTTGATAGTCTAGTCACAAGCTGCAAGTCACAAGTCGCAAGCTGTGAGTCTTGAGCTGGGTGTGATTCCCCTCATTGGAGGGTTTAGGGGGGGTAGTTGTTAAGAATGCATTTTCACCGCAGCGGTGCAGGGGCGCATGACTCTGCCCATTATTACTTTGCTTTCATTTTATTTCCCTTTGCATCGTGTGTCACTTCTGCAAGACCCAGTTTTTCCATGAGAGGTGGTATATACATTCCAAAACGCCCTCTCAGCCCTTTTTTAAGTCCATACCAACCTTTAACAGGATTTGTTTCTGAACGCCCCCATGCCTCCACCGTTCCGTCTTTAGCAGGCTTTTGTTCATCTGCACTTCCCAGTTCCATCCAGTCTCCGTGTTTCTTTAGCATTTGATGTAAGTCGTCCAAACAGTCTAGGTTATAATGCAAAACTGTTTTACCAACTGTGCACACCAATACATCCTTCCCATCTTTTTGGTCAACATGCATGGTGTATTCACTTGTCAATGGTGGTGTTTTTAATGCCATTGGGTTTTCCTTTGTTCCAATTTTGTATGTCATACTATAGTTTTAGAAAATGAAAGATATAGAGTTTAACATTAAAGAAACTAAAAATAAAATAATCAAATGTAGTTTGCCCTAGCGGGTAGTGCTTGCACGAAATGGAGACCAACAAAAGCTGAAATTCCTTTTTAGGTTGTTACAAACATCATTTACTTATTCTCACAAGTCAAGCATTGATAGACCTACAAGAGCGAGGAGAGCTGGGACATATCAATTCCCTGGACTATAAGGGTCGCTCCAGGATTCTGATTCTCTTTTTTGCTTTTGATCATATTGATACGAACCTTTTGTGGATTCACTTAACGCTTTGATTATCGAAATCCAAATAAACGGAACTATCCAAAACATTATCATATGAAAGATTTTTAGTTTTCCATGATAGATCAAATTCTTTTGAAATATCAAAGAGTATTTGATAGTATAAATTAGATAAAAGACACCAATTCCTATTAAAACAATATATCCAATAATTTTTAGATCCATTTTTATTTTCCTTTATTCATTTAAAAATTGGTTTAGCACATTTATATCTTTCCCAATACGCTCTTCGTGATGTTCCGAAGGGCATCGCGAAGATTAGATAAAAATAAATTTTTAAATTTATGAAGCATTTTCATTCTATATACTTTCTATTACAAATGGCTTTTTATCTTTAGTTCGACATGCCTTTCAGAACATATCGAACAGCTAGCTCTTTCAAGGTTTGGCGTTCCACTTTGCATAGTCAATGTGTGATATTATCTCCTCAAATGTGATTCGTACATTTGTTTTCAATCCTTCAATGTCAGGTTGCTTTGCACTAAATCTTTTGCTGTGAACACTTGAGTCGGCAAGCAGTTTAATTTTAGGTAAATTCTCTTTTACGATTTTCGTAAACTTCCAAGTTGGCTCATTTGTTACAGCCGCTATCAAGTCGCTTAATTGCAAATAGTCGCCTTTTGCGTTTTTAATCTTTGCTTGAATGCTTTTGCTTTCAAAGAGTT
>JBGAVP010000063.1:0-4544 GCA_044228065.1 Chitinophagales bacterium | reverse complement strand
ATTTCATCGGGCGTAAGCTTTAATGCGTTCTCACCATCTTTTGTGATAGACCAAATTCCTTTTTGCTTTACAATAAATCCTGCTTTAATACAATCTATTGAATAGAATAGAAAAATTGTAAGCCATTTTAACTGACCGTTAGATTCATAGTGTTCTTTTTCCCAATCTTCAAATTTCAATTGAGTTTCCATCTTTTCCAATAATTCTTTGCGAGGCATACTGCCACCAGATTCTTTCAAGATTTTTAAAGAGGCAAAAATAGTTTTCGCAGCACTACGTTTTGTTGGAGCTTGTTCGTTTTTCATTAGTATGAATTTTATTTATTCAAAATACTTAAACTGATTTACCAGCATATCGTGCAGTTGTTCTCGCACTTGTTTAGTGAGCAGAGATATTTTTTCAAAACGAGTTTGCAAGTCGTTTTCGCCATTTATTTCTGCATATTTTTTAATCTGAATCAGTCCACTGTGTGGTGTCAGAAAATCAGCATAATCAAAATATTTAAAATAGGGTTCGTTGTGCAATCCTACGTTTTTTAGCTGCTGTCCTTTAGTGTAGTTTCTATTCCAGAAAGTATACAAATCGGTAATTTCTTGAATCAATAAACCTGCTGCCCCTATAGCACCCGCTTCCTCTATAAAGGGCTGCAAAGTTGTAGTCCAGAAACTTTCCGGATGTGTAGGGCATAGCGGATTATCTACAAAAACCTCGGGTGCACCCATTACAGGATTGTTTTCTTCAAACTTAGTAACCACACAGCGATTCTCTGCCAGCACAAAAGCAAAACAATGTGCATACCATAGTGCAGCTTTCTTTTTTGAAATGTTTGGCTGCCACAAATCAAACTGATTTGCCCAAAGCGGATAGTGACCATTTAAAGCTTTGGTTATAGAAAACCATGTAAAAGTTGCTTTTGAAGAATCTAAATCATAAGCACAAAAACTTCTGTTATCTGCTGGTCCACAAAAAACTTTTGTTTGATTCAAATTAATAAAAACATTATCAAGCCTAAACCAAACTCTGTCAGGCAAACTAGAATAACGATTACATGGTTCTTGTCTTAATCTTACAGGTGTGTTGTCATCCATAAAGCCAATGAACCCTCCATCAACAAATCCGTGCGGTGCCTTAACTCTTGAATGCCTTGTATCTTCTAAAGGAAATCCACTTATTATTGAATTATCCTCCTCTTCCTTTGATTTGTTTCGATATAAGTTTACACGGGGCTGTTGGACTAATTTATCTTTTCTATAAATCATCGGCAGCAAATTTCTGATGTCTCCCCTTGAATTATCTAATGAAACTTCCTTGTACTTTTTGGTGACTGCTTCAATTTGCTGATTCAGCTTTTCATCATTAAAGTTCCAGTTTACTACCAAGTCTTTCTTTTGCATTTCGGTAAGGTCAAATGCCTTTACATGATTCTCCGCATCAGCTACTGGCTCGCCTCTGTATTGCCAGAGGGTAAAAGCCAATGGCCATTTGCCATCTACACTAAAAAACTCTTTGGCATTAATAATAAAGCCACTCGTGTATTCAAAATGTTCGTCCCATATTTTGCGAAAAGGTACATAAGTAGGGCGAGGCAGCAGCCAGCTCGTAGGGGTAAAAATCATTACTATAGGATGCAGCTTGTGATAATCGTTTACTTGTGCTTTGCAGATATTGAGTATCTGCCCCAGAAAAGCAAGATAGCGTTCCTTGCCTGCATCTTCACCTGTAAGCTCCATAATGCTCGGATGAATTTCGTAATGCGCATCTGTTTGTTCGCGCACTTTTTGATTTTCGTCTGTGTTTTTGTAAGGCGGGTTTAGCAGAAAAGCAATGGGTTTATCGAGCTTTATATTTTTATGGGCTATTTCGTTTTTTAGTTCATTCAAATATTCTTCCCCACTGCGGTCTAAAAAATTTAAACCTTTCCCCTCCGATGTTTTAGGAATAATAGTAAAACCACTATCTACATGATACGGGTCGGCTTTCATACGCCTTTCAATAGTGCGCAGCAGGTCGGGTTGCAGCTCTGATATTATTTTATGTTTTATTTTTCCGCGCCAGCTACTCACTAAGTTTCCAGAGCCGCCCGCTGGGTCAAACACAATGTAGTTGTCGTTTATATTTCCCGGAAAATGCTTTTTGGCAAACCAGAGCGCAAACTTGGAAAGATTGCTATCTGTAAAAAAGATTCCATGTTGCTTCACATACTCGGGGTCTATCTTTGCCATTACCTCATCAAACCGACTGAAATAATCATCTACTGTTATACCGCTACCCTCATTGGTAAAGATGTATTGAGTTTCTATAAATTTTTTGAATTCGCTTATAAATCTTGGATGAATTTGAATGTCTTCACTCGATTTGTTTCCGTTAAAACCCGTTACGCAAACGGCATCGTTTGGTCGTTCTGTAAGTTTAGAGGTAATATCCCAATAAGCAATGATAGAATAGAAAGCATGAACAGCATCTATTGGGTGTTCAAAAAAGGGCTTCATTCTTTCTATGGTATTGATAAAGTTTCGGTGATTGATTTGAACTCTATCGCTATCTAGATTTTTTAAAATTTTTAAAATCTCAAAAGATTCGGTAGTTAGGTTTCGCGCCCCTGCAAATGGGTCTCCTTCTAACATACGTGGGTCTAGCCAATACTGTGCAGAATTTCGTATTTCTAATTGCGTTCCCTTCTGTGTTTTTTTAGCATTCAGCTTTCCTATCACATTGGGTGCTAGGTTAGGGTCGCTTTGGTGTGCAGTATGGTGGCATATTCTGGCAGCTTATGTAATTTCCAGATAGCAATAAACTCATGTGTCATTACAATAATAGTATTGTAAGAAAGTCCATATTTCTTTTTTGTAGTGCAAACCCTGATAGAACCCTTCAAGCCACTGACTGTAATCTGTTTTTGCTTCTACTATCAATGCCCCCTCTACATACACATCTGCCCCATTGGCATCATTTCCAATTTAGTTTTCTTTAAACAGTTTCTTAAAAAGCGGGAAGAGCAAATGCCTTTTAGCATCTTCATTCAGATTACTTCTCAAATAATCTTTGAATGAATCTAATTCCTCACCGTAAGTAATTTGTTGGATAGCCATTTGACTTTAAAAGTAAAATTTGCAGTTGCTATTTCTAAATCAAATCAGCTTTTGATGATTACTGACTATTACCCTGCCTAGCCAGTCCAGAAAAGGGAGCTTTTTTTCGGACGATTCTTTTGGTTCCTTTTCTTCTAAAGAAAAGGGACAAGAAAAAAACCTTCAGATGTTTGGCTGTCCCTTATACCCTTCGCGTCCTTCGCGTGAGAAATAGCATTTGGCAGTTAATCTCTAACACAAACTGCATAAAAAAAGAAAAAGACAACTACCTAAAGAACTCATTTAGGCCTATCTTAAACACACCCACCAAATTCCTATGCAAACCTATTTCACACCTCCACAATAGCACTTCCCATTTTACACACAGCCATTTTAATTTTACACACTCTCATGCCTTTCTTGCGCATAGACAAACTAATATTACACACAACCATATACTACTTTACACACAGTCATTTTGTTTAACATTTCTATCATACTTTTTTGATAATCAACCACAAAAATTAAAATTTGGTACAGTTTTTTCTTTCTTAAATACATTTCATTAACTCATTAAAAAACACAAAACTATGTCATCTACATCTGAATCCAGTTTTGGCGCAAGACTTCTGAGAGCAAAAAATCTTGCATCCTACATTACCAACTTTACAGGCTACAATCCACCTCGCCCAGAAGAGTCTATTGTAGGCTTTACTGCACTACTTACAGCCATCGAATCTGTCAATGCAAAGGAAACCAACCAGCAGCAAGACTATACCGTAGCGGTGCACAACAGGCAAAATGCATTTAGAAAAAAAACAGGCTCTATCGATAAACTACTCTCCCCTATCAAAGGCGCAGTAGATGCACAATTCGGAAAATCTTCTACAGAGTCACAAGCTGTCACCTCTATTATCAAAAGTATGCGTGCCACAGCACTCATCAAATCTCCTACCGACCCAGGAGATACTAACACCGCCAAAACATTCTCACAATCCGAACGCTCCTATGGCTCTATTACTCAATATTTCAAAGACATCACCAATACACTTTCTCAAATGCCAGCCTACATACCCTCTAATGCTGCTCTCCAAGTAGCCAACCTCCAGTTATTGGCAGCGCAGCTAGATTCATACAATTCAGAAGTAGCCAAAAACATTCAACCACTCCGCGAATCTCGCGCAAAACGTGTGCTACAATACACAGATTTACAAGACCGCGTTCAGCGCATCAAATCGTATGTAAAAGCAGAATATGGAAATAACTCCATCGAGTACAATCAAATCAAAGGCTTGAAAATATAGAGAGTATTTGCAAACACTCCACATAAAAAAAGCCGTTCTATTTAAAACAGAACGGCTTTCCTATTTATACAGAAATCAAAATCTTAGAAACGAGGACAGAACATGATATTTCTAAGGTCTGTATTTTTAGGACGACCTACGTATATTAATGAAATTTCTAAACCACCTGTTC
>JBGAVP010000062.1:0-4286 GCA_044228065.1 Chitinophagales bacterium | reverse complement strand
GGCTCTACCAACTATACTTATGATGCCGCAGGAAGAATATTAACATACACAGATGCAAACAATCACACCACTACATTTACTTATGGATATTCCGCACAAATTGACCACCCCTTTCCGCTGCTAATTGACCACCCTTAAGTTGCCTACTTTTTTCAAACACTTTTACAGTACATTTTAGTGGGTTAAAAAATTACTTATTCAAGCACACTTTCCTTATTACTTTTAGCTCCTTTTTTTCTTAGCGATTCTCCTCTTAGCTCTATTCGATGCGCATTGTGTACGATTCTATCCAGAATAGCATCCGCCACTGTTTTTTCTCCGATCACTTCATACCATTGTTTAACGGGTAATTGCGAAGTAAAGATAGTAGAATGTTTTCCATGTCTGTCTTCTATAATTTCAAGTAAAGATAAACGACTTTGCGTATCAAAAGGTTGGATACCAAAATCATCCAATATGAGTAAATCTTGCTTTTCAATTTTAGCAAGCTCTCTGATAGCAGAACCATCTGCCTTTGCCATTTTAATCTGAGAGAAGAGTCGCATAGCATTGGCATAAAGAACTTTAAAACCCAGCAAACAAGCATGGTTGCCTAAAGCAGATGCCAGGTAACTCTTTCCAGTTCCCGTACTACCTGTAATAATTAGGTTCTCCTTATTGGTAATAAAAGAACCATCCGCTAATCGTTGAATTTGGTTCTTATCCATTGCCCGATCTTCGCTATAATCCACATTTTCAATGCTGGCTTTATAGCGGAAGCGGGCGTTCTTAATCGCTCGCTCGATACTCCGCTGATGACGGTCGTCCCACTCGCTGGTGACTAAGTAGGCGGTCATTTCATCGGGGGTGAAAGTTTCTGTCTTGCCGTTGTCAAGACTTGTTTTGAAGGCACGATGCATTCCTTGTAAACGCAGACTCCTCATCTTTTCTAATGTTTCCTGGTTGTTCATATTGAGATGGTTTGGTTAAAAAAATAGTTATTAATTGTTTCATTGGTAATATTCACTGCCTCTTATATTTTCATGTGGTGGCATTAAGTGCAACTGTTCCTTTTCTTCCTCGCTTAACTGATCCAAATTTTTATCCAGTATCTGAACGATAATGGGATAGTTGTATACTTGATAACTGCTAGCTCTCTTACAAGCATTAATGAGTCTTTCTCTTCCTACCTTTCGCTCCATATTTAAAATCCCTGCACAGGATTTATAAGCCTGCTCTGGATGCAGCTTGGTTTCTAATACGCCTTCAATAAAGACTTTTACTTGCTCGTGGATCTCTGCGGCTTTATCAATAAACTTGCTAGGTGTCCAGTCGCTTAGGTAGCGATGTGCGGTAGCCAGGTGCTCCGCAGTTGTGGTGTATTGATGTCTGCGATAATCTCTGGTATAGGAAGCTATCCGTTCATAGCTATAATAGATTTGAACCGTAGAGGAAGTATAGAGCAGTTTTACTTTTTTACCGATATGCAGATAGGGAACACTGTAGTAATGCTTATCTATACCCAAGCATACATGTCCGTTTTTCATGACCGTTACAAAGGCTTGTTGATGCAGTTCAAAGCGATATGCAGGCAGCGCCAGCAATACCTGCTTTTCTATTTCTTCAAACTGTTGCCTGCGACTGTATTCCCTGCCGATAAAGGGTTTGTTATTGTGCTTCTCTAATTCTATCCAGATAGCTTTATTCAAGGATTCTAGGGAGTGATAAATATGTTTACTTACTTCGGTATAAATACGGGTATAGCTAATTTTTACAATTCCTTCTACCAGTGATTTATCTTTTGGGCGATACGAACGAGCAGGTATAACTGCCGTCCCATAATGCTCCGCAAATGCAGCAAAACTTTCATTGATAACGGCTTCGTATTTGCTGCTTTTAGTGACTGCTGCCTTTAAATTATCAGGAACTATGGCGGATGGAACTCCTCCAAAATAGTAAAGTGCATTTTCACAGCATTGAATAAAGTCTTCTTTCTTTTGAGTGAGCACGGCCTCTACATAGGTAAGTTGACTGCATCCCAAGATAGCGGCATATACTTCTACTTCTATTACCTCTCCACTATTAGGGTCTGTAATGCAGAGCTTTTTGCCCGCAAAATCTACGTACATTTTATCGCCAGCTTTATGTTCCATATGCATCACTGGCTTTACCTGATTGGCCCACAGCCTGTAATACCGATAGAATTGAGTATGCTCGTACCCATCTGGATGGTTTGCTTTATATTGTTCCCAAAGCAGAGTTAAGGTTACTCCTTGTTTTTTGAGTTGCTTTTCTATGCCTGGGAAAAGTTGTTGCAAGACTTCTAACCGAGGATCTGGTTTAGCATCTTCAATGCTACAAAAGCACATGGAGAGTTCATAATCACTCATGGAGCTAATGGTATCAAAAGTAAAGTGCTCTTGAATAAATTTAAGCAGATATTTCTTGACGGTGTTGCGGGCAACACCTGTATGTAAACTTATTTTCTTTTTGCTTACACCTTGTGTATGCAAACGAATTATTTGTCTAATTTTACTCATCGTGGTTATTTTATTTGCCATTTGCCTCGTGTTTAGTTGAACTACAACATGAGGTTTTTATGGCTACTAAAACATACCCGTTCAAGAGCTTAAAAAAGAGGGGTCAATTTACCGCGGAATTAGGGGGTCAATTTGCCGCGGAATGGGGTGGTCAATTTAAAACGGAATTAGGTGGTCAATTTGAACGGAATGTCCACTTTGATGCTGCCCAAAGTCAATTTAGAGTAACATAGCGCTCTTTTATTTTAGGGATTTTATATTTTTTTGATATTCCAGGTACAACAATTCAGCACTCCTCCATCTTGGGCTATCTTTCTTGCATCTACTGAAATCACTTTGGCTTCTGGATAACTTTGTTGAATTACTTTTTTGGCCAACACATCACTGGGGTTATTATACTCGGGCATGATAATGCAATTTCCCACATGAAGAAAATTGATATAATCCCCGGTATCATCTCCATCCAGATTATTCTTCCAACCGTTCCAAGGAAGAAGTGTAATATTCAAATTGTGTTTCGTCAAACTCTTCTTTAGTTCTTCAAAATAGGTGGTGTGATATCTACTAAAATCATTCAGAAGTACTGTGTGATGATTTATAAACCGTACCATTCCATCACTATGACCTGTATAATCGTGTGGCACTTTGGGCACAATAATTATTTCCTCTACATTTAAAATAATCTGTAGCAACTTAAGCATATCTTCCTTGCTTATTATTTTATTCTCTAGCAATACCTTGTTGGTCATAATTACCTTGTTTTTATGACGAACAATATTCCCTCCATCCACTATAAGTGCAGAAAGGATTGGTGAAATCAAAAGTGGCTCCAGTACTTTAAAAGGATCCGTTTTTAGATTAATGTATTTTTTAGGTTTTAGATAATCGGGATCATAATTAAACTGAATAAATTCATCCTCTGAAATCTGAATGGGCATATAATCCCGACACCAAATATCATTGGTATGTAGCAGCTCCCGAAGTTCTATTTCTTCATCCTCTAAAATTTTAGAGATAGCATCATAAAGAGTTGGATGTTTTACTTTAAGCAAAGCGGAAACATATACCAGGTTGGTTTCTAGGTCAATAATCATGTGAGTGGTTTTAGTTGAGTTGTGTACAAAAATCAAAGGCTTTTTTATTTAAATCTGCGGCTCTGCCATTCACATTTCCAATCGTTAGTTGCGCATTTTTTAAATCGTGAGAGGTATACCAGGTTACGCCATTAAACAATCCCCATGCATTCATACCTAAATCGTTTGTTTCCTTTTGAATAGCTTTTGCTAATAATTGTCTGGATTCTGATGGGTTCGTTTTAGTCTCCTCTTCTACTTCTTTTATTAAACGATCTAACAATTCATCAATAGCTTTTTTATCAATCGAAATCGTTTTCAGCTTTTCAAATTCTGAATAAAGTTGATGCCTTCCCTGATCGTAAATGTTTAAAAACTCTTGTAATTGCTCATCTGAAAAAACAAAGGCTTGCTTATGAATAAATTCAAGGATTCGCAGCTTTTTACTAAACTGATTATTGCATCTGATTAACGTGTTAGCTGTGCCAATAAATAACTTACTGCTGGCATCGTGAGAATTCCCTATCAAGAGATATTCTTTTACTGGAAGACCGGTGATATTTAAATTGACATTGTTGTTTTTAAGAAAGGCTATAACTCTTTTCCCATCTAAGAAATCAGCATATCCTTCTACAGTAAAATTACCCAGTTTAGCGATGCGTTTTACTAACTTCATCAGGTCTCCATTGGTAAA
>JBGAVP010000030.1:0-35931 GCA_044228065.1 Chitinophagales bacterium | reverse complement strand
GAGCGAACCCAAGCAGGCTGTGTGTTATTAATGATGCGGTCTTTGGTCTTTTTTTCTTCTTTGCCTTCTGCATCTTTTTCGGTGTATTCTTCTGTCCCAAATTGAATAGCTATTGGTAAAAACTTACAGTATTTATCCAGCAGCTCTTTTATTTTCCATTCGTTTAAGAACTCTTTACTTTCTTCATTTATGTGTAGAATAATCTCTGTTCCACGTTCTGCTTTATCAGAAGCTTTTAAATGAAAATCGGTGCTACCATCACATACCCAATTTACCGCAGGCTCCTCTTTATAGCTTTTTGTATTTATTTCTACCGTATCTGCCACCATAAATGCAGAGTAGAATCCTAGCCCAAAATGCCCAATGATACTCGCTTTGTCATCTACGGTTTTAAATTTCTCCAAGAATTCTTCAGCGCTGGAAAGTGCTATGGTATTAATGTATTTTTTAACTTCTTCACCTGTCATTCCTAAACCCTTGTCAGAAATGATAAGTTGTTTTTTCTCCGCATCTATTCTGACTTGAATAGTGGTATCACCTACTTCGCCTTTCACTTCACCCATCAGCGCCAGTTTCTGAACTTTAGTAGTAGCATCTACTGCATTGGAAATTAATTCGCGCAAAAATATATCCTGATCAGAATACAGGAATTTTTTAATGATTGGGAAAATGTTTTCGGTGCTTACGTTTATTTTTCCTTTTTCCATGATGTGATTTTTTTGTTTGTTCTTATCAATGCACGTGCCACTCCCCATTTACTGACAAGATGACATTTTTTGAAATGTAGAGTAGGAAACAAATGTCAAGAATGAGCAAAAATCACTTCTTTTCTTTTGTTCCTTTTTTCTTGGGTTTGCCATATTTGGCGCGCATTTTATCGCCACGGCTTACCTTTTTATTTACTTTTCTATTCTTCAGTTTTTTCTCATGAAATGCAGGCCCTGCTTCGTCCCTTTTAGGAGTTTTGGCTTTACTATTGGGCATGTGAATGAGCGGAATCTCTTCTTGTATAAGCACCTCTGAAATTTCTACATCTTCGGGTAAATCTAGCATCGGAATTTTAAACTTCATTAATGCTTCTATGGCTTCTTGATTTTCCTTTTCTTTTTCTGTAATAAATGTAATGGCAATCCCTTTTTTATCGTATCGCCCGGTTCTACCTATTCTGTGAATGTAGTTTTCTGGTACTTCTGGTACATCAAAATTGATAACGTGTGTTACTTCCGAAATATCTAAACCACGGGCAATAATATCGGTAGCTATTAAGATTCTGAAAGTTCCATTTTGGAAATTATTCACACTATTGAAACGGAAGTTCTGGTCTTTGTTAGAGTGAATGACACCAATAGTTTCAGGATATTTTTCTGATAACTTTTCGTAAATGGAATCCGCCATTTTTTTGGTAGCCACAAACACTAATACTTTTCTAAAAGTGCTTGTATCTTCTACTAACATTTCTAACAAATTTACCTTTGTATTAAAGTTCGGAACTGAGTAGGCAGACTGCTCAATGTTTTCTAAAGGTGTTCCTGTAGGTGCCGCTTCTATTTTTTCAGGATTATTAAAAAAGATTTCAATTAGTTTTTCTACATCCTCAGTAATGGTAGCGGAGAACAAAAGATTTTGCCGCTTAGGTGGCATTAAATCTAAGATGGTAGTGAGTTGTGGACGAAAGCCTAAATTTAGCATTTCATCTACTTCATCTATTACCAACTTTTTAATGGCTTTTGTTTTAACCGTTCCGCGTAAAAGAAAATCTATCAATCTACCTGGAGTAGCTACTAAAACATCCAGTCCATTTTCTATTAAAGCAGCTTGTGTATTGATGTTCGTGCCGCCATATACCCCCTCTACGCGCACACTCATATAGGCAGTGAGCTTTTTTACTTCTTCTACCACCTGCACCACCAATTCTCGGGTAGGAACTAAGATTAAAATTTGAGGTGCTTTTTCTTTCGAAAAGGTCCATTGTCTTAAACAGGGAAGCAGATATGCCAATGTTTTTCCCGTCCCCGTTTGTGCTATTCCTACTACATCTCTGCCCGACATAATCACCGAAAAGGCCTTCTGCTGAATGGTAGTAGGGGTAACCAACCCCATATCTTGCAAGGCATTTTGAAGTGGTTTACTAATGTTTAAATCATCGAAAGTCATGCTCAATATTACTATAAAGAAGTTAGAAGTCAGAAATCAGATTTTGGAAGTCAGAACTTAGAGGTTACAAAAGAGGGTTTTATTGGTGGCAGAATTGCAAAGCGTAAATTCTAAACCAGGAAGCAGATTCCTCTTTCTCAATTGATTTATTTTTTTAATTTTGTACGACCAAAGTTTGTTTCGCAAACAGAAACACTTCTCTATTTTCTCTCAGAAGTGTTCTTTCACGCAGCTTTTGTCAATTATTTTATAACAATTAAATTTTAAAAGATGGCTAAGTACATCTTTGTAACGGGTGGTGTAACCTCTTCGTTAGGCAAAGGCATTTTTGCAGCCTCGTTGGCTAAACTATTGCAATCGCGCGGTTACCGTGTTACGATTCAAAAATTCGACCCCTATATAAATGTAGACCCAGGAACCTTGAATCCCTATGAGCATGGCGAATGCTATGTAACGGAAGATGGTGCAGAGACCGATTTAGATTTGGGACACTACGAACGCTTCTTGAATGTGCCTACATCACAAGCAAACAATGTAACTACAGGGCGTATTTATCAGTACGTAATTAATAGAGAAAGAGAAGGTGCTTATTTGGGAAAAACAGTACAGGTAATTCCACACATTACCGATGAAATTAAGCGCAGAATGATGCTCCTAGGGCAAACTGGCGACTATGATATTGTACTGACAGAAATAGGTGGAACCGTGGGTGATATTGAGGCACAGCCTTATGTAGAAACGGTTCGTCAAATAGTTTGGGAGCTGGGGCATAACAATGCACTTATCTGCCATCTTACTTTAATTCCTTATTTGAAATCTGCTAAAGAGTTAAAGACAAAACCTACTCAACACTCTGTAAAGGAATTACAATCGTACGGTTTACAGCCCGATATTTTAGTTTGCAGAACAGAGCATGAACTCACTGAGGAGTTGAGAAGAAAGTTGGCGCTCTTCTGTAATGTAAGCCCAGATTCAGTTTTACAAGCCTCTGATGTAGATACTATTTACGATGTACCTATGGAATTACAAAAGGAAAAAGCAGATTTGACTATTTTAAGAAAGTTAGAGTTGTCTGCTGACGGTCCTTGTAATCTCGATAATTGGAAGAGTTTCTTGACTCGATTAAAGAATCCGACCTCAGAAATACGAATAGGCTTGGTGGGAAAATACATTGAATTGCAGGATGCATACAAATCTATTTTTGAATCTTTCATTCATGCAGGTGTGGCTAACAATTGCAAAGTAGTAGTAGAAAATATTCACTCTGAGCATTTGGATGTAACCAATATGGAAGCAGTTTTTGGACATTTAGATGGCGTATTGGTAGCTCCTGGTTTTGGTACCAGAGGTATAGAAGGGAAGATAGCAGCTATACAATATGTACGCGAGAATAACATTCCGTTTTTTGGAATTTGTTTAGGTATGCAAATGGCTGTAATTGAGTATGGTCGTAATGTATTGGGGTGGAAAGATGCTCACTCTACAGAGATGGATCCTAAAACCACGCATGCTGTAATTGATATGATGGAAGAGCAAAAGAAGATTGTAAACAAAGGGGGGACCATGCGTTTAGGAGCATATGCCTGTACCATCAAAGAAGGTACAAAAGCGTTTGATGCCTATCAGACAAATTCTATTTCTGAACGTCATCGCCATCGTTACGAATTCAATAATCAATATTTAGAAACATACGAGCAATCGGGTATGATTGCTTCTGGAAAAAATCCTGAAAGCAATTTGGTAGAAATTGTTGAAATACCCAACCATCCTTGGTTTGTGGGGGCACAGTTTCACCCTGAATTAAAATCTACAGTTGAAAACCCTCATCCACTTTTTGTTGGTTTTATAAAAGCAGCCATGGCTCATAAAGCTAATGCTGGGGCAGTAAAATCGGAAACAAAACAACAGTTAGCAGAAACGTCTCATTAATTTTGATTTATGATTCTGCTCGCTAATCTTATTGATGTTTTCAATGAAACTATTTATGCCGCGGAAGTGGTTATAGAAAATGGAATTATTGCTAAGATTTCTAAAACAGACAAAGAAGTAAAGGATTATATTTTACCAGGCTTTACCGATGCCCACATTCACATAGAAAGTTCTATGTTGGTGCCCTCAGAGTTTGCTCGCTTGGCAGTATTGCACGGCACGGTAGCCACTGTTTCTGACCCTCATGAAATAGCTAATGTAATGGGGGTAGAAGGTGTAAATTACATGATAGAAAACGGAAACCAGGTTCCTTTCTATTTTAATTTTGGTGCACCCAGTTGCGTGCCAGCCACAGTTTTTGAAACTGCAGGAGCATCTATCAACGCTAGAGAAATAGACAGCTTGCTGGCTCGCCCTGAAGTAAAGTACTTAACCGAAATGATGAATTATCCGGGAGTACTTTTTAAGGATGAAGAGGTTTTGAAAAAAATAGCACATGCAAAAAAACATGGCAAACCTGTAGATGGTCATGCACCTGGACTGAAAGGGGAGGAGGCTATTCAATACATTGAGGCAGGTATTACCACCGATCATGAATGTTTTACTTATGAAGAAGCATTGCATAAAGTAAAACATGGAATGAAAATTCTTATTCGGGAAGGTAGTGCTGCTAAAAATTTTGAAGCATTAATTCCTTTGCTGCAGGAGTTTCCAGACAAAGTTCTTTTTTGCTCAGATGATAAACACCCCAATGATTTGGTAGAAGGACATATTAATGAATTGGTGAAACGCTCATTGGCAAAAGGAATTGATCTCTTTAAGGTATTACGTGCCGCTTGCTTGAATCCTGTTTTGCATTACGGTTTAGAGCATGGTTTATTGAGAGAGGGTGATACTGCCGATTTTATTAAAATAGATTCCATAGAGAATTTCAATATTCTTCAAACCTATATTGGTGGCAAGTTAGTGGCAGAAAATGGAAAGAGTTTTATTGAGAAAGTGAATGCTACTATCATTAATAATTTTCATTGTAAAGAAAAAGATATTACTGATTTTACAGTGAAAGCTTTGGGAGAAAAAGTAAAAGTAATAGAAGCGTTAGATGGGCAACTGATTACACAAACTGTTATTGAAAATACCACCATTCAAAATGGAAATGCAGTAAGTAATGTAGAAAAAGACATCCTAAAAATTACAGTAGTCAATCGGTATGAAGAAGTGCCACCTGCACTAGCATTTATTAAAAACTTTGGACTAAAAAATGGAGCTATAGCCAGTTGTGTGGGGCACGATAGTCACAACATTATAGTAGTAGGTACGAACGATGAAGATATTTGCCAAGCAGTAAATCTCATTATTCAAAACAAAGGCGGGCTATCCCTTTCCAATGGAACCCAGCAAATAGTTTTGCCGCTACCTGTGGCTGGTATTTTGACAAATGCCGATGCGTATGAAGTAGCAGAACTTTATACTGAAATAGATGCAGCCGCTAAGACTTTGGGTACAAAATTACACGCCCCTTTTATGACGCTATCTTTTATGGCGCTGCTTGTTATTCCACAATTAAAACTAAGCGATAAAGGTTTGTTTGATGGAAGTAAGTTTGAGTTTGTAGAGTTGTTTGTTTGAAGCGACTTAAAGAAAATGTTTTTTGAGTGGAGATAACTTACAAAAAAGCATTTAATCGCTTTTTCCTTTCCCCTAAATGATTATATTTGCAACTTGGGCGAGCCTCATACGACCAGCTCCTGCTCACTCCTCCAGGGCGGAAACGCAGCAAAGGTAGGCGGTTGAGCGGTGCGATATGATAAGCTTGCCCTTTTTTTATTCTCTTTTTGGTGCTCACATTTCTGCATCCACATCTGTTGATTTCCTTTTCTGCTTTTTAGAATCTATTTCGGATATTTGATTCGTCTACTATTCTTTTCTAACAACATAAATTTTTTACCACATGAAATTTTTTATTGATACTGCCAATTTGAAAGAGATACAAGAAGCTGCTGACATGGGAATTTTAGATGGAGTAACTACCAATCCATCTTTAATGGCAAAAGAAGGAATTAGTGGAGAGGAAAATATTTTGAAACACTATGTTACTATTTGCAATTTGGTAGATGGTCCTGTGAGTGCCGAAGTAATTTCTACAGATTTTGAAGGTATGGTGAGAGAAGGAGAGAAGTTGGCGGCACTACACCCAAATATTGTGGTAAAAGTACCCATGATTAAAGCAGGAATCAAAGCAATAAAATATTTTTCGGGTAAAGGAATTAAAACAAATTGCACGCTCGTTTTCTCTGCAGGACAAGCGCTTTTGGCAGCTAAAGCTGGCGCTACTATGGTTTCTCCTTTCTTAGGCAGAATAGATGATTCGAGCTGGGATGGAGTGCAATTGATTGAGCAAATTGTACACATTTATCGTACCTATGGATATGAAACGGAAGTGTTAGCTGCCTCTATTCGTAGCGGTTTACACATTGTAAAATGTGCCGAGGTGGGAGCTGATATTGCCACTTGTCCTTTGTCTTCTATTGCGGCTTTGTTCAATCATCCGCTTACAGATATTGGCTTGGAAAAATTCTTGGCAGATTACAAGAAGGCAAACGGATAAATTTCTATGAGTTCAAAAACGATAGACTACTTGAATATTGGGCTCATGCTCTTTGCTTGTGTGTTGGCGTTTTTGTTGCCATTCGAATTGTTTTTGTTTTCGTATGCAGTGCTGGGGCCTTTGCATTATCTCACTGAAATTACGTGGTTGCATAAACGTGATTATTTTGCTACCAGCAAATTTGATTATGTGTGGCTGGTGCTAATTAGTGTGTTGCTTTTTCTATTTAGCTATCTATTTACCGATGTGCCGAATGCGGCTTCTATTTGTATCTTGGTTTCTTTTGCTTTAGGGTTAGGCTTTGTGATTTTTGATGTATTTATTTACAAACTATTAGTTGGGTTCTTGGCTCTAGGGTTAGCTTTGGTGATTCAGAAAACACCTTTTTTCTTTTTTACATTTGGTATCTTTTTGCCTACCTTAATTCATGTATTTTTATTTACTGGTTTGTTCATTTTGTTCGGTGCTCTTAAGAGTAAAAGTATCCCTGGTATTTTATCCATTGTAGTTTTTGCTTTATGTGCCATTAGCTTTTTTGTGTACACACCAGAGTTTAGTTTTTATCATCTTTCAGATTTTGTAAAAAGCAGATTTGATAAGAGCGGTTTTGCTTTGGTAAATCAATCTATTTTATATATATTAAAACTGGGTGAACCTAGCCCTAATACTGTATTTCATACTTCCATAGGCTTAGGCGTGATGCGCTTTGTCGCCTTCGCATACACCTATCATTATTTGAATTGGTTTTCTAAAACATCGGTCATTAAATGGCATGAAGTACCTAAGAATTGGCTGATAAGTGTGGTGGTGCTTTGGGTAATTTCTGTAGGCTTGTATGCTTATGATTATGGTACGGGTTTAGTAGCACTCTATTTTCTAAGTATGATGCACGTACTGTTAGAGTTTCCTCTTAATTTTCGTTCAATCATAGGAATAGGGAATGAAGTTAAAAGTATACTTCAAGGAAAAGCTAATGCTTAATATACAATCAACAATCTTCTGCATCTGCAATGCTGTTATCAGCATAAAATTTCGCCTTCTTTAAAAGCTTTCGCGCCAATCTAAAAGTATCTTGTTGTAATGCTTTCTGAGCATACTCATACGCTTTGGTAGCATCTTCTACGGTCCACTTAGCATGGCAGTGGCATTCCGTAGCTGCTTGTTTAGTAGCTGTGGCTGCATCCATGGTTCGTTGTGCGTATTTATGCAGGTATTCTATTTCATCTGCAGAGATTCCCTTCTTAGCGGCATCATAGGTTTTGTGTGCATTGGCTAGTGCATCGGCACAAGTGGCTGGCGTTTTTATTTTGGTTGAAAAATTTGGAAATAAAAGCAATATTGAGAACAGTATTATGTAATATTTTGAAGTCATTTTTGATGAGTTTTAATTTGAATTTTTAAGTAGTTTTAATTCACCACCAACTCTACCTCATAACCACTGTGTTTGCGAATATTGATGACTTGACCGCCCTCTAAGATTAAGTACTGCCCTCGTATTCCTATTAGTTTTGAATTAATCTCTTTTTGCTTGTCGAAGCCAGTGCTCGTAACTTTAGTTGGGTACTCTAATACTGGGTAAGTAAGTTCTAGTACTTCGTTGTTAGGTGAAATGTATAGTTTTAAATTGTCTGGTAACAAGTTTTCTATTCTTTCTTTTTCTTTTAATAAATCTATCTCTCGGTTAAAATCATTTTTGAGCATTTTCATCCAATGTGTTTTGTCGGTCAAGTACTCTTTCAGCGCTACCTCTATCTTTCCTGCCAGTTGTCGGTAAGGAGTTTCCGCTAAGATGATAGCTTTATTAGCACCCTGATCTATCCATCGCGTTGGAATTTGTGTTTCGCGAGTTACGCCTACTTTAGTTTCGTTTACTAAAGCCAAGTAAACAAAATGCGGTTGCAGGTGGTGCTTTATTTCCCACTCTACATCTCTGCCTATGTGCTCATGCGCTCGGCACAATTCTGGGCGAAGAATACATTCTGCATTTTCGGGAGCATTCATAAAGCAGTTGTAACAAAGCCCTTCTCCAAAGGATTTGTAGGTCTTTTTTGAGCAAATGCCACAGTAAATGTTTCCTGTATATCGAAGCGAAATTTGTTGACCTATTAAATCGTTCATCAAAATTTTATCATCACCCAAATTCAAAAAATACTGAACAGGGTTCACGAAGGAGGTAGGCATCTTATCTAAAATTCCGAGTGCTCGCATAAAGTATTTTTTTAAAACTGACGGTTGTGAATCATAGCAGCTAAAGTGCGCAGAGGCTCTTTCTTTTCTGAGTTTAGAGAAATAGCATCTAAAGAACTAAGCGAAAGTTGATAGAGTTCTTCTATTTTTTTGGAGGCTATTTCACTGATTTTTAATTTGGCAAAAAGTGCCTGTACACCTGCTATTTTTTCTGTATCGTTTTTATGAGCTAAGAGCGCCTGTAATTCAGCTTTTTCAGTTTCTGTAGCCATGTTGAATGCAGTAATCAGCAGAAATGTTTTTTTGTTTTGAAGAATATCGCCTCCTATTTTTTTACCTACTTTTTCTGCTTCGCCAAATGTATCGAGCCAATCATCTTTTATTTGAAAAGATAAACCTAAGTTGAGTCCAAACTGATAAATGTGTTCTTGGTCAGCAAGGGAAGCATTGCCTAATATAGCACCCATTTGCAGTGCTGCCGCCAAAAGTACAGATGTTTTATAACCTATCATTTGCTGATACTCAGGAATAGTTACATCTGTTCTCGTTTCAAAATCCATATCCATTTGCTGCCCTTCTACTACTTCAATAGCTGCTTTAGTAAACACATTTAATAAATCAGATAAAAATGGAGCAGGAGCAGATAGTAGCAATTTGTAAACATGCACCTGCATGGCATCGCCTGCCAAAATAGCGTTGTTTACTCCATACAATTTGTGCACAGTAGGTTGTCCTCTACGAATGTCTGCGGCATCCATAATATCGTCATGCACCAAACTAAAATTGTGAAATACTTCTAATGCAAATGCTGGATTTAATGCGATACTTAGATTCCCCTCAAACAAATCACAAGCCATCAAAAGTAGTAATGGTCTTATTCTCTTACCTTTAATAGCTAATATATGATTTACCGCTTGGTACAAACTTTTCGGTTGTAAATCGAAATTGTTTTTATCAAAATTCTTTTCGTAAAGTGCGGTAATTTCAGCTAAAGAATGCATTTGTTTAAAAAATTGATTGAGGTGATTTTTTCTTATTACAAGAATAACCTTTTCCTTTTAAATAGAAATTCAATAAACAACCTTTTTTGTCATGACAACAGATGTTGCTTATTTATACTTTGTGAAAGGGTATCGTTTATATTTGGCAACTTAAAATATGACCATGCGTTTTAGAATTTCCTTTTTGCTATTGCTTGTTATATCTAGTAAATTATTTGCACAGAATAATTACCCAGCAATAGACCCAGTTGGAATAAACATAGTCCGCGATAGTTTTGGGGTGCCTCATATATTCGCTAAAACTGATGCTGAGGTCGCTTTTGGCTTGGCATGGGCGAATGCAGAAGATGCATTTGAAGAAACACAAAATTTAATTTACGTGGCGAAGGGATTAACTGGAACTGCTAAAGGTGTAGAGGGAGCCAAAGCCGATTTTTTTGTACATGCTATTGGTGCCAGAAACATAGTGGAAGAAAAATTTGATACCGATTTAACACCCGAGTTTAAAAAGTATTTGAATGGTTATATGCAGGGCGTAAATGCTTTTGCTGCAGCTCATCCTGAGAAAGTAAAAGTGCCGAAGGCATTTCCAATTACCGAAAAAGATTTGATAACCACTTATGTGGTCACCATGAGTTTTTTAGTAGGTGCACAAAACAATGTAGGTGATGCAGTAGGAGGGAAGTACGATAAAGATAGCATTGATTACCGCCCCCAGCCTACGGTTGGTTCCAATGCTTATGCGCTCAATTCTACCCGCACAGCCGATGCTAAAACTTATTTATGTGTAAACCCGCACATTTCTATGGAAGGGCCTATTACTTTTTACGAAGCACATTTGCAAAGTGAAGAAGGGCTCGATATGATTGGTAATTTGTTTCAAGGTGGCACTTCGAATGCTATGGGCACCAATCGTCATTTAGGCTGGGCTTTTACATGGAATTATTTTGATAGAGTAGATGTCTATAAATTAAAAATGAACTCAAAAAACAAATTACAGTATGAGTTTGATGGTAAATGGGAGACATTAGAAAAGCGCCCCGTGAAATTACATGTGAAAGTTAAGGGCTTAAAAGTTTCGGTAAATAAAATGAGTTACTGGAGTAAGTACGGATGTACTTTAAAGTCTGATAATTCAAATAGTTTTTACGCCATACGGTTTCCAGCGAATATGAATATTAAAGCTGCGCAACAGTTGTATGAAATGGCTAAAGCTACTAACTACACAGAGTTTTGGGGAGCTTTGAGAAGGAATCATGGAATTGCTTTATTTAATTTGGTGTATGCCGATTACAAAAACAATATATTTTATTTGTCACATGGTGCTATGCCCGACAGAAAAAATCAGAAGTACAATTGGGCAGGAATTTTACCAGGAAATACTTCTGAAAATTTATGGAGTGACTTAGTAAAAATGGATAACATGCCTCATGTTATCAATCCTAAATGTGGTTTTGTTTATAATTCCAACAACAATGTATTTGACGCTACCTGCGAAGGAGAGAATGATAATCCAAATCGTTTGCCAGCTTATGTAAACCAACGAAATGGCAACAACAATAGAGCGGTATTGCTGAAAGATTTTTTTGCGTCCAAAGAAAAGTTTACCATGAAAGAATTTCAGGATATTAAGTTTACTACACGTTATCCAAAGAATAGCAATTTTATAAAATCTCTACAGCCTCTTTGGGATTTAGACAAAACCAAATACCCTGATATAGCAGATGCTATACAACTTTTAAAAACTTGGGATTTAAATACCCAAGCTAGTTCTTACGCCACTACGCTTTTTGCAGCTTTTATAAAAATGGTTTGGGAAAAAAATCATTATGATGATTATCAATTTGTAACAGGTGCACCGAATCTCACAGAGGAAGCTACAGTTCAGTATTTGCGCGATGGTGCAAAGTTTATGAAGGATAATTTTGGAAGTATACGCGTTCGATGGGGTGATGTACATAAGCTAAGAAGGGGAGATAAGGCAATAGGAATGGGAAGTTTTGTTGACTTACTTTCGCCTAGTTATCCTAAGCCTAATTTGGTGAATGGGAAGCTAGAGCTTAATCCTGAACATGGCGACACTTATACCATGTTTGTAAAGTACAGTCCTGCTGGTGCCGAAAGTGTAGAAACACTGATGCCATTAGGCAATTCGCTCGATCCTAAAAGCAAACATTACAACGATCAGATGGAGAATTTTGTAGCGCATAAAATGAAGAAAATGCCTTTTGAAAAGATTTATTGGATAGAACATGCAGAGAGTAACTATCATCCCAAATAAAAACTAGCTATCAGACGTAAGACTTACAACTGTGAACGGATAACCTACAACTAAAAACTAATTAATATATTCACTCCACAAAAAAACAAACTATGAACAAAATTATTAGCCTTTGTTGCATTGCATGTGCTGCTTTGATAATGAGTAGCTGCAAACCTAAAGGAGGAAGCACTGCTGATTCGGCTGCTTTTGAAAAAGAAATTCAAGAGAAATTGATTAATGCCAAAGAAGGAGAAGTGATAGAACTTCCTGAAGGAACCTACAGTCTTTCTCGTCCGTTGATTTTAGATGGTATTAAAAATGTAACTATTCGTGGAAAAGGAATGGATAAAACTATTTTGAGTTTCAAAGGGCAAAAAGATGGAGCAGAAGGTTTGCGTATCACAGCAGATGGTGTGGTGTTGGAAGATTTCACCATTTTAGATGCTAAAGGTGATTGCATAAAAGTTCAAGATGGTACCAATGTAACATTCCGCAGAGTTAAAAGTGGATGGACTACGTTGCATTCTACATCAAATGGGTCTTATGGTATTTATCCTGTGAGTTGTACCAATGTATTGATTGAAGAATGTGAAATAATGGGCTCTTCGGATGCAGGTATATATGTAGGTCAGTCTAAAAATGTAGTGGTGCGTAAAAATAAGGTGCACGATAATGTGGCTGGAATAGAAATAGAAAACTGCATAGATGCTGATGTTTATGAAAATATAAGCACCAGTAATACGGGAGGAGTATTGGTATTTGATTTACCTGATTTACCTGTGAAGAATGGTGCTCGTTGTAAAGTTCACAACAATCAAATAGTAGATAATAATGTGAAAAATTTTGGACCTAAAGGAACTGCCGTTTCTGAAATTCCAGCAGGAACAGGTATTATTATTATGGCCACAAATCAATGCGAAATTTTCGGAAATGAGATTCGTGGAAATAACTCTGTAAGTGCAGCCATTGTAAGTTATTTATCTTTACAAAGACCTTACAAAGATTCTATTTATGACCCATATTGTGGGGGTATTTCTTTTCACGATAATAAAATTACGAAAGGTACAGGCGGTTTAGATAACACTACTGCTTTTGGACAATTGTTTGCTGCAGTATTTGGTGATAAAGTGCCAGAAATTGTATTTGATGGTTCGGTAAACCCTGCCTATAGAAATGCGGATGGTTCTATAAAAGAAGAACAAAGAATTTGCATTCGTAACAATGGAGATGTGAAATTTACTGATTTGGATTTGGCTCATAAATCTCAAAACAGAAGTGATGATGTTACTAAATTTGATTGCTCACTTCCTACTTTTAATGAGGTGAAACTAAATCAGTAATTACTCTTTAATGGGTATTAATAAAAAAAGGATGAACTTTTGGTTCATCCTTTTTTTATTAGAATATTTCTTAATGTTTCTTACATTCTAAAAGCATACAAATAACTCATAGGCTTATTCGGATAAACTCCTTCTATTAAAACTTTACCCGATTTGTTTTTAAGCATGTTTACTAATTCGGTAACATCAGATACTGGCTGGTCGTCAATTTGAGTAATGATGAACCCTTTTTTAATATCGGTAAACTCAGCCAATTTGCCTGCTTTTAAATCAGTCACCTTTACGCCACTTTCTAACCCCAGTTGAGCTTTTTCTTTAGCAGAAAGATTTTCTACTGTTACTCCCAGTGAACCCAAAATGTCTTTAGAATTATCTACAGAAGCGGTGGTGTTGTATTTGTTTTTTAATTGTACGGAAGTGATTTGAATTTTACCATCTCGTAAAAATTCTACGGCAATTTTATCCGCAGGTCTATATTTAGCTACCTGCTCTTGTAGCTCTGCCGAACTATTCACTGTGAAGCCATTTATTTTGGTGATTACATCTTTGTTTTTTAATCCACCTTCTTCACCAGCAGAGCCTTTGTTTACGCCCTCTACATAGACTCCCATTGGTTTTTCTAAACCCACAGATTTAGCAGTTTCATCATCTACCGTTTTTATAGTCACACCCAAAAAACCTCTTTGTGAAATTCCAAATTGTTTTAGGTCTAAAATTACTTTGTTTACAATGTTAGAAGGTACGGCAAAAGAATAGCCAGCATAACTTCCTGTAGGAGATGCGATGGCTGTATTAATGCCTACCAAATCTCCATTTACATTTACCAAAGCACCACCACTATTGCCAGGATTTACTGCAGCATCGGTTTGAATAAAAGACTCTATTGCGGTAGAAGAGCGACCATTATCGCCATTCATATTTAGATTTCTACCCTTAGCACTTACAATTCCAGCAGTAACAGTGGAGGCCAGATTAAATGGATTCCCTACAGCAAGCACCCATTCGCCTACTAATACCGAATCAGAATTTGCAAATTTTACCGAAGGGAATTCTTCGCCTTCAATTTTCAATAATGCAATATCGGTATCTGCATCGTGCCCTATCAATTTGGCTTTGTAGGATTTATTGTTGTGCAATACCACTTCTATCTCTGATGCATTATCTACTACATGATTATTAGTAACTACATAACCATCTTTAGAAATGATAACTCCTGAGCCAGTTGCGAGTTGCTCGGGTAGTTGGCGTTGATAGGGATTTGGGCCTTGGAAATATTGAAAAAAATCATCGCCAAAAAATTGTTGCAAAGGATTGCCTCCACCTCTTCTCATAGATACTTGTTCAGTTTTGAATTTGGATTTAATGTGGACTACTGCTGGAGTAGCGGCTGCTGCAGCATATCTAAAATCAATAGGCTGTGCAGAAACATTTACAGGTTGTGGCAAGTTTACGTAATGAGTTGGAATCTTACTTTCCTCCAGTAAAGCCAGTGGTGTAGTGGGATGAAAATGCGTAAAAATAGCCAGTGCTGCAAAAGCACTAAAGAAAGAAACGAATGCCGTAAATCCGATTTTTTTGATGTCCATAATTTTAAGTTTTAGATGTTATTAAAACGAATTATGAAACAAAATTATTTCAAGAAGTTTAGAGTTTGTATGTTTGAGGGCAATGGTTTAACGCTGTTTAACACACAACAATTAATGAAAGTTAAATTCTATAAATACCAGGGTACTGGAAACGATTTCATTTTGATAGATAATAGGGAACTGTTGTTTAATAGGACGCAGAAATATTTTATTCAATCTATTTGTGACAGAAGGTTTGGGGTAGGTGCCGATGGATTGATGTTCCTTCAAGATAAAGATGGTTTCGATTTTGAAATGGTGTATTTTAATAGTGATGGAAATGAAAGTACCATGTGTGGGAATGGAGGAAGGTGTATTATCCGTTTTGCGCACGATTTAGGTTTAACTGGCTCTGTGTGTCAGTTTTGGGCAATAGATGGAGAGCATAGAGGTGAAATTATTGAGAATGGAACGGTGTCACTGCAAATGAAAGATGTGGAGGAAGTTGTTTGTTCAGGGACTGATTTTATTACTGATACTGGTTCGCCACACTTTGTTCGATTTGTTTTAAATGCAGATGCTTTAAATGTTTACAGTGAAGGAAAGGCAATTCGATTTTCAGAGCAGTACAGAGAAGATGGAATAAATGTAAATTTTGTGGAGCAAATAAATGACGAGCAAATGTATGTTCGTACCTATGAGCGTGGAGTTGAAGATGAAACCTATTCTTGTGGGACTGGTGTAGTAGCATCAGTTTTAGCTAGTTATATGAAAAGTGAGGCTAAGAAAGAGGCCGTGCAAGTAAAGACTAAAGGTGGGGAGCTAGCCGTAAAATTCAGTAAGTCTAGCAATGGATTTGCGCGTATTTTTTTAATAGGCTCTGCGGTAAAAGTATTTGAGGGTGAACTAGAGATTTAAATCTCTGTTAAATATCCCATGCTACTTTTTCGTACAAAAAGTTTCCCTACATTTGCTCGCTTTTTAGAAGGCAATTTTTTTTAACCATTTTTTTGGCCATGCATTATGATAAGCTACTACAAAAAAGAAAATGGGAATTTTACCCAATTATCGCAACCCGAACAAGGCTGTTGGATTAACTTGTACGGTCCATTTGCGGCTGGCGAAACTCAACAACTTTCTGAAAAACTTTCCATAGATATTGATTTTATTACCGATTCACTCGATATAGATGAGCGCGCGCGTTATGAAACTGTGGATGGAGTAGATTTAATTGTTTTAAAAACGCCAGTTGAAAATAAAAATCTTTCCGATTCGGAGGCTTTGTTTATTACTATTCCTATTGGAATTATTCGTACTGATGAACATATAATAACGGTAAGTGCATATAAGAACAGAGTAATTGATTTCTTTACTGAAACACCACCGCGCACCTTAAATCTGAATGATGTAGATGCTTTTATTCTTTCGCTTTTTGATAAGAACGTAGCAACTTATCAAGAATATTTAAAGCAAATAAATTATAAAAGATATGCTTATGAAAAGGCACTTTACAATTCTTCGCAAAATGCTGATTTAACGGGCTTACTAAACCTTCAAAAGAGCTTAATTTATTTTGTGACGAACCTTCGTACCAATGAGTTGTTGAAGATGAAAATCAAACGAACTAATTTTCTGAAAATTAAAGAAGAAGAAAACAAAGATTGGTTAGATGATATTATTATTGAAAATTCGCAAGCACTGGAAATGAGTGAAATGTACTCGAATATCTTAAACGGAACTATGGATACGTTCGCTTCTATTATTTCTAATAATTTGAATGTAGTGATGAAGCGGCTTACCTCTGTTACCATTGTGCTGATGGTGCCTACATTAATCGCTAGTTTTTATGGAATGAATGTAGAGCATTTGCCATTTGCACATCACCCTTATTCGTTTGTAATTGTTTTCGGTTTCTCTATTTTATTAGCATCGGTAATGACTTGGTTTTTTGTAAGAAAAAAATGGTTTTAGTATGCGGCAGTATATGGTAGAAATAAATTTAGCAGAGTTTACAGCAGAGTTTGTAGCGCTTATTCCTACTCAGCGAATTTTGATTAATCAACTATTGGCGAAAGGGGTAGTCCTAAGCTATTCGCTTACAGATGATCGCTCAAAACTTTGGGTGGTTTTTGTTTGTAAAAACAAAGCAGAATTAATTAAGCATTTAGATAGTTTTCCTATCATCAACTTCATTCAGTATTCCATTCATCCACTTATGTTTCACAATTCTATGGAACTGATGATGCCTGCCATTTCTTTGAATTAGATTTACATATAAGCCTTATCCGATTTGTCTGCTAGATATTTCTTTTCTATTCTCTTTTTCAAAATACTCAATAGCATTTTCTTGAAAGGAGGTACATCTTTTAGTTTAGGATTTTGACCATGTTTCTTAAATCTATCAAAATAATTTACAGTAGCCATTACTGCAAAAAGCGCACAGGTATTATGGTCTAGCCTAGGGCTGAGATTGTTTAACTTGATATCTTTTTTGCCTCTAGCTGTCATGTCTTCGTATACTTTCAACGAATTTTTATAATTCACCTCACGGTCGCCTTCACAATAGCAAAGTTGAACGGGTGCTTTGGGCATCCAGTCGTATAAATTGTTTTCTTGTAGTCTTTTCTTAAAGGGATATTCAGGGTTTGAAGTGTATGCTGTGATGTATTCGTCTTTGATAGCATCCTTCGGAATCTTTGGTAAAAGGGAATTTAAATCACCCAAGTAATGAGTTCTATTGCCACTAAAAAAATCAGGAAGTAGGGTGTCGAAAGGAGACTTGAAAATATCGTAGATATTAGGTTTGTCTAGAATTTTGTATGCCTCTTGGTAAGAAACTAAAAGATATGGTAAGTAAAACGGACGGGGATATACTTGAAACATATATTTGGTTTGTTCCCCATTCATATCATAAGCTCCAGACATAGGAGAGGAGGCTGTAACCTGAAAACGCGGGTCGTTTAATTGCTCTAAATATTTATGCGCTGCAAAAGATGCGTGACCTCCTTGCGAATATCCTGTGAGAAATAATTGTCCGTTTGTTTTTGCTTCTAGTTTTTTGTTTAATTCATCTACCGCAAAAAGCATATAGATGACAGCATTTGCCTCACTTTCCGCATGTTGGTATAAGTGATTTCCTTCGCCTCCACCTATTCCAAAATAATCTGGGAAAAGTGAGTAATAGCCACTTGTGGCAGCTCCTAAACTAATGCCTTGTTGTGCATCTCCATCACTAATCTGACGACCTTTGTGAATCTCTGTTCCATGGCAGAAAACCATGTAAGGCAATGATTTCTTTACATTTTTAGGAACATAGTAAATACCTGTAGCTTTCCGGTAAGTACCGTCTATCCATTTTCCTTTGTACGTAATTTCATAAATATCTACTTCATGGCGAATAGGAGCAAACATAGTTGGAAGTTTATTTTTCTTCCACATGGCTTTGAGTGTTGCTTTGGTATGTGTTTTTACTAAACGATAGGATACTAAATAAGGCTCTTGAGCAAATGTAAATGTTGTAGAAATGAATAAGGCAACAGCCAAAAGAAAACGAATCATAGGGAGCGAAGTTCTGGTGAAAAATTTGTTTAGTTCAAATTAGCATAAAAGATTTTTTACTTTCTAAGTTGATGAGAACTCTTTTTTTGCATTCCAACAAACGTGCAATTTTAATCTATGAAATCATTCTTTTAATGCAATAAACACTATTTGTAATTCTTATTCGTCTTCAACAAAAAATATAACATGATAAAAGCAATAATCACAGGATCCACTGGAATGGTAGGAGAGGGAGTTTTACACGAGGCACTTTTATCAAGGGATGTAGAAAGTGTTTTAGTAGTTAATCGCAAACCTTGTGGTGTAGCGCATTCTAAGTTAAAGGAGTTAATCGTACAAGATTTGAGCGCCCTAAGTGCTGTAGAAAATCAGCTTGTGGGTTACAATACCTGTTTCTTTTGTGCTGGTATTTCTTCGGTAGGAGTGAAAGAAGAAGCCTACACAAAAATCACATACGACCTTGCGCTTAGTTTTGCTAAAACATTGCTGAAACTAAATCCTGATATGACTTTTCTTTATGTATCGGGTAGTGGAACGGATAGTACAGAAAAAGGTGGCGTGATGTGGGCACGGGTAAAAGGTAAAACAGAAAACGATCTTTTAAAATTGGGTTTTAAAGATGCGTATGCTGTTCGCCCAGGTTTTATGAATCCCACTAAAGGATTGAAGAATACTTTGAAAGGTTATGGTCTTATTTCTTTTTTCTATCCCGTATTACAACCACTTTTTTCTTCTTATGCTTCTACGCTCAGTGAAGTGGGAATAGGAATGATACAGGCTGCAAAAAATGGAAGTGATAAAAAAGTATTGGAGGTAAAAGACTTAGTGAAACTTGCAAAGGCCTGATTCCTTGCAAAATTTTTACCATTTTTTAATGCGCTATCTGCCATTCTGTCTTATCTTTGCAGACTTATTATAACGCATGAGTAATTCTCTTTACAATAACGATATAGCATTTGAGCTAGAAACAAAAAAAATAGACGAGAGTCGTCAAGGGGAAACTTTGACAGCTACTCGCCCAGTTTCTGTACCTTCTAATGGTAAAAAATACTACATAGAAAGTTATGGCTGTCAAATGAATTTTGCCGATAGTGAAGTGGTGGCTTCTATTTTAGCAGATGCGGGTTTTGATGCTACTACCAATCATTTAGATGCTGATTTACTTTTAATAAATACCTGTGCCATTCGAGATAATGCAGAGCAGAGAGTGAGAGCTAGATTGCAAAATTTACAGGGTGTAAAAAAGAAGAAAAAAGGAGCAGTAATAGGTGTTTTGGGCTGCATGGCAGAGCGATTAAAAGAGAAATTTTTAGAAGAAGAAAAACTGGTAGATATAGTAGCTGGTCCCGATGCCTATCGTTCGCTTCCAGCATTAGTAGAAGAGGCTGAGACTGGCCAAAAGGCAGTGAATGTGCTACTTTCACGCGATGAAACTTATGCAGAAATAAATCCTGTTCGATTGAACTCTAATGGGATTTCTGCCTTCATTTCTATCACCAGAGGATGTGATAATATGTGTTCGTTTTGTGTAGTCCCATTCACTCGAGGAAGAGAACGCTCAAGGGATTGGCAAACGATTGTGCAAGAAACAAAAGACTTATACACTAACGGTTATAGAGAAGTAACTTTATTGGGGCAAAATGTAGATTCTTATCGTTTTTCTGAAGATCCTAAATTAGTAGGAAAGAAGTTGATAGATGCCAAGTACGATGATGGAGTGGTAAACTTTGCTCGACTCATGGAAAAGGTAGCGCAAATAGCTCCCGATTTGAGAGTGCGCTTTTCTACTTCTCATCCAAAAGATATGACGGATGATGTTTTGGAAGTGATGGCGAAGTATCCCAATGTTTGTAAATACGTTCATTTACCCGTACAAAGCGGTAATTCTCGCATTTTAGAGATGATGAACCGCACCTATGATCGAGAGTGGTATATGAGTAGAATAGATGCTATCAGAAGAATTGTTCCAGAAGCGGCTATTTCAACTGATATAATAGCTGGTTTTTGCAGTGAAACAGAGGAGGAACATCAAGATACCATCTCGCTGATGGAAGCGGTGCGCTATGAAATGGCATACATGTTTGTTTACAATGAAAGACCTGGAACTACCGCTGCTAAAAAATTTGCTGATGATGTGCCAGAGGAAGTGAAGAAGAGAAGATTGGCTGAAATAGTAGCTCTGCATCGGAAGCACTCTCATGAGCGCAATAAAGAAGATGTAGGAAAGACCTACGAAGTATTGATAGAGAGTATAGCTTCTAAAAGTGATGATCAACTTTTCGGTAGAAATTCTCAGAATAAAGGAATTGTTTTTCCGAAAGGGAATTTAAAGTTAGGTGAATATGTGCAGGTAAAAGTGGTGGATTGTACCAGTGGAACTTTAATAGGAGAAATAGTTTAAGGGATGTTTCAACTACATGAACTTTTTGAATCTTTAGCTTTACACAAAGTAAAATATTTGCTGTGTGGTGGGTTGGCTGTAAATTTATATGGTATACCAAGAATGACAGCAGATATTGATTTGATACTTGAGTGGGAAAAAGAAAACATAGAGAAATTTGAAAAAATTCTCAAAGAAAATAAGTACAGAAGCAATCTTTATTTTCAGTTTTCAAATTTAATTTCTGCTACTGTTCGCCAGCAAATGGTAAAAGAAAAAAACTTGATAGCTTATAGTTTTACGAGTGACTCTTTACAGCAAATGGCATTAGATGTAATCATAGATTGCCCCATTAATTTTGAAATTGCTTGGGAAAGAAGAAATATCAAGTTGATAAAAAAAGCAGAAGTAAATGTGGTTTCCATAGGGGATTTAATTCTATTAAAAGAATATGCAAATCGCGAACAAGATAAGTTAGACATTATTAATCTAAAGAAATTTGATAGAAATGTTTAGTCCAAAAAAAGATATGGAAGGAGTGGGGTTTCACTACACTGTAACAGAGGAGCAGGTAGCGAAACATAGAAAATTATCAGTAGAAGAAATCTTTAATTGGATTGAAGAAACCAATGCATTTATATTGGCATTACAAACAGAAGAAGAACGCAATCGTAAATTTATTTTTAAGCCGAATAAGATAATACCAGAAGAGTTAAGAATCAAAAAGTAGAATAAATCAACATTCGCTTTGTAAGCGTTTCAAAGAAAGTAGCAATGGAAATTCAAACTATAAAAAACAGGTTCGGTATTATTGGAAATTCTCCATTGCTGAATCATGCCATTAGTATTGCAGAACGAGTAGCACCTACTAATTTGACCGTTTTAATTACGGGTGAAAGTGGTGTAGGGAAAGAGGTTTTTTCGCATATCATTCACAACTTAGGAACCCGGAAACACAGTAATTTTATAGCTGTAAACTGCGGTGCTATTCCTGAAGGCACAATCGATTCAGAATTGTTTGGGCACGAAAAAGGCTCTTTCACAGGAGCGCACGATGCTCGTAAAGGCTACTTTGAAACGGTGAATGGGGGAACAATTTTTTTAGATGAAGTAGGCGAGTTACCGTTGGGTACACAGGCGCGGCTGTTGCGTGTTTTAGAAACGGGCGAATACATTCGAGTAGGTTCCTCTAAAGTGATGAAAACCGATGTACGAGTAGTAGCTGCTACGAATGTAAATTTGCAAGATGCTGTACAGGCAGGAAAATTTAGAGAAGATTTATACTATCGTTTAAGCACTGTACCTATCTATATTCCACCCCTTAGAGAAAGAGGTGAAGATATATATTTGCTTTTCAGAAAGTTCTGTATTGATTTTGCAGAGCGCATGAAAATGCCCCCAGTTAAACTCACAGATGAAGCGCGTTTGGTGATTCTTAAGTATACTTGGCCAGGAAATGTTCGTCAGTTAAAAAATGTAGCAGAACAAGTTTCTATACTCGCCTCCGATAAAGAAGTTTCTGCTACAGAATTAGTAAGTATTGTTCCAGATATAACTGCCAATCGCTTGCCAGCTCTTACTCGTGAACCTTTGTCTGATGCAGCAGGGAATTTTTCTGAGCGAGAAATATTGTACAAACTCATTTTCGATTTGAAAAAAGATTTGAATGATTTAAAACAGTTTGTATTTGATGTAACCCGCACCCAGTATAGCAATGGAGAATCTGGTGCGCAAACAGGCATCTCTAATGTATCTTACCCTACAGCAAGTTTTATTCAACCTCTGCAAGAAAGTGCTGTTAAAGAAGATAACAAGACCATTGTGTTGCACGATAAAAATAGTTTTGTAAAACACGAAACCATAGATGAATCTTTATCATTGGCAGATAAAGAGAAAGAGCTCATTTTTAAAGCCCTCAAAAAGCATAGAAACAGACGTAAAGATGCTGCTGCTGATTTGGGCATTTCAGAAAGGACATTGTATAGAAAGATTAAGGAGTATGGTTTAGAAGAATGAGAGAATAGGAGAATTGGTAAATTAGAGAATGAGGGAATGAATGCAGAAAAAAATAAAGTAATGTTATTTAATAGAATTTTTAGTCTATTTACCAAAGGCTGTTTTCTATTTTCTGCTTTCTATTTTCTAATCTCTATTCAAAGTTGCAAAGTGTATTCTTTTACGGGAGCCAATATTTCTCCTGATATAAAGTCGGTAACCATTGAGCCAATTCAGAACAGAGCTAATAATGGACCCGCTTCATTAAATCAGAATTTCACCGATAAGTTAAAAGTGAAATTAGTCTCAGAAGCAAATTTGCGCCAAGTAGCAAATGATGGTGATTTAATTTTTAAAGGATATTTCAGTGGTTATGTAGTTACCAGTCAAGCACCTACTGCCCAAGTACAGTCTGGGTTAAACAGACTTACTGTTACATTGCACATCGATTTTCAAAACACAAAAGATCCAAAGGATAAGTGGTCTGAAAATTTTACTCGCTTTGCAGATTTCCCGGGTACAGAAAATTTGATTAATGTTGAGAATGCTTTAATAGAAGAAATTAATAAGCAACTAGTAGATGATATTTTTAATAGAGCTTTAGTAAAATGGTAATTATTATAAAGTGAATCAGCAAAACGCACATACTACTTTTTCAAAAAACATCTTAGGCCTCTCTACAGAAGAGCTTATAAAGATTAAAGAGGAATATCCTTTTTTCTCTCAAGCACAACTATTGTTGGCCAAGAAGTACAAGGATAATAGTCATCCAGATGCTGATGTACAACTGCAATCTGCCGCTGTATATACAAGTGATAGAGAGGTTTTGTATGATTTAATGACTGGAAAAAATCAAAAAACGAAAGAAGTATTTTTAGAGAACGACCATAGTGAAGGAAAAGATAGCGGTGCGATGGAAACAATGGAAGAGTCTGCAATTCTCTCTGTTGAAAGTATTGGAAATGATATTCTGGGAGAGCAATCTAATGAAGTAACGGAAGCAGAGGTTGGGCGGAAATTTTTAATAGAAGACCATACTTTTGATGAATGGCTTACCGTTTTCAATAAAAAGAAAAATACTTTTAAAGAGATAGAAAAGCAACAAGAAGACGCTATAAAAGCAGAAGAAGAGGAGTTGAATAAATTGATAATAAGTAGTGTTCCGGTGGGGTATTTTCATGAGTTATTAAAGTCTGAAACTAACTACTCTAAAGGACTAGAGTCATTTATAGAAGAACAAAAAAGTATCAAACAAAAAGTAAAAAAAGAAAAACCTAATGTTTCAAGCAAAGAATTAGTATCGGAAACATTAGCAAAATTATACGAAAAACAAGGGTTTATAGAAAAGGCAATAGATGCCTACCAAAAACTGATTTTGAAAAATCCCGAAAAAAGCAGTTATTTCGCCACTCAAATTAAAAAACTTAAAAATCAAATTTAACTATGTACGCTTTAATAACTATCCTTATCATCATAATTTGTGTGCTCTTAGGTGCTATTGTTTTAATTCAAAATCCTAAAGGTGGTGGAGTGAATGCTTCGTTCAGTGGCGCAAGTCAACAAATATTTGGTGCGAGTCGTTCTACCGATGTGGTAGAAAGAACTACTTGGACTTTGGCTATTTTGCTTTTGGTATTTAGTGTGAGCTCTGCTTTTTTTATTGATAGAAATGGGAAAGTGAAAGCCGCTAAAACAGAAGTAGAAAAAACAGAAGTAGAGAAACGCTTAAATGAAACTGGCGGTTTTAATGCTAACTTTGGTCAACCAAAACAAACAGCTCCTGCGGCTCCAGCTCAACCAGCTGCTCCTGCCTCTACTCCAGAAGCACCTAAAAAATAATTTTAAATAGACAAATCTCATTAAAAAAGGCTAACCTGAAGGTTAGCCTTTTTTATGTTTACTACACCATGAAAGACATAAACTAACTGGCTTTACTATTTTCCCAGTCTGCTGTTTTCTTAGCCAGCATTTCAGCAAAGGCTTTTGTTTCTTCTTTCACATAAGGGTTCTTGGTCGCTTTTTGATACGAATCTGCCATAGATAGTAAGGTTTGGAAGAAATGGGAGTGCATTTCATCTATAGTCATTTCATTGGTCCATAAATCAATCTTGAGTGTTTCTTTAGTCACTGCATCCCAAATAGAAACCATAATAGATTTGCAATCTCTTAGTTCTTGATTGCTAGAATCAGTGGCTTGCCATTTTATATCTTGTGGTACATTTTGTTGGTCTAATGTAATCTTGAAGCGTATTTCAGATGTTTTTGTTTGGCTCATGGTTATGTTTTTTTGATAATTTTAGTGAAATCTATTTTTGCAATGCTAATTACAAACGAACATCTTTCCAATTCTTTATTAAATCAATAAATTCTTTTTGTAGCGTTATGGTTTTATCTGTTTCATACCAACTGTGAATCATGCGCACTTTTTCGCCAAAAGATAAATTGGGATTGTCTTTGTTTTCATTTACAATTTGCTGAATTACCGCGGGTCTTGGTCCCCATGTTCCTATTTCTTCCAGCGTTTCTGTTTTTAGACAAATTAATTTAGGAATAGAACGGCCACCATTCGTCAGATATTTATCCATGATTTCCAGATTTGAATCACGCAAAATAATTTTGAATTGAATACGCTCACTACAAGATGCGATTACATGCAACGCTGGAACAATTTGAGCCGCATCTCCGCACCAAGGCTCGGTGATGCAAACCCAAGTCCAGTCTTCTTTTAGTTCATTTAGTTGGTTGTATAATTTAGACTCTAAATTTATGACCTCCAAAACTTTTTTCATTCTTGCTAAATTATCTGCAGTATATTTTAGCATTCTTTCATCCTTATAAATAGCTGGTTTGGGTTCTGTTTCTATGATTTCAATGGTCAATTTTAAATAAGCATCCCATGTAAGCGATTGGGAAAGAATAGCAGGAGTGAAATTGGTAGACATTATACTATTTTATGAGTGGGCAAATCTAATTTCTTTTACATTAGCAGAATAAAAATTTACTAAAATGGAATATAGAAGATTAGGAAAATCAGGTTTACAAGTAAGTGCTCTTTCATTGGGCTCTTGGGTTACTTTCGGAAACCAAATAGGAGATGATGTTTCAGAGGAGTTGATGATAAAAGCCTATGATGCGGGGGTTAATTTTTTCGATAATGCAGAGGCATATGCTTCGGGCAAATCGGAAATAGTGATGGGGAATATTTTAAAGAAAATGAAGTGGGATAGAAGCACTTATTTGGTATCCAGTAAAGTATTTTGGGGTGGGCAATTGCCGAATCAAAAGGGATTGTCGCGTAAGCATGTAATCGAGGCTTGTGATGCCGCCCTGAAGCGTTTGCAGGTAGATTATTTAGATTTGTTTTTTTGCCATCGCCCAGATGTACACACGCCTATCTCAGAAACAGTTTGGGCGATGAATCAGTTAATTCAACAAGGCAAAATTTTGTATTGGGGAACAAGCGAATGGAGTGGTCAACAAATTACGGAAGCGCACTATCATGCAGAGCGTTTTAAATTGATAGGTCCTACTATGGAACAACCGCAATACAATCTTTTTGAACGAAAAAAAATGGAGCAGGATTATCTTCCTGTTTTTAAAACTTTTGGCTTGGGCACTACCATTTGGTCTCCTTTGGCTTCGGGTTTGCTTACAGGGAAATACATCGATTCCTTGCCTGGTGATTCTCGTATGGGAATGGAAAGTATGAGTTGGTTGAAAGACCGTTCATTGGCCGATAAAGAAAAAATGGAGCAAGTAAAAGAACTGATTACTTTGGCAAAAGAGATAGGTGTTTCGCTTAATCATTTGGCCCTTTGCTGGTGTTTGAAAAATCCGAATGTTTCTACTGTAATATTAGGTGCATCAAAAGTTTCGCAACTGGAAGATAACTTAAAATGCTATGATGCCATGCCACTCATCACTACAGAAGTGTTGGACAAAATAGAAGCCATCGTAAAGAATAAGCCCGTTATTGTTGAGTTTTAAAGTCCTCTAAACTACTGAGGCATTTGCATTACTTGATTGTAATACATCTGTGGTAATTGATACTCTGGTGAAATATTCATAGCATTGGTGAGAGCTTGGAGTGCATCTTGCTTTCTACCTACTGAAGCATAAGCTACCCCCAAATACGCCCAAGCTATTTCATTAGTCGTATTTTGTTGTAACGCTTTCTCTAATAAAGGTATTGCACCTCTTACATCGTTTCTTTTTAGGGCTTCTATTCCAAGCATATCGTCTTTGCTTTCGCGTTTCACAATACAGGCTACCACTGAGTTATCTACCTTAATTTCATGGATAGTTCCTTTTGGAGGAAAGAATTTTTTCTTCATCATTTGCGGGTCTACAAATTGAGGTAAGAAAATAGCATAGTCCCAATCTTGTTCATTACGTTCTCTAAAACGAATGTATTCGGATTTAAAAGAAGATTTATCGGAGCGTAAGCTTTCATTCAATTCAAAAGGATTGTTGGATACTAATTTTAGCTTAGCATCATAAGGGATGTTCTTTGTAATCCAGTCTGCCGCAGGTTTTGCGCTACAAGCATAATAATCCATTTGGTAATTTCCATAAGTGCCATCTACACCTCCCACTAATTCATTAAAGTAAACATAAACTACTGGAAAATTTTTGACCATAAAAATGGCTGGCGAAAGCATTCCTACTACTAAAATTCCGTACAAAATGTATTGCCCCACTTTAGATTTTAAACTTCTAAACAATGCTTCAAACCCAACAGCTGCAAAGACTGCCAAACCTGTGTAGGTAAAATAACTGTGTCTCCATCCATTCAACAAAGCAGACTTTTTGATGATGATAAACACCAAAGGGAAAAGCGAAACAAAGAGGATAATGCCAATGTAATAGAGGTTGAAATACTTTTTCATTTTTGGTAAGAACAATACGCCTAAAAGCATTCCCAATAAGATGATTACTGGGGTGGTGATGGCTATGTAAGTAGGGTTGTAATTCCAAGGCACTTCATTGGATGGAATGTATTCTCCACCAAATAAAACACGAATAATAGTCGGATAAGAAGATTGTACCTGATACGCATGAATAGGATGCGATATAGGGCTCAAAATAGCAGATGGCCAAGTAATGATGCCTATTATCCAACCACCTACAATAACTACCGCAATCTTTAAAATGAGGTCTTTGTAATATTTGAAATTGAACGACAATAATTCTTTTCGCCATTCTTCTTTTTGTAACAAGGCTAAACCCACAAACATAAGTGTGTAAATGAAAAGTAAGATTCCTCCTACACGTACACTAAACGCCAAGCCTGCGCCCAGCATTAATAGTATGGTCGTTTTCCAAGAAGGTTTTGGAAGTTCACCTATAAAGGAGAGTAGCATACACACTGCCATTATATACCCCGCTGCAAAAGTGGGGTCTTTGGGATTATTAAAAGATTCACCAAAGAGCCGGGGGCTTAAAACCATAAAGAGCATGGCGAATAGAGCGGCTCGCCAGCCCCCAATTTTTTTGGCGGCTAACCCGCAAAACAGAAATAGTATAAAAGTGAAAACGGTGAATACAAAGTGACGAGTAGGATAGGGGTCGGTGCCTAAATTTTTGTAAACTGCTGCAGAAACTACTTCTAATAAGGGACCGTAGTTGAGAATCACAGAAGCATCTTCTCTGCTGTTTAGAATGTAACGAAAAACAGAATCGTTTTTTCCTAAAGACGTAACATAGTCATACGATAAATCACCCAATGCTTTGTGATAAATTTCATCGCTACTGGGTCCAAAATCCTTGCTGAAGTAGGGTCTTACAAAAAAAAGTAAAACAGCTACTCCTATGAAAATATACTTAAAAAGGTTCGATTGTTTTTCGGTAAGGGCATTGTCTCCGCCAAACCAGGAAGACTCATCATTAGTTGCTATCTTCTTCTTGGAGGTGAGTTGTTCTTTCGTTTGCTTTGCCATTCTGTTCTCTTTGATGGATAGAAAATATTTAATTTGAAATCGATTGCATATTACTGTTTTACTTAGAATTTTCAGAATATAAACAGTAGTTATTTTTGTGAAATTTCACCTCGTTTCCCCAGCTCTATTGCTTCCATTTGGGTTATTTTTTTATCGTCTAAAGTAAAGCGTAGAATTGTTTTCACTTTATGAAAACCATGCACCCCAGCCGCTCCAGAGTTTATGGTCAGCATATTGTTGTATTTCTCATCTCGCATTACACGTAAAATATGAGAGTGCCCACACACAAAGATATCAGGAGCCTTTTCATCTAATAGTTTCTTTACACGAGGTACATAATTATTTGGATATCCTCCAATGTGGGTCATCCAAATGGTAAAACCTTCCAGTTCAAAATGAAGATCAAAAGGGAATTCTAATCGGGCAGAAGTATCATCTATATTGCCATACACCGCTCGTAAAGGCTTCATTTTTTTTAGTGCATCGGTAACTTGTAAATCACCAATATCGCCTGCATGCCAAATCTCATCTACCTCCTCAAAAAACTCCAAAACCTTTGGGTCTAGAAAACTATGGGTATCAGAGATAAGTCCTATTTTTTTCATTCAATTCAAAAATATCTATATTCGTTCAAAATTATTCTAGTTATGAAAAAAATATTCTACGTATCGGTTGCTTTCTTAATGGTTGCTTCTGTTAGCTCTTGCTCCAAAAAATGTGTTGTTTGTGAAGCTAGAGATGCCAATGGCAATGTGTTGAATAAATCAAATGAAGTTTGCAATAGAGATTTTCAAAGAAAACAATTTGAAGACAGATATAAAGAAAACTTTAAAGACTATGTAGCTACTTGCTACGAAGTTCAATAATCCAACGCTTTGGTTTTGCGCTCGTGGTCTTTGATGAGCCAGTAATACCAGATTACACCAATAATATATAAGCCTACAGTGATAAAAATTATATTGCTGTAGGCTATTTTACTTTCGCGCAGTACCGAAAATATTTTGGCACTCGCAAACCAGCTTCCACTCCAAATGGCAGCCGCTAAAGACGAAATGATTTCTCTGTTTTTTTCACCCACATAATTCATGGTTAGTTCAGATGTCATAGGAGCAGCTATGTTCATCAATGGCTGACGGATGATAAAGAAGATAGCCGCAAATCCTACCGCATAGTTCCAATCTTTATACCACTCAGTAGTGCCTAGGGCAAACAAAGCAAGAATAGCAGCCGATTGAAAGAAAGTGATGGAGAATTTATAGCCATATCTTCGTTTGATTTCTGGAATCAAAAAACTACCAGATACTACTAAAATAAAAGCAACGACATTCATTAAGGAGAAAGATGTGGACTCCATACCGTGTACACTTTTGAAAAATAAATTGATAAACGGAATCGTAAAGCCAGCCCCAAAAGCAATCAAAAAGGTAGGTATCACCGCTTTTAGAATAATATCCCAATCATAATCGGTATGAACATTTTTGAAAGGAATTTTAGTACCTAAATTTTCATCATTCGGTAACAACTTGATAAAGTACACTCCCGCAAAACCTGCTGTGCAATAAAGTATGAGCAACTTTTCTACCGTAAAAAATGGGCTGATTGTTGGCAATAAATAGTTGAACAATCCCGTGATTATGGTGGTGAAATTTCCCGCAGCAAAAAAGAGTGCTATGGATTCTGTCTCAGTATGTTTCTGACCATTTAAAAGCATGTAAGGCATCACAAGTATTTGTACCAAAGAAAACGTGATGCCCCATGCCGCCATTAAGATTCGGATGAGCTCGGTATTGTGAAGGTGAATGGCCCATATCAACAGCAGTGCTACAATAGGAGAGGAGATAGCACCTGCAAGCATAATGGGTTTCATTTTTTTCCCTTTAACTAATAGTGCTAATGGCAAGGAGCAAAGCAGCACGGTGAGATACCGATTGCCTACCATAGAGGTGATTTCAAAATCTTGAAAACCATGGTCGAGCATGAGAAAGTTGAGCAACAAAGTGAAAGCTGCATTGATAATCTGAATACACACATCTGCCATCATCAGATGTAGGATGGGACGCGGAATGAGCAGGTATTTTTGAAAAATGGATTTCACTTTTTGGAGTTGGATAAGAAATTCAAAAATGTGGTACTTTCATTCGTGTCGAACCATTTTACTTCCTCATCTTTTCTAAACCAGGTCATCTGCCGTTTGGCATAGTTGCGTGAGTTTTGTTTGATTTTTTCTATGGCTTCTGGTAATGTTGTTTGTTGCTCAAAATAGCTAACGAGCTCCTGATAACCTACTGTTTGTAAGGGCTTCAACTCTTTTTTAGGAAAAAGCGCTTGTGCTTCAGCTACCAAACCCTTTGCTATCATGGTATCTACTCGTTCATTAATTCGTTGGTACAACGCTTCTTTTGGTAAATCAATTCCGAGCTTTAGAATCTCGAAAGGTCGTGTTGCTTTTTTACCTGTTCGGTGTTCTGAATATTTCTTTCCCGTAGCATAAATAACCTCTAATGCACGTATCAATCTGCGAGGATTTTTGGTGTCTGCTTCTGCAAAATATGCTGGGTCTAATCGCTCCACTTCTTCTTGTAGCCAACTCAAACTTTTGGTAGCTAACTCATCACGAAGGGCATCATTGGCAGTTTGCACTTCATCAAAACCATCACACACCGCTTTTATAAAAAGCCCTGAGCCACCCACCATAATGGCTATATCCTTTGTTTTGAAATACTCCTCCAAAAATGAAATGACATCCCGCTCATACATGCCTGCGGTGTAGGTATCTTCTATGGATAGATTATTGATAAAATGATGCCGCACTTTTGCCAATTCCTCTGCCGAAGGTTTAGCAGTACCTATGTTCATTTCTCTGTAAAATTGGCGAGAATCGGCCGATATGATTTCCGCTTGATAATGCAACGCCAAATCAATAGCCAGAGCAGTTTTACCAGAGGCAGTGGGGCCGCAAATGATGATTAGTTTCTTTCCGTGATTCATCATTTATAATTCCATTTTCTGCAATCCCAACTCAGCTCCCAATTTCAACATCAAGGCATGTGCCTCTTCGTAATCATTTTTGATGTCGCCATCTAAAATGGCATCTTTTATTTTTTCTTTGATAATGCCTACTTCCCGCCCTGGTTTTATACCAAAAGTCTGCATGATAAGCTCCCCTGTTACGGGTGGCTGAAAGTTCCGAATTTGGTCGCGTTCTTCTACATCTTTTAGTTTCTTACGCACTTGCTCAAACTTCTGCAAATAACGATTCACCTTCATTTTATTTTTAGAAGTAATATCCGCTTCGCACAGTTTCATCAGCGATTCTATATCATCACCCGCTTCAAAAAGCAACCTACGCAAAGCCGTATCGGTGATTTCTTCTTTAGTCAATGCAATAGGTCGCAAATGCAGATATACCATCTTCTGCACAAATTTTACTTCTGCACCCAGTGGTAGTTTCATGTGTTTAAAAATACGCGGAGTCCATTTAGAACCCAATACTTCATGCCCGTGAAAGGTCCAGCCAGTGCCGGGTTCAAACCGCTTGGTAGGTGGCTTGGCTATATCGTGAAGGATAGCAGCCCAGCGCAGCCAAAGGTCGTTGGTGGTAAAACAAATATTATCCAACACTTGTAGGGTGTGGTAAAAATTGTCTTTATGCCCCTGGTCATCTACCGTTTCTACCCCTTTCAGTTTTTGCATTTCAGGGAAAATAATTTCCAACAGCCCAGTTTCTTCCAGCAGTCTAAACCCAATAGAAGGTTTTTTAGCTAAGATTATTTTGTTCAATTCATCCGTAATCCGCTCCTGCGAAATAATGCTGATACGCTCTTTGTTTCGAGTGATAGAAGCCAGTGTTTTTTCTTCAATATAAAAATTGAGTTGAGTCGCAAAACGAATAGCACGCATCATTCTCAATGGGTCATCCGAGAAGGTAATGTCAGCATCCATGGGGGTGCGAATGATACCCGCCTGCATATCCTCTACACCCTGAAAGGGGTCAATCAACTCCCCATAGTTTTTATGGTTGAGCGAAATCGCCAGCGCATTTATCGTAAAATCTCTGCGGTTCTGATCATCCTCTAAGGTACCCTCTTCCACAATCGGTTTGCGCGAATCTCTCTGATAGGATTCTTTCCGTGCCCCTACAAATTCTAAATCATAGTCTTCGTAGCGAAACTGTGCCGTACCAAAGTTTTTAAAATAGTTGACCTGTATCTTAGGGTTCAAAGCAGCAGCCGTGGCTTTGGCTAAATCTATTCCATTGCCCACGCACACAAAGTCTATATCCTTACACGGCCGTTCGAGCAACATATCGCGCACAAAACCACCTACCACATAACTCTCCAGTTTCAGGTTTTCTGAAACGGTAGCTATGGTTTTAAAAACGGGGTGCGTAAGATTGTGTGCCAGTGATTCCATCAGCGCGTAAAAATAGATTTTAGATTTTAAAAAAAGCAGAAAAGTCTAGGTTGATAGTACCTCTCCTGAATTTTAAAATTTGGGCAGCGGACGGGCTATCCACTATAATCTTTTTTGCTTTCCAAAAGGCAAAGCAAAAAAGGCTTTCCGTTTCTATCCCTGCTGCGCAAAACGACTATTGTAATAGCTACAAGTCGTAAGTCGCAAGCGGGCTGATCATGCTCTCTTCGGGGTGGGGGCTGGGCTTTCTATCCTCCACTGGTGGACGGAGGTGGTGGCTGTTACTCCCATCGCGCAATATTCCTAAACAAAAACCCCTCACAAATGCGAAGGGCTTGGTATAAACAAAGTATTTAAAATACATCCTTGTTACGCTGTATTAAATAAGGACCAGTGTATGTTACTATTAGAACAGCTAGTTATTCCTTTATAAATTTTCGATTGTTCAAAAAATACACACCTGCTCCAAGGCGCGAAACATCAATTACTTCCTTTTCATGTTCTGTTTTACGCTCAATTACTTTTTCTCCAAGTAGATTAGTAATTACTATTTGGCTGTTTGGTAAAATATTCTCTATCGTAATTGTGTTACTTGTTGGGTTAGGATAAATAATACTTTTTTGCTCATTAAGGTTATTTATACCAGTAGTTGTAACCATTGCATAACTAGAGTAGTAATAAGTACCACTAGTGTTTACTGATGTTCCTGTAGTAAAAAGTTCTACCCCAGGATGTGATGCCGATATCCATGTATAAGTTGTAATATTGAGTGGGCGATTGGAGGTAGGAACACCGTTAGTATAAATGGTGTCGGTTCCTGTTTCAACCGCTTTTATTCGCAATGTATTAGTAAAGGTGCCAGCAGCTGTAATTAGTGTACCGTAACCATCTACCAAATAATTACAAGTGCCTACTGTGTGGAATGCTGTTGGGGTATTTATAACCGAATCTATTCTGTAATAAGAGTCTGAGTAGGTCGTATTTATAGTTAACGGAAAATGGTAGATGTCTAATGGATTTAAGTAACGTATATAACTTGTATTGTTGAGTTGTGAGGATGTACCTAAGAAAGAATATGTATTTCCATTCAGTTTTCGAAAGATATTATAGTTGCCGTTTAACTGCTCAGCATCGGTGCAAGTAGCGAAGTCGCTGTATCCATACACTGTATCGGGTCTAGCATAATTGCTATAACTGGATGTTTGAATACTTGAAACAAAATAGAAGTCCCAGGTTTGATTAGCACCAGAATTACCTTCCGAGACATAGTAATAATTTTCACCAGATGCATAGGCTAACCCTATTAGGTTAGAAACAAACGAATTGGTTATTACAGGTGCTTGAGCATAAGTAAAAGCGTTTGTTAGCATTGCAAATGCAGAAATTAGTAATTTTTTTTTCATAGCTATCTAGTTTCAATGTTTATTTAATAAAGATGTTGAATTATTAATTCACTGTTCGGTATTTTCACCGTAACAGTTAAAGCTTTTTTCGATTGGTAAAAGAACTCGATTATTTTTTTGCAATAATCGGACCTATTGCGGAAGAATCAAAATAAGTTGGTGCTGTTGAGAATGTTCTATAAGTTATGTAATCTACATTAATACTATTTGAAGTAAAAGTGGCAGTTCCATTATATCTTTTGCAATAACTCACCCATTCATTTGGTGGTGGGTTTAACCTTGCTGAATCACAGTCATTTGTTGGAGTGGAAAATGATGCTGTTGTTGCAGATATAAGCGTAGCAGGTGTAATAATATCATTTAGTTTACCACCCAAATAGCTCCCTCCATCCACATTTACGGCTATGGAAATAGTTTTGTTTGTAATTTTTTGAACGTTCACAGTTGTTTGTTCTGGTGGGGTAGTAGTACTATTTGTAAAAGTATAAATACCAGCTACACTGCTTGCCCAATCTTCATTAGAAGAACTGCTGTCTTTCTTACATCCACCTATCATGATAATCCCTAGTAACACTATCATGAATCCTGCGCTTAAAATTGTTTTTGTTTTGCTCATTTGGTTTAGTTTTTAATTTATGAGATAAAGATATTGAATTAATTGTTTTAAAAAACGCTCTTCGGAATTTGAAATTTCAAAGCATTATCTAGGCATTTCCAAAGCCAGTTTTTATAAAAAACCGCACTGGGAACTTGTAGTAATCTGGAGACTACGCCAAGCAGGAGATTTACGGGCTGCTCTAAACAAAAAACAGCCCGCCAAAGGCGGACTGTCCGTACTCACATCACCAAAAAAACTAAACCCTTACAGCACAAAGGTAGTAGCAGGGTCGCTCTCTGCGCCATCCTCACCAGTACCTATAGCCATTACTTTAAACCAGTATTGTTTTCCACTCTCTAGACCCGTAGCAGAAAACTTAGTCTTGGAAGACTTACCTATTAAAGTAAAGTTGTTACTAGCTATGTCATTGGTCATAAATACTGCATAAATTTTAGCACCCGTTACCTTCTTCCAGCGTAAATCTACCATGCCATGAATCACATTCGGCACCGCTGCCAAACCCTTCACCTGCTCTAGCGGGGGCAAGGGTTGTATTGGTTTACGATGATCAAAACCAGTGCTGGCTATTTTTACCAAA
>JBGAVP010000029.1:0-36090 GCA_044228065.1 Chitinophagales bacterium | reverse complement strand
ATGTGATTAAGGAATTGCAAAACTACTCTGTGAATGTAGAGGTGTTTGACCCATATGCAGACAACGAAGAGTTTGAACATGAATACGGGGTTTCACTTATAAATCATCCTTCTAATGATTACGATGCGGTAGTAGTGGCTGTAAACCACGACCAGTTTGCATCCTACGATGAGGCTTTCTTTAAATCTATTTTAAAAGCAGATGGGATTGTGGTAGATGTAAAAGGAGATTTAAGAAAGAAATTGAAGAATTTGTCTTATTGGTCTTTATAAAATTAGTATGAAAAAAATCTTAATCACAGGCGGAGCGGGCTTTATAGGTTCACATGTAGTTCGTTTATTTGTTACTAAATACCCGAGCTATCAAATTTTTAATTTAGACAAATTGACCTATGCAGGTAATTTGGAAAATTTAAAAGACGTTGACCAAAAGGAAAATTATCAGTTGGTAAAAGGCGACATAGCAGATGCTACTTTTATCAATGAATTATTTAAAGAAAATCAATTTGATGGAGTGATTCATTTAGCTGCCGAAAGCCATGTAGACAGGTCAATTAGCAACCCTATGGAGTTTGTGATTACGAATGTAATAGGCACCGTAAATTTATTAAATGCGGCAAAAGCAACTTGGGGCTGTACAAAAGATACGAAGGTTGAAGGTAAGCGTTTCTATCATGTTTCAACAGATGAAGTGTATGGAGCATTAGGTGATGAGGGAATGTTTACAGAAACCACTGCTTATGATCCGCATAGTCCGTATTCTGCTTCCAAGGCTAGTTCTGACCATTTTGTGAGATCATATCATGACACCTACAATTTGCCAGTTGTGATTTCTAATTGCTCTAATAATTATGGACCTAACCATTTTCCTGAAAAGTTAATTCCACTTTGTATTAATAATATTAAGAATAATAAACCATTGCCTATTTATGGCAAGGGCGAGAATGTGCGAGATTGGTTGTATGTGGTAGATCATGCCAGAGCTATCGATGTTATTTTTCATCAAGCAAAAGATGGGACTACATACAACATAGGCGGCCATAACGAATGGACGAATATTGCTGTGATTCGCTTGCTTTGCAAAATCATGGATAAGAAACTCGGCAGAGAAGAAGGTGCAAATGAAAAACTTATCACCTTTGTGAAAGATAGAGCTGGACACGATTTACGGTATGCTATTGATTCAACTAAGTTGCAAAATGAGTTAGGTTGGAAACCATCCTTGCAATTTGAAGAAGGTTTAGAGAAAACTGTAGATTGGTATTTAGCAAATGAAGAATGGCTCAATCATGTTACCTCGGGAGCTTATCAAAATTATTATGAGAAGCAGTATAGCTAGAAAATAGAAGTTTGATGTTAGAAGTCAGATTTTAGGATTTAGAGTTTAGTTTTTTAGAGTTTAAAATTATTATAATGTTTGATACCCCTTACCATACCAAAGATTTAAGTCAATCTACTTTTTTAGTAACTGGAGGTGCAGGTTTTATTGGTTCTAACATTGTAGAATACCTCTTGAAATTTGGGGCTAAAAAGGTTCGGGTTTTGGATAGTTTAATTACTGGAAATTATAAAAATATTCAGCCTTTTGAAAGCAATCCAGCATTTGAATTTATAGAAGGAGACATTACGTATTTAGATACTTGTAAAAAAGCATGTGATGGAATAGATTATGTTTCGCATCAGGCGGCTTTAGGCTCAGTACCTCGTTCTATTAAAGACCCTGCTCGTAGTAACGAAATAAATGTGAATGGTTTTTTGAATATGCTAATTGCTGCTAAAGAAAGCACCGTGAAGCAATTTGTTTACGCTTCGTCATCTTCTGTCTATGGAGATGAAAAAGGGCTACCAAAAGTAGAAGATAAAATTGGAAACCCACTTTCACCTTATGCTGTTACTAAGTACACGAATGAATTGTATGCAAAAGTATTTTATAGTTCCTATGGATTGAAAGTGATAGGACTTCGTTACTTTAATATTTTTGGTCCAAACCAAGATCCTAATGGTCCTTATGCAGCTGTTATTCCATTATTTGTAGATAAAATTTTAAAGCAAGAAGAAGTTTTTATAAATGGCGATGGTGAGCAAACCCGTGATTTTACCTTTGTAGAAAATGCTGTGCAGGCCAACATTAAAGCAATGCTTAGCGATAATCCGAATGCAGTTAATAATGTATTTAATATTGCTTGTGGTGAAAATTTTACCGTAAATCAAATGTATCATCAAATAGAAGATTTACTGCATAGCAAACATGCTCCTACTTATCGTGCAGCAAGAGAAGGAGATATTCAGGACTCTCTCGCTAATATTGATAAAGCAAAAAACTTGTTAGGATACGAACCTCAATTTTCTTTTGAAAAGGGTTTAGCCATTACGGTTGACTATTTCTTAAAGGGGCGATAATTATTGCTTTTATTATCTTTGTTAAAATTTTTTCGTGGGTTTTATTTCGAATCTTTTTAAGAAAAAGGAAGTATCTTCTTTAGTAGATTACAATGCTTTGCATATTGATATGCACTCTCATTTAATTCCTGGAATAGATGATGGTTCTAAAGATATGAAAGATTCTCTTTTTCTCATAAAAGGCTTGCAAGACTTAGGTTTTAAAAAGATTATAACAACTCCACACATTATGTGGGGTGGCTACAACAATACGCCTGATATTATTTTAAGAGGTAGAGATGAGGTGCGCAAAGCACTAAAAGAAAATAATATGGAAATTCCTTTTGAGGCTGCTGCTGAATATTATTTAGATGAAACATTCCCAGAGAAAGTAAAGAATAAAAGTTTGCTCACAATGGGAGATAATTATGTGTTGGTAGAGCTTTCCTATCTGATTAAATCACACAGTGCAACTTCGTATTTTTATGCTATGCGAAATGCAGGCTACAAGGTGATTTTAGCGCATCCAGAGCGATATCCATACTATTATGAAGATGATTTAGAGCAATATCAAGAAATTAAGGGACAAGGAGTTTTTTTTCAGTTAAATATAGCCTCTCTTTCTGGGGTTTATGGAGGTGGTGCAAAAAGGATGGCAGAGAAGATGATAGATGCAAATATGATAGATTTTATCAGCACTGATTTGCATAATACGCGGCATTTAGGATATATAAATGACGCATTAAAATTTCCTTATTTGGAAAAAATAATGAACTACGAGGGCTTAATGAATAAGGTGTTGATTTAACCTTTTAATCGCTCCTCAAATTTATCCATCATTTCATCAGTAAAGTCTAATTGTGTAACCATTCTTACCAAAGTGGGAGAGAAGGGAGAGCTGCGAATTCCTTTTTGAGCAAGCATTTCAGATGTAGCAGTAGCATCTTCTGTTTCAAAAATTACAATATTTGTTTCTACGGGAAGCACTTTTTTTACCCAACTTTTTGTGGTTAAAATTTCTCCTATTTTTTTTGCTTTAGTATGGTCTTCGCTCAAACGACTAATGTTGTTTTCTAAAGCATATAAACAAGCAGCAGCTAAGTAGCCACTTTGCCGCATGCCTCCACCCATTACTTTGCGAATTTTTCTACTTTTCTTAATCATTTCTTTAGTCCCCAAAAGCACAGAGCCTGCTGGTGCTCCAAGTCCTTTTGAAATGCAGATAGATATACTGTCAAAGATTCCTACCATATCTGATGGTTGTTTATGCAAAGCTTCTAGTGCATTGAAAATACGCGCACCATCTAAATGATAAACCAGTTTTTTTTCTCTACAAAATTCTCCTATCTTTTTCATTTGCTCAATCGTGTAAACCGAGCCACCACCTTTATTTACAGTATTTTCAATACATACCATTTTAGAGTTAGGATACCAATCAAAATCGGGCAAAATATTTTGTGAAATTTGTTCGGTGGTCATAATTCCACGTTCTCCTTGCGTAAGACGTACCGATACCCCTGAGTGAAAAGCCCATCCTCCTGTTTCGTAATTATAAATGTGACAAAGTTGATCGCAAATGATTTCATCTAAGGGCTGAGTTTGAGCCTTTACTGCTATTTGATTAGTCATAGTACCACTCGGGCAAAACAGCCCTGCTTCCATACCAAAAAGTGCTGCACAATATTCTTCCAATTTTTTCACCGTGGGGTCTTCTGCAAATACATCATCTCCTACCTCTGCGCTAAACATAGCTTCTAGCATAGCTTTGGAGGGTTTGGTAACGGTATCGCTTCTTAAATCTATAATCATATCAGATGCGTGATTTTGTAACTAATTTGCTGTAGAAAATCTAAAAATAAACTGGGTTGATAGAATAAAGGAAACAAAAATCCAAATACTGCGCCTCCAAAGTGAGCAAGGTGACCGATATTATCTAAACCTCTTTTTGCCATGTAAATAGAGTACGCTAAATATCCTACTCCAAATAAAACGGCAGGGCAAGGAATGAAAAATTGGATTAATAAAACGGCAGTAGGATTGAATAAAATATATGCAAACAATACTGCTGATACAGCACCTGATGCTCCCACTGCGCGATAGCTGTAATTGTCTTTTTCAAAATACAAATCAGGTAAGTTGGCTACTACTATTGCTAGCAGATAAAAAAGGATAAAGATGGTATGTCCAGCACCTCCATAGAGTGCAGTGAAAAAATTTTCTACACCTTCTCCAAAAAAATAAAGCGTAAGCATATTAAACAGCAAATGATTCCAATTGGCATGTAAAAAACCACTGCTTAAGATGCGAATCCAATCCTTGTCATACCAAACTTTTTCGGGCATAAAACATAGTTTTTCAAACGCATCTTGGTTAGAAAAAACATAGACTGAAATGATAACATTTAGGATAATAATAAAGATGGTAATGCTCATGTTTTTATTTGAATTGTGAATATGGAAAGAATGACCGAAAGTCTCTATTTAAATAGAATATCTTGCTAAAGGTTCTATGTTTTGCTCACAAAAATCTTGCTTCATAAATTTATGGTATGCAGCCATAGCTATCATTCCAGCATTATCTGTACAATATTCAAATTTAGGAATATGAGTGCGCCAATTATTTTCTATTCCAAGTTGCTCAAAACGAATCCTTAACTCACTATTCGCAGAAACTCCACCTGCCAATGCTATCTCTTGAATATTGTATTTTTTACAAGCAATACTTAATTTCTTAAGCAAAATATCTACAATTGTTTTTTGAATAGATGCGCACAAATCATCTAGGTTTTCTTGGATAAAGTTGGGATTTTCTTTCACTGATTTTTGTACAAAATATAAGATAGAAGTTTTCAGTCCACTAAAACTAAAATCAAGCTCTCCTACTTTGGGCTCCGAAAATTTAAAACGATTCGCATTTCCATTTTTTGCATGCTTATCTATGAGTGGGCCACCAGGATAGGGGAGTCCTAATATTTTTGCCGATTTATCAAATGCTTCCCCCGCAGCATCATCAATAGTTTCGCCAACTATTTCCATTTCTAGTGGTGCTTTTACTAAAACAATTTGTGTATGCCCACCAGAGACAGTTAAGCATAAATGCGGATAAGATGGAGTGCTATCAATACAATTAGCCATTACATGCGCTTGCATGTGGTTTACTTCAATAAGAGGCAGCTGTAGGCCTATTGCCATTCCTTTGGCGAAGGATACGCCCACTAGTAATGAACCAATTAAACCAGGTCCTCGGGTAAATGCTATTGCATTTAAGTTGTTTTGCGATATACCAGCTTGTTTAAGTGCTGCATCCACTACTAATAAGATATTCTGCTGGTGCGCTCTGGAAGCCAGTTCTGGCACTACTCCCCCCCAAACTTCGTGCACTTTTTGCGAAGCAATGACGTTGGCAAGAATTTTGCCATCTTTGCAAACAGCAGCAGAGGTATCGTCACAAGAAGATTCAATAGCGAGAAGGATGCTCATAATTATTTACAAATAAACATATTTTAGAAGTCAGAAATTAGAAATCTGAAAATAGATTTGGATATTGAGCGTTACAGAATTTGAGTGGAGTAACTTTAAGTATGAATAGGTTGTTGAAAATATTAGGAATAGTGCTGTTGTGCTTCATGCTGTTGTGTGCTGGTCTCACTATATCTTTGCGTTTCCCCTCTGTTCAAAATTTTGCGGTACAAAAGGCAACTCAATTTCTTTCCTATCAACTTGGAACCAAAGTTTCTATTGGAAGATTTGAATGGAATCTTTTCAGAAATATTGATTTGAAAGGGTTTTACATGGCCGATAAAAATGGTGATACACTTATAGCTGCAAAAACATTGAATGTAGATGTTTCTTATTGGAGCATTTTTAAAAAAAGTGCAACTATTAAAAGTATTCGATTGGAAGATGCAAAGGTTCATCTTAGGCAAGATGTAAACGGAAATCTAAATCTAACTGAGCTTTTTAAATCCAAAGCAGCCTCTGCAAAACCTAGCAAAAGCAGTAGTCCTTTTGACGGCACTTTCGATTTGGATGTAATTCAACTTTTGAATACTGATTTTCAGTTTAGAGATGATAAAAATAACAGCACAATAAAGGTGGCGGTTTCATCTTTTGAAATGACATTAGATGTTATTGATTTAAAGAAAAAATTAATTGCTATAAATGAGTTAAACATAGATGGAGTGAAAGCAGATATGACTATTGCCCCACTACCAGATACAAAAGATACTGCAGAAGCTATTCATTTTTTGAAAGACGGATGGCAAGTAAAATGGAATAAAATTAACTTAACAAAAAGTGAATTTGCTTTCACGAATGAGAACAAAGAACCGATTGATAAGGGCATTGATTTTGGAGGAATGTTAGTTTCGAATATTAATTTAAAAGCAGGAAAAGGAGCTGTAATTGCAGATACTGTTTTTGCTCAAATTGCCGATTTAAATTTAAAAGAGAAGAGTGGTTTTGAAGTCACAAAGTTAGCTACTAATCTACGTTTTTCGGTAAATGAGATTACTTGTGCAGATTTAAATTTGAGTACTCCTAATAGTCATGTTTCTAATTATTTCAGTTTGGGTTTTCATGATTTTAAAGACTTCAAAGATTTCATGAATACTGTCTATATACACGCCAAGTTAGACAAGACAAAATTTGCATTGAAAGACTTAAATTATTTTATTCCCAAACTAGACAAGGTAGCTCACAACACATTCGTGGTTTCAGGTGAGGTAAATGGAAGAATCAATAATTTAAAGGGTAAAGATTTAGAAGTTCATACAGGCAATCGCTCTGTTCTGAAAGGAGATTTTTATACAAGGGGCTTGCCAGTTTTGAATGAAACTTCTATCAACTTGCGAATAGATAAGTTACTTACAAATGTTCAAGATATACGAACTATTTATCCCCATGCAAAATACCCTGAGCATTTTAATGAATTGGGGAACATTAGTTTTTATGGAAATTTTGACGGATTTATTTCTGACTTTGTAACACAAGGTAATCTTACTACAAGTATAGGTAGTGCCAATTCAGATATAAATTTTAAATACAATAAGGAAACGGCAAAGAGTGCCTATTCTGGAAATTTGGCATTGCAGGGTTTTGATTTAGGAAAATGGTTTGGTGATACTGTTAATTTAGGTAAGGTAAGTTTGGCTACCAAAATAAATGGTACGGGCATTAAATTAGAAACCCTCAACGCAAAGCTGGCAGGGCAAGTGAGTCAAATTACACTAAGAGGCTATGATTACAAGGATTTGAAAGTAGATGGGAATGTAAAGAGTAAATCATTTACGGGAAGTTGCAGTATTAAGGACGATAATTTAGACATTGATTTTAATGGATTAGCTGATATATCTAAGGATATTCCAGAGTTTCTGTTTAAGGCAAATGTGCGCAAAGCAGATTTGCGAGCACTCCATTTAGTGAAAGATAGTTTTACACTGATGGGGAAATTGGATGCCGATTTTAAAGGCAAAAAAATAGATGATATGCTGGGTAAATTATATTTAGATGACGTTCGTTTAACGAGGGGAAGAGATACCGCATACATTCAAAATTCCTCTTTGAAAGCTTCGCAATTAGAAGGTGGGGAGAAGTTGTTGTCTTTTGAAACGGATGAAATAGAAGCAGAGGTTAGAGGCAAATTTTCACTTACGGCTTTACCTAAATCTGTGAAGCGCTACATCGATTATACGTTTACTAAAAATTATGTAGACACAGATAAATACACAGTTCCACAGATTTTTAGTTTTGATGTAAAGGTTTATGATTCGTCTGGTCTTACTAAAATTATTGACCCTAAATTTAAACTCATTCGTAATTCGGTAATTCATGGCACTGCGAATAGTACCAATCGTGAATTTAATATTACTGCAAGTATTCCTGAATTGCAGTATGATAATTATACCGTTAAACGGTTTGATTTAAAAGGAACTTCACAACAAGGAAAAATTAGTGTTTTATCAACTATAGATAAAGTTCTTTCTTCAGATAGTCTAATCATGGATACGCTCGTAGCACAGGTGAAAAATGAAGGAGAAGATTATCGATTCGATTTGAAAGTAGCCGATAAAATATTTTATAACCGAGCCGATATTACAGCTTACTTGAGTCCGCTGAAAGGTAGTGCTAACATACATTTTTTACCTTCTGAAGTTTGGTTGGGTGGAAATAAATGGCAGTTTAGTCCTAATAACAATATCAATTTTGCAGGTAAAATTGTTCATATCGATAATCTGGTTTTTTCGAGCGGCACACAATCTATTAAGACGGAAACTTATTTTAAAACAGATACCTCTACTTCGGTGCGATTGACCCTTACTGAAACATCCTTAGCTGATTTTGTAGGAATATTTAAGAATACCAAAACACGAGATTTTAAAGCCACTATCAATGGAACTGCAGCCATAGAAGATGTGTTTTATAAACCCAATGTCTTGGCAGATTTCACAGCTCGTGATATCACTATTGGAAAAGAATTAATTGGAAATCTTATCATAAAAAGCACTTTAGATGATGTGAATAAACGCATCAATTTAAGTGGAACTTTGAACAGCGATAAAAACAATGTTGCCATAAATGGGTTTTATTCTTTAGCAAAAGATAAACCCGATTTGCATGTAGAATTAGATCTTCAATCTATCAATCTGAATTTTTTAAATTATCCCTTTTTTATAAAATATGTAAAGCTTGTAAGGGGTACTGCACAAGGAAAGTTGTTGATTTCGGGCACACCTAAAGCCCCGAATCTTACTGGTAAATTACACATCAATGATGCAAATGTGACCGTGTCGTTTTTGAATACAGCCTACTCGCTCATCAACGAAGATATAGAAGTAGGGGATGGGTATTTTGATATAGGAACGCTTACTGTTTTCGATCGGTTTAATAACAGAGCATTAGGGACTGGAAGAATTTATCACGACCATCTTAAAAAATTCACTTTAGATCTTCATGTAAATACAGAGAATGCTGAATTTCTGAATACAACGAGTAAGGAGTTGCCAACTTTTTTTGGAAATATTATGGGAAAAGGAAGGGTAGATTTTACAGGTACCATACCTATTGTGAATATAAGGGCATTCGCCAAAATTAATGATGGTACACACTGTTATATTCCTATCAATTCTTCTTATGAAACCAACCGTTATGGCTTTTACAAGTTTGTAAATAATGCTAAAGATTCTTTGGCTAAAGCTGTGAAGAAGGAGGATGTGAAAATTTCTGGGGTCAATTTTATTTTAGATTTAGATGTAACCCCAGATGGTATAGTAGATATACTTTTAGATCAATCTGCGGGGGATGTACTTTCCAGTAGGGGTAGAGGTAATCTTAAAATTGAAATCTTACGCACTGGAGAATTCAATATTTATGGTCTGTATGAAATTGATAGAGGTAGTTATATGTTCACTTTGCAAAACATTATTAATAAGAAATTTGCATTGGATAAAGGGGGGACTATTCGATTTAATGGTGATGTGTATCGTGCACAACTCAATGCTGATGCGGTTTACGAAGTGCGTTCCTCTACCTATGATTTAATTGACGATTTGCTATTGACACAAAGTAGTACAGGTTCTACAGAGGCTACCGCACGTGCTAAAAACAGAATTAATGTGAAACTTTTATTGAAGCTTGCAGGTGTTTTACAGAGCCCAGATATTAGTTTTGATATAAAACCTCAAGACCCCGATCCACTCATTAGAACCTTGGTGGAAAGTAAAATGTCAATAGTTAAAAGCAACGAAACAGAAATGAATAAGCAAGTTTTTGGTTTGTTGGTTATGAATCGTTTTCTTCCTACCGCATCTTCTTCCTCCAATGCACTTTCTAATCCTACCTATATAGGTGGTAGTGCTACCAATACAGTCAGTGAGTTTTTAACGTCTCAGCTTTCTATGTATATGAACAATTTCTTTGATAATTTGAATGTAAAAGATTTTGATGTGAACTTAAATTTCAGGCAGTACGACCAGTTGAGTTCGGTAAGCAGTACTGCAAATCAACAGGCACTTTTAGATACAAGAAGGGAATTGCAACTGGCACTCTCAAAGCGTTTCTTCAATAACAGGCTCACTATTAATGTAGGTGGTAATTTAGATTTTGGTGATAGAACCAATCAAGATAATGGTACCGTAGTGAATAATAAAAATGCCAATATAACAGGCGATTTTCAAATTGAATATGCACTCGATAAAGCAGCTACTTGGCGCGCCAAAGCATTTAACAGAGGGGATTACGATAATTTTAACCAGCGAAATAGAAATAGAACAGGTTTGGCACTTTCATACCGACAAGACTTCGATAATTTTTTAGATCTCTTTAAAAGACGCGCTAAAAAACCAAAGCCAGAAAATTTACCATCAGGAAAAAAAGAAGAAAATCCTTCTGAGCAAAAAGGAAATTGAAAAGGGAATTTGTATATAGATTAAAAAGGATATCCAATTGCCAATTGGAATTGACCTGGTACTTGAAATTTCCATCTATTGCTGCTTTGAATTCGCGGGTCCCTAATAGGGAAGCCGTAATCTAAGCGAACTACGAAAAAGTTAAAGTCTAATCGAATGCCTGCCCCTGCATCTATGGCAAACTCTTTCCAAAAACGAGTAATGTTAAACTCGCCATTGGGTCTGTCTTTATCTTTATTAATGAGCCACACATTGCCTGCATCTACAAAAAATGCCGCCTTGAACCATTTGTAAATATCGAAACGAAACTCTCCATTCAGTTCTATTTTCATATCTCCTGTTTGGTTGAAAAAGCCATTTTTTCTCTTACTTATATCATAGGTTGGATCTACATAAGACCCAGGTCCTACCTCACGAATATAGAATCCTCTCAAGCTATTGGGTCCTCCAGTATAAAACTGTTTTACAAAGGGAACAGAAAGAGAATTTCCATAAGGAATGGCTGCGCCTAAATAAACTCTTCCAGCAAAACTACTATGTGCATCGGTGCGATAATAGCCTCTCAAGTCAGACTCCATTCTGAAATACTGAGAGAATTCTTTGTTCGCTATTTTGTAGGGGCGCTCTGGATTTTTATTGATGTTAGCAAGTGAAAAACCCGCCATGATAATGTTTCCAGCTGTTTCCAAATTGGCGCGAAAATACATGAACTTACGATCGGTTTTAGTTTTCTGATTGCTGTAAATAAAAGTATAGTTGGGCCCTAAAATAAATTGCTCTTGAAAAGATCGTTTTAATGATTCATTCGCATCTAATCTTGCTGTAAATGCAGCACCAGGTTTGGGTAATAAAAACAAGCTAAAACTAAACGGATTTAATAGATGGCGTATGTTGGAATTTTGATTCCACTCATACCCAAAAGAAGCACTAAAGTTGTGTAAATTATAAAAGAAAACATAGTTGCTATTGGCATCAAAATCAAAACGTTTTTCGAAGTTGTATTTTACGTTAAACTTCGTTTTTGGAGTTTGATTTTTGAAATAATTTCTGTTTTTCATGGGAAACAAAAACTTGTTCAAATAATAAGAAATACTAGCTGAAAAATCGGTTGTAATAATCTTGACGGGTTGCTTTGATTTGAATTGAAATTGAACCCCAGAATTCAAATCTACAGCCAATAAATCTGACCCTTTAAAGAGATTTCTATTCTTATAAGATAAGGCAGCTGCAACACCAAAATACCCTTCGTTATTAATGTTCGCTTGACCTTCTACGGATATAGTTTGTCTTTTTGCAGGTGTTAAATTTATAATGCAATCGAGATAATTTCCCTCTTTATCTGGCACTCTCAAGAATTCAACGGTAATAAATTTAAATGCCCCTAAATCAGATAATCTTCGAAGGGTGCTGTTGTAATTTTCTTTAGAATACAATTGATCTTTTTTAAAGAAAATGGCTTCTAATAAAATATTGGGGCGGTATTTCAGTTTATTTGAAATGAAAAAGTTTTCATTTCTTACTAACGTATCGCGTTTTAGCTTTACCTCTGTTTGTTCTATCCCCAAATCGGTGGTTACATAGATATTGTTTACCTTGTATTGTTGATGTTGAATAGAATCATTCGGTTGATTTATACGAATTTTTACATACACTATCTCTTTTGCTTTATTGCTATCTAATTCAAAACTTACATAGTCTTTTGTGAAGAAATAAAAGCCATTATTTTTTAGGTCAGTTTCTATTCGATCTCTTTCCGATTTCATTTTTGTAACATCAAATCGCTCTCCTTTTTTTAAGAAACAATTATTTTTTTTGAGATTAAAAATGGTGTCGGTTAAAAATGGTGCATTAGGGAAAGCAATATCTCCAAAACGCCAGTCAGGACCTGGAGTTACGGTATAAGTAACATGCGTTCGTTTTTTTTTATTGGTAGTAATGGTGTGTGTTACATTGGCATAAAAGTGACCATAGTTTTGTAAATAGGTGGTCATTAATTTGTCAGATTTATCTGCTAAGTCTGGGTCGAAAATTACAGGAGCTTCTCCTACTTTATTTTTTATCCACCATCTAAATTTTGTTTCTTTTGGTTGATTAGCTGAAGCGTATAGCCACATTTTTAAAGGTAGAAAGCCAAATGCTTTTTTGTTGGATTGTTGGGCGGCTATATGTGCTAAATCTTCTTTAACTTTTTGTTTGTCTGGAATTTTTTTTTCAGAAATAAAATGAATGCTGTTTTTTTGGAGGAGAGTTTGTTCGGGTGTAAAGTTACGCGTCACTTTACATCCACTAATGCCTGCTAGAGCCACTAGAAGAAATAGCCAAAAAGAGAAACGCAAAACTCTATTATCTATCATACCAATTTTAAAAACGAAATATGTAAACTTGTATTACAATTTTTATGCCCATAACGAAAGCACAAATAAAATTCATTCAATCACTCCACCAAAAAAAATACCGTCAAATGTACGGCAAATTTTTGGTGGAGGGTCACAAGACTGTAATGGAGTTAATGGATTCTTCTTTTAAGATAGATGCCATATATGCCTTAGAGTCATGGGGACTAAATAACCATGTAGCTGCTGAAACAATTACTAGTAAAGAGTTAGAGCAAATTTCTACACATGAAAATCCCAATCAAGTAATAGCAATCGTGGATATTCCAGATTTTGAAAATGTCCCTACTTCCATAAAAGGATTAAATTTGGTTTGTGATGGACTGAGTGACCCTGGAAATGTTGGAGCTATTATTCGAATAGCTGATTGGTTTGGGGTTTCTGCTGTTTATTTCTCTGAAAATTCAGTGGAGGTGTTTAATCCTAAAGTGGTTTCGTCAGCAAAAGGCTCTCTTTTTAGAATGCCTATTTACTACACCGATTTAAAAAAGTTATTTCAAGAAAACAAACAACTGCCTGTTTATGGCACTTTTATGAAAGGTGAAAACATCTATAAAGCCACTTTGCAAAAGGACGGTTTTATTTTGATAGGAAATGAAGCAAACGGTATTTCTGACGAGCTAAAATCGCTCGTCACTTTTCCAATAACCATTCCTTCTTTTGGAAATACAGAATCGTTGAATGCAGCAGTGGCTGCTGGTATTATAGTAAGTGAATTTAAACGAAGAGTAGATTTTAGTATTTAAATCCTAGCCCTTTTCGTTTGCCTTCTTCCATTTTAAACTCTTCTAAATCCTTTACTGTTAATGTTTCTAACATGTCTTTGGTACGCTGGTCTTTAGCAAGCGAAGCCAATCTTAGATTTTGATTTTGAATAGCTTCACCTACCAACTTTCTTATTTCACGTGCATTACCGAAGTATTTATCGCGAGATTTATACAACCAGTCAATGTATTTTTGCAAATAATCATACGCTTCATTATCTAATTTGATATTCTCGATTTTGAACATTGCTAATGCTATTTTAAATAGCTCCCCCTCAGAATAATCATTGAAAGTATAGGTTCTATCGAATCGTGATTTTAATCCTGGATTGGATTCTAAAAACTGATTCATAGGTTCTGTATATCCCGCTACAATTACCGCAAATTCTCCTCGCATATCTTCCATTCTTTTTAAGAGTGTCTCTATGGCTTCTCTTCCAAAATCATTGCCGGTATTGAGTGCGTAAGCTTCATCTATAAAGAGTACACCGCCTTTAGCATCTTTTATTTTTTCATCGGTTTTAATAGCAGTTTGTCCTACATAACCTGCTACCAATCCTTGTTTGTCGAGTTCTATCAAATGTCCCCTCTCTATTAAACCAAGGGCTTTAAATATTTTTCCAACAATACGTGCCACTGTAGTTTTACCTGTACCTGGGTTTCCTAAAAATACAGAGTGTAGGGAAAATTTATTCAATACATCTTTGCCTATATCGTTGTAAAAGCGCACCAGTTTTACCAATTCAAAAATTTCGTTTTTTACATTATCTATTCCTACCAAAGCATGCAGTTCATCCATAGCACTTTGGAGCAATTTTTCATTAACTTGTATGTGAAATTTGCGTTTCCCTTTTTGAGCAAATACTTGTTCAATGTCTATCTTTTCAATCGTAGACAATTGTTCGGCTGTGAAGTCTTTTAAATTAGGGTCTTTCATTAATCGTAAACCTAAATTCATTTTAGCTTCTTCTATTAAACCTATTGCATAACGGGCATTTCCGAAGGTTCTATCTCTATTTCTAAAGCCTTCCATGAGTTGCTCGTACAAGTATTTATCGGCCTCTTCGGTTATAATTACGTTCTTATCTTTTACGGTTTTTATAGCGATAGAATGTAATTCTTCTGGCAAGAAATCTTCAAAGTGAAAGAAGTTTGCAAAGCGAGATTTTAAACCAGGATTGGACTTTAGAAAGATGTCCATTTCTTTTGGATAACCCGCTACCATTACCGCCAAATCTTTATTGCCATCACTCATTTCTTTTATTAAAATTTCAATGGCTTCTTTGCCGAAATCTTTTGAGTCATCTCCTTCGCGCGAGAGCGAATAAGCCTCATCAATAAACAAAATTCCTCCCTTTGCTTCTTCCAAAGCTTTCTTCACTTTAGGAGCAGTTTGACCTATGTATTCGCCTATTAAAGAGGCCCGGTCTACTTCTTTTACATGCCCCTTGGAGAGCAATCCCATCGATTTGTAAATCTGTCCCAGTTTCTTTACCACCGTGGTTTTTCCGGTACCTGGGTTGCCTACAAACACAGAATGAAGATTAATGGAATTAATATCTTCAAACCCTTTTTCCTTTCTTATTTTTAGGAAATTGATGTAGTCTATGTGGTTTCTAATTTCTCTTTTCAATTCTTCTAAACCCACTAACTCATCCAGCTTCATCATTTGAACTTCCAGTGATTCTTCGGGCTCAGTAGGAGCTGCATTTTGTTGAATCAATGCATGAGGCACATCGCTTATTTCAACATCCCCTTCTTCGTCAAAATCGCCCGTTTCTAGATGTAGCACAGCAATTACTGCATCCATAAAGGTAATCTCTAGTCTATACTTTTCGTCTTTCCAAGTGCCTGGTACATCGTTTCCCCAGCCTTCGTTAAATAAAATTGTCTCTCCTTCGGTATTTGATAGTATTTTTCTGAAACGCTCTATGCGTGCTTTTAGTAAGCCCGATGCATTGTACCAGTTGAAAACCAACTCACAGTTCCATGCTTTGGCTAAGCGATTCACAACTTTAAATTCTATATACAAATAGGGTGTTTCTTCTCGGTCTATTTGTCTTAAATAGACTTTATTTTCATTGTTTACGGCATTGTAATCGCCCGTAAAAAATCGTACCGATTCTATATCAAAAAAAGCATTGTTCTGAAAAGATACTTTGCCTACATCTTCTACATAAAATTTTTTAGTACCTATAAGTTCCCCGTCTATAAATGCTTCCCAAGAATATTCGCCTTCGTTCCAGAAACTCGCTACAGTGGCGGTACCCCAGCCTTTATTGATGTACACTACGTTTTCATCCAAGCGAACTTTGCGTTTTTCTTCTTGGCTACACAACTCCCTTTTGTTGGTGCCCTCGTGTGCAAAAGCTTTAAACGAAATAGTAGTTTCCCAATCGCTTTCGTCAAACAATTTATTGTAAAAAGCAAGTTCTGCGGAAACATAGGTGAGTTCACTTTTATCATATACAGTGCGGTACTCACGGGTTCTGTTTACCAGCCATTCATCGGATGCAAATATTCTTAAGTTCTTAAATTTATAATTTTTCATGATGACTAGTTTAATGAAAGACTCTTTTTATGAGTAGTTTCGTTGCAATATACCTTACACAAAAATCTGTGCCATACTTACTCTAAGCAACAATATTCGCTATTGTGACAGTTAAATGACAATTATTGTCTGTCAAAATATGAACAGATAGTACACATAGTATTTTACCAAACGCTATATTGCATAGGTAAATTCTAACTATACATATAAAAATGCTGAGCAAAATTCGTAAAATAGAAAACATGCACATAGCCTTATGGTTGTTTAAAGATATGTGCTGGGTCATGCTTTGGAAAACTGGCGGTATGCTTATGATAGTACCTACTATTTTGGTTGCTTTCTACATCACTTGGATTTCCCGTAAGATTCTATCAGAATTGCTGCATAACCTTGCCATTAGCTGCTGGATATGTGCAAATGCAACCTGGATGACAGGTGAATTCTTTTTTAACGATGGGTTGAGAAACTACGCTCTTGGTTTTTTTGTAATAGGTATTTCTATTATTTCTTTCTATTATATTTTTCTTTTTAAATCAGATAAAGCGAATGCTGAACCTTAATCCCAGCAATGGTTTTATTATTTATTTACTTGGTTTTTTTCTCCCTTTAATTGTCTCATATCTAGTTAGCAGTATTTTTTTTGTTTATACATCATAATTTTTTTTACTATGATTATTAGTTAGTTGCATTTTATGAAAAGAAATGTTAATAACTTACTGTAACCTTTTTGCTGTCCTATTTGATTTTAACATATATTCGAGTTGTAATATATCGAAAATCTATTTTAGTATACACTAAATTTTACTCTATGAATAAAAGATTTTTACCCCTCGCCATTTTATCGGCTTTCCTTTTGTCAGCAACAGTTGCAAGTGCTCAAACAACCAAAAAAGAAAATGCTCCTTCTCCTTCTTTAGGTAGTGTAAAAATTACCGATCCAAAGTCTTCTGATTTGGGAGGTAAACAAACTATAAGAACTGGAAGCATTCAACCACAAGGGATTACTCCTATATTAGAAAGAACAGGTACTCCTCCTAGAGTAGAAAATAAAAATGTTACTGCGGTTAAAACTCCTACTAATTCTGCTGGGGTGGCAGATGCAAAACAAAATACCAAAGAAGCTATCACTAAAAGCAATGTATACGATGCTACTATAAATTATGTAACACCCAAAAAGGTAGTTTACGGAGCAGATGGAGCTATTTTAAAAGATACTCCAAAAAAGTAATTGTTCCTTTTTCTAAATTCTATACCTCACATTAAAATATATAGTATGAATAAAAGATTTTTACCTATCACCATTTTATCGGCTTTCCTTTTGATAGCATCAGCTGCTACTGCCCAAACAACAGAAAGCGGAAAGAAAGCATTAAATCAAAATAATGCAGCACAGGAAACTATAAACGATGCTGTAGAAACTACTGCCAGCACTCCAGTAAAAAATGTTCCCACCAAATCTGCAGTGGTAGAAACACCTAAGGAGGTAAAGTTAGACCCCACTATTCAAAGAGAGCATGTTATTTTGAAGGCTCCCGCTACAACTACAGCTGTTATATCAAGCACATTTGATGCAGTATCTATAAACTCTAACACATTAGTTATTCGACAAATCGAAGCTCTTAAACCTATCTCAGAAAAAATAGAGCAACAAGAAAACAAAGTGAACGGAAGCAGCAGAACTAATTATAACACTTTGAAAGATCAGCTTAAAACTGATTATTCCAATTACATAGCTACTTTGGAAAAACAAAGTAACCTTGAGAAATCTGCTGAATTTAAAAAAGCGATTCAACAAGAAATGGCTGATGTAAAAATCAAATTAGCCTCTCTCTAAATTTCAATTTTCAAATTATATAATAATTAGTAAAGTCTATGCGTATGAAAATGAATACTCTTACTCGCCTGATACTTGCCTTTTTTCTCCTTTCATTGGGGTTTTCTGAAAAGGCAAATGCCCAATCCTTTTCAGAGGGATTTGATGACATAACTACATTGCCTGCAGCTGGCTGGGGAACTAGAAATAATAGCTCTCCAATTGGTTCTACGAATTGGTTTCAGGGAAACAATACTGTTTTTGCTGCTAATAGTGGTGCAGCTACCTCATATATAGGTGCAAATTTTAATAACACCACAGGTAATAATACCATCAGTAACTGGTTAATTACACCCAATAGAACCATCTCAAATGGCGATGTAATTAGTTTTTTTACTAGAACTGTTAGTATTCCTCAATTTGCTGATAGGTTAGAAGTAAGGTTAAGTACCAATGGTGTAAGCTCTGATGTAGGTACAACTAATGTGAGTGTAGGGGATTTCACTACTCTGTTATTATCTGTAAATCCTACTCTTACTACATCTGGCTATCCAAATGCGTGGACAAAATACACCATTACTGTTTCTGGTCTCGCTGGTCCCACGTCAAGTCGTTTTGCTTTTAGATATTTTGTAACGAGTGGTGGACCTTCAGGGGCTAACTCTGATTATATAGGAATTGATGATTTCGTTTACACGGCTGCTATTGTTTGTGCAAAACCTACCATTACATGCGCGAACGATACTACAATATATACCGATGCAGGTCTTTGTACTGCTTCGGGAGTAGTTCTGAATAACCCAACTACTATCACAGATTGTGGATTTGGCTCTTTGTTGAATAATGCACCCACTACTTATACTTTAGGTGCTACTAATGTATTGTGGAAAGTAAAAGATGTAAATGGCGACTCTGCTACTTGTACCCAGATAGTAACAGTGGTAGATACCGCCAAGCCTGCTATAGTTTGTAAGCCAGCAAGTAGTGCCTTGTTATATGATAATGGTCCTTTTGTTTCTGGTACTGGAGATGGCTTTGGGGGTGCTAATACCTCTCAGCTTCAAGGGAACCTAGGTATGGGTACTTTTGGGTTTACTGTCAATCCTACTATAGCTAGATTGGAAGATGATTTTACAATATCCAACCTGAGCGGTTGGAAAATAGATTCCGCTTCCTTTTTTGCTTACCAAACAGGTTCTACCACCACCTCTACCTTAAATAAAGTTACCCTCCAAATCTGGAACGGTAAACCAAATGCAGGAGGAGTAGTAGTATGGGGAAATACTACCACTAACTTATTGGCATCTACTGCATTTACGGGAGCCTACCGAGTTACCAATACTACACTTACCAATAGCCAAAGACCAATCATGAAAGTGACTGCTGCTTTAGGTGGAGTAACATTAGCACCAGGTACCTATTGGTTAGACTGGACTATAAGTGGAACATTGGCTAGTGGACCTTTTGCACCACCTTTGGTTAAATTAGGACAGACTACAACTGGAGATGCTTTACAGTTTACAACTGGTTTTGTAAACGCTCTGGACGGAGGAACAAGTACGCAACAAGGGTTGCCATTTACACTTTTTGGTTCTGATTTTTCAGCCAATGATAAATTTGATACGATTCAGAATAATACAGGCGTTTGTGCAGGAACTATCACATTACCAGTTCCTAGTACATCAGACAATTGTGCAGGTATTAGTAGTTTAACCAATAGCTTTAACGGTACTGGAAATGCCTCTGGCTCTTACCCAGTAGGAACTACTACGGTAACCTGGACGGTGATAGACAATAATTCTAACACCAATACTTGTCTGCAAGTAGTAACCGTTTTAGATACTACTAAACCTACAGCAGTTTGTCAAAATGTAACCGTACAATTAGATGGTTCTAATAATGCCTCTATAACAGCTGCTCTGGTTGATAATGGAAGTTTTGATAACTGTGCTATTAAATCTATCACTGTTTCTCCTTCTACCTTCACTTGTGCTAATTTGGGAGCTAACTCAGTGACCTTGATAGTAACCGATAGCGTAGGACACGTAGATAGTTGTACTGCAACTGTAACGGTACAAGATACTACCAAACCAAGTATCACTTGCCCAGCTGATTTAACTTTATATACCAATGAATTTAACTGCGGTATTTTTGAATATCATTTCTTTGATACTGCCACCGCTGCTGATAATTGTGGTGGAGTATCTGTAATCACTCCGCAGCAAGATCAAGATTTTGCTGTAGGTGTTCACACCATCACTTGGATAGCTACCGATGCGAGTGGAAATGTTGACTCTTGTCACCAGACGTTAACAGTTTTGGATACGGTACGTCCAGTTATTACTTGCCCTGCTGATATTTCAGTAAGCAATGATGCGGGCATTTGTGGAGCAGTAGTTACTTTTGCTGACCCTACGGCTACCGATAATTGTGGAGGAGGTGCATCTGTTGCGGATTCATCAGTATTTAATTTTACGGGTGCACAGCAAACTTTCACTGTTCCAGCTGGTGTTACCTCTGTAACCATACAAACTTGGGGAGCGCAAGGTGGCGCAGTAGTTGCTCCAGGCACTAATTTAGGAGGATATTCAAAAGGAGATTTTGCAGTTACTCCTGGACAGGTTCTAAATGTATATGTAGGGGAACAACCTACTTCTACTACTGGTGGATTTAATGGTGGAGGAAATGGATTTAGTGATTTTGGTGGAGGTGGTGCAGGAGGCGGTGGAGCTTCGGACGTGCGTCTAGTAGGTAATACATTAAATGATAGAATAATTGTAGCTGGTGGTGGTGGTGGTGGTTCTAGTTCTTTTAGTGGAGATTTAGTATTTGGTGGAGTAGGAGGAGGTTTGAATGGAGGTAATGGCTACCGTAATCCAGATTTTGTAAGCAATCCAGGAGGAGAAGGTGGCTCACAAAGTGCAAGTGGAACTGGGACTTGTATTACATTTAATAATCCTGCCACAGCAGGTGGATTTGGATTTGGTGGAACTGCTTCAGGTTGCGGTTGTGCAGGTTTTGGTGGTGGTGGTGGCTGGTGGGGTGGTGCCGGAAGTGGCAACTGTCGTGGTGGAGGTGGTGGTAGTGGATATGTACTTCCTGCTTCCACTAATACAAATATTCAAGCTGGACTTCAAGCTGGAAATGGTAGAGTTGTAATTAGTTACACCTCCGGAGGAAGTAGTACTACAGTTACTCAAATAGCAGGACTTACATCAGGTTCCACTTTCCCTAAAGGAACAAGTGTAGTTACGTTTGTAGCTACTGATACTTCGGGAAATACTGACACCTGTTCATTTAATGTAACCGTATCGGATACATCTAAACCAACAGCTGTTTGTCAAAATGTAACGGTACAATTAGATGGTTCTAATAATGCATCAATAACAGCATCACAAGTAGATAATGGAAGTACTGATAACTGTGCTATTAAATCTATCAGCGTTTCTCCTTCTACCTTTACTTGTGCCAATTTAGGAGCTAATACTGTTACTTTAACTGTAACGGATAGTAGCAACAATGTAAGTACATGTCAAGCTACAGTAACTGTACAAGATACTACTTTACCTACAATTACTTGCCCATCTAATATAACTGTAAATAAAGATGCAGATGCTTGTGGTGCTGTAGTTACTTTCTTGGTAACAGGAACTGATAATTGTGGTACTCCTACTATTACTTCTTCTCCTGCATCAGGTAGTTTATTCCCTGTGGGTACTACTACTGTAAATGACACCGCTAGAGATGCTGCAGGAAATATTGCAGTATGTAGTTTTACGGTTACGGTTAATCCTCCGTTTGATAGTGTACAAAATGTTACCATTTGTAGAGGAGATACTATTGCACCAAGCTCTGGCTTAGTGGCCTTTGGAAGTTGTGGTGGTACTACTACTATTACAGCTACTACTCAAGTTTTCCCTGGCACTACTGTTGGTGCCTCTACCTATAACAGATCTGTATCAGGTAGTAGTTACAGCGCTTCTGGTGTAGGTACAGATGTAAACTGGGATACTGTTCGATTTACAGTTCCAATTACAGGTGTTTACGTTGTAAACGCAGATGCTATTGGATATGATGGGTTTTTAACCTTACATCAGAGTTCATTTAATCCAGCATCTCCTGCTACTGACTTTGTTTTCGCTTCAGATGATTCTATAGGTACAGATGGAGCTATGAGACGTACCTTAACTGCGGGTGTTACTTACTATGCTGTAGTTTCTGCCTTTGATAATGGTGATGCTGGTCCGTATAGTCTATCTGTAGTGCCTCAGTTTACGGGAAGTATTACTGTTTCAGGAAAACCAATTTGGTACAATACTCCTACTGGAGGAACTGTACTGGCATCTGATAGCGTATTTAATCCAATAGGTGTACCAGGTAGCGGACTTGCTAATTCTGATACTTTTGGTGTATTCAATTATTATGTAGCATGCCCTTCTGATAGTGGATGTAGAAGACTTGTTACCTTAACTATAAATAATGCCCCTACTGTAAATCAAGTATCGAATCAGCGCTTGTGTTTGGGTGGAAGTACTGTTGCTGCTAATTTTACAGGAGCTGTAGCTAATACTACTTATAACTGGACCAATAGTAATCCAGCTATTGGTTTGCCAGCTTCTGGTTCGGGTGATATTGCTTCGTTTGTTCCTACTGCTGCTGGTGTTGCTGTAATTACGGTTACTCCTAGCAATGCTACAACAGCCTGCCCTACAGGAAAAGCTATCATCTTTACGATTCGAGTAGATTCAGTAAGTGTAGGTGGAACAGTAGGTCCAGATTCATCTTTCTGTAGTACTACTAATACTGGTGATTTATTCTTGAAAGGATATACTGGGACTATTGTGCGTTGGGAAATTTCTACCAATGGAGGTGCAACATGGACGAATGTGGCTATTACTGGAAATGCAATTACATATACTGATTTAGATTCTACTACTTTAGTAAGAGCATTGCTAAAAAGTGGAGTATGTGACTCTGCATATTCTACTCCTGCTACTATTACCATCTTTAATGGTCCTACTTCGGCTACACTTTCTACCAATCCAGGATCTCAGTTTTTAATTAGCGAAGATTTTACTGGAAGTAATCCACCAGCTGGGTGGTTAACTAGAAACAATAGTAGTCCATTAGGTTCTACAGGTTGGTTCAGAGGAAATCCAACAGTTTTTGTTGCAAATTCTAGCCCAGATTCTTCTTATATAGCGGCTAACTATAACAGTACAGGTACATTTGGAGATATCAGTAACTGGTTAATTCTTCCAAATATTACACTTAAGAATGGTGATAATTTCTCCTTCTTTACTAGAACTTCAGATTTCCCTCAGTTTGCAGATAACCTTCAAGTACGCATGAGTACCAATGGTGCGAGTTCAAATGTAGGTACTACTAGTGCAAGTGTGGGTGATTTTACTAATTTATTGTTAGATATTAATCCAGGTTTAATTGCTACAACTTATCCTAATAATTGGAAGCAATACACTTTAACTATTTCTGGATTAAGTGGGCCTACTTCTGGAAGATTAGCCTTTAGATATGTGGTGCCAGATGGAGGACTTTTTGGAGATAATTCAGATTACATAGGAATAGATGATGTGCAGTATTCTACCCCTGCAGCACCTATTTGTAGTGGCGATACAGTATCTATAAAAGTAACTGTAACTAGTGGTGCAGGACCTTTTGAAGTAGTTTATACAGATGGATTAAATAATTATACAGAGTCTAATTATGTAAGTGGTACTGCTATTAACGTGGTGCCTACTCAAAATGTAAGTTACTCATTGATTTCTGTTACTGATACGAATGGTTGTTCAGCTACTGCATTATTGGGTCTTTCAGATATAATCGTAAATCCTAAGCCAGATGTAGATCAACCAACTTCTATAGTGGTTTGTCAAAATTCAACAGTACCTACTGTGCTATTTACGGGTACTGTACCTAATACAGTTTATGATTGGACTGGAACAAGTAGCAGTATAGGCTTGGCTACTTCTGGAACAGATTCAATAGGAAGTTTTGTAGCTGTAAACAATACATCTAGCCCTATAGTGGATACAATTACCGTAACGCCTAGTTATTCTAATTTAGGTACCACTTGTTTGGGTACTCCTAAAACATTTACCATTACTGTAAACCCAGGTCCAGTAGCAGTTTGTAAAAACACTACGGTATCTTTAGATAGTGCTGGAAACGCCTCTATCATAGCTGCTGATGTAGACGGAGGTTCTACAGCTAGCTGTGGTATTCAAAGTATAACTGTTTCCAAGTCTTCCTTTACATGTGCTAATGTAGGTTTAGATTCAGTTGTGTTAACTGTAACAGATAGTAGTGGAAATACTGCCAGCTGTACCGCTTATGTAACGGTACAAGATACTATCAAACCTGTAATTACATGTCCTGCTGATATTGCAGTATATAGTGATTCTGGAGTATGTGGAGCTAAAGTAAGTTTTGTAGTAAGTGGAACAGATAATTGTGGAGCACCAACTATTGTATCTTCTTATGCATCGGGTAGCATATTCCCTGTAGGAGTAACTACTGTAAATGATACCGCTTTTGATGCTAGTGGAAATAAGAGTGTTTGTAGCTTTACTGTAACAGTGACGGATACTACCAAACCAATAATTACTTGTCCTGCAGATTTCACTCTTTATACCAACCAATTTAATTGCGGAGTATATGAACTGTTCTTAGACAGTGCTACTGCTACTGATGCTTGTGGTGTATCTGTAACAAGCCCACAACAAAATGGCGATTTTCCTGTAGGGGTAAATGTAATAACATGGATAGCTACTGATGCAAATGGCAATGTAGATTCTTGCCACCAAATATTAACTGTTGTAGATACGATTAAACCTGAAATTGTTTGCCCAGCTAATATAGCTGTGAGCAATGATTCGGGAGTATGTGGTGCTATTGTAAACTTTAGTAGTAATGTATCTGATAATTGTGAAGTAGATACCACAATAGCTTCCCCTGCATCTGGAAGTTTCTTCCCCGTTGGAACTACTACTGTGAATTATACTGCAACAGATATTCATGGAAATACTAGCACTTGTAGCTTCACAGTTACGGTAACTGATACAACAAAACCAGTGATTGTTTGCCCATCTAACATTACCGTAAGTAATGATTCAGGAATATGTGGCGCGAAGGTCAGCTTTAGTGTAACCGCTACAGATAACTGTTCGTTGGCAACAGTAGTTTCTTCTCCATCATCGGGTAGTACTTTCCCTGTAGGAACAACCATTGTTAGCGACACCGCCACTGATATTTATGGAAATGTTTCAGTTTGTACATTTACTGTAACAGTTAGCGATACGACAAAACCTTCTATTACTTGTGCAGCAGATACTGTCTTAAATCCTGACGGAGGATCTTGTTTTGCAACCGCTACTTTAAATGTTCCATTGGTTTCAGATAATTGCGGGATAGACGACTTGTTTAGCGATGTTTCTGCCCCATTTGCGCAGGGAAATACGGTTGTAACTTGGACGGTGATAGACAACAATGGAAATCAAAATACTTGTTTGCAAAATGTATATGTTAACAATACGGATACACTCAAAGGAGATAAATTGGATAGTATTTGTCCGTATACTCAATACGATTTAACTGCACAAACTTTTAACGGTGTAAGTGGAAGTGATTTAGATTGGAGTCTTTCTACAGCTACGCCTTCATCTGTAGATACAGGTACATTCCTTGGGGTGTATACACTAGCCAATGGTGGTTGTAAAGATACAGTAGCCGTAACCGTTATCTACAGATTTAAACCAGATATTGGTCCTGATCAGGCAGATAGTATTTGCTTATTCACAACCTATGATTTGAATTCTTTAGATTATAACGGATTTAGTCCATTGGTTTGGAATACTCCGAATCCGGGAGCTGTAAGCTCAGGAGTTTATACGGGAGTTTATACTTCACCTATAAGTGGTTGTACAGATACTGTAGTAGTTACTATAACTTACAAAGTGAAACCAGATGTAGGAGTTGATCGTGCCCTTATCTTGTGTGATAATACAACCCTAGATTTGAACTCTTTAATCTATAATAATCTGAGTCCATTGGTTTGGGATACACCAAATCCTTCGGCAGTAAGTGCAGGGGTATTTACAGGAGTATATACCGCACCTAATGGATGTACTGATTCAGTTGTAGTGACTACTACACTTCGTACTTCTCCTAATTTAGGAGCAGATGTGGTGGATAGTATTTGTACTAATTCTACTGTAGATTTAGGATCTTATGGATTCAATGGATATACACCATTAGCTTGGAGTACAAAATTATTAGGAACTATAGTTGGTCCTGGAAATTATACGGGTGTATACATAGATCCAGTAAGTAATTGTAGAGATTCTGTTTTGGTATCTATCTTGCCTAAATTTACACCTGACCTAGGTAGAGACTTTGGAGATTCTGTTTGCGGTGGTACTACTTTTGATTTAACTGCATTGGCTCCAAATGGATTTACTCCATTAGTATGGAACACCTCTACACCAGCAGCAGTTACTTCGGGTACATTCACTGGAATCTATACTGCATCTAACTCTTGTGCTGATACTATAGATGTAACTATCAATATACGTGTGAAACCTAATTTAGGTCCAGATAAAACAGATAGCATTTGTGCTGATTTGAAATACAATTTGAACACGCTTAGCTTTAACGGATTGAGTCCACTCAACTGGCAAGGTGTTCAAGATCCAACATCTGTATCTCCTGGTGCTTCCTACACCGCTATTTATGTAGCACCAAATAGTTGTGCAGATACAGCGGTTGCTACCATTGTTGCAAAAGCACTTCCTTTACAACCAGCTGCCTTTACTGCATCTAGCGCTGTAATATGTCAAGGAACAGGTAAGGTTACTTACACTGTACCAAATGATCCTGCAGTAACTTATGAATGGAGTTATTCAGGGTTTGGGGTTAATATTATTGGCTCTGGCAATAGTGTTCAATTGGATTTTGCTCCGTTTGCTACAGCAGGTACATTAAGTGTGGTGGCAGTTGCTAAAAATGGTTGTGGAAAATCTATAGCTAGAACTATAGATATAGTTGTGAATCACGAACCAGTAGTAACTATTATTTCTAGTGAGGCCGATAACAGTATTTGTTTTGGTCAGACAGTAGTATTTACTGCTCATGGCGCAGGTACTTATGAATTCTTCTTAAATGGAAGATCGCAAGGAATAGCTAAAGACAGCACGTTTACATTTACTGGTTCAGTAGAAGGTACTAACTCTGTTTATGTAATAGGAACAAATGTTTGCGGAAGCGATACTTCTGGAACTTTATTATTGGATGTACATGAAAATCCTGTTGTGGATGCTGGTTTAGATACCCTTGTTACAAAAGGAAATAGTGTACAATTACAAGGCACTGCTACAGGAGTTGCTCCATTCTATTTTAACTGGACTCCATCGCTTACTTTAAATTTAGCAACTGTTCCAAATCCAATAGCTACGCCATTGGATGATACAGAATACTATTTGACAGTAGCTAATCAGTATGGATGTTCTGCTACCGATTCAGTGAGAGTAAGAGTAGTGTTGGATGAGGTTTACGAATTCCCTACGCTGATCACACCAAATGGTGATGGTTCAAATGATGTATGGGTGATTGACCTAGATCGTTTCCCTGGAGCAGATTTGATTATCTTCAACAGATGGGGACAAATAGTGTACGAAAACGCTGGATACGATAATACTTGGAATGGTACTTACAAAGGAACAGGTAAAGACTGTGACGATGGTACATATTATTTTATAATGAAAGTTCCAAGCTTAGACAACAAAGTGTATAAAGGACCTATAAATATTGTAAGATCTAAAAAATAACTAAAGTAGCAGCAGTCATTGCAAAGTGATTGCTGCTTTTAAAAAACAAGATCAAACAAAAAAATCTATCACCTTGAAATATTTAACTATGAAAAAATATTTAATCCTCTTCTTAATTGCATTCAGTTTTAATGCGACTGTGAAAGCACAACAAATTCCGTTATTCAGTGCTTACTACTTTAATAAGTTTCTGATAAACCCAGGTTTGGCGGGCTTTGATAACCAATATCAGGTGTATGGTTTTTACCGCGACCAATGGACGGGAATGCCAGGTGCGCCTGTAACGCGTGGTGGTACTTTTGAAGGGTCTTTTTGGAAAGATCGCTCTGGAGTGGGGCTACATGTAATTAATGATAATACCGATATCATTAAGCGTATCAGTGCACAGCTTACGTATGCACAGAAGATACGATTTGCAAAGGATCACATGATTACCTTGGGTATTCAAGGAGGTATTATGGATACTCGTATTGATTATCAAAAAGCAAAGGTGACAGATAAACTTGATCCTACTTTGTATGATCAATATCAAAATCGTACCATTTTTGATATGAATGTGGGGCTTACGTATTCTTGGAAAAGAAAATTGATAATTGGGTTTGCTATGCCACAAGTGTTGAATACTGCTGCAAAATTTACGTCCCAATACAAAGAATCTAAATTTCAGTTGAAGCGCCACATTTCTGCAAGTGTATCTTATGAAATAAATATTGCAAAAGAGAAGTTTAATATTACCCCAATGGTGTTTATTCGCAAAGGAACTGTAACTCCTGTGCAAGTGGATGGAATGTTAATGTTAGACTATTTGCACATGGTGTATTTAGGAGCGGCTTACCGTTCTGAATATGGAGCAACTGTTATGGCAGGGGTAAAATTGTTTAAGCGTTTTACTTTAGCATATGCTTACGACATTAATACTTCTAAAAAAATAAAGAGTGAAGTAGGTGGTTCTCACGAAGTAATTGTGGGCTTCTCTTTTGGAAATGGTAAAAACGAATTGGCTAAGAAAAATGCTAAACGTATCGATAGCTTAATGCAAGCAAACGAAGAGTTGAAAAAGAAAGTAGATACCACCAATCAAAAAGTAGATAGCTTGGATAAGGTGGTAAAGAAACTAGGAGTGCAGATAGACAGTTTAAGAGGAGCACAAAGAACAAATGCCGATAATGCAGCGTTAGAAGCGCAGGTGAAAGATTTGACTGCTCGCCTAGATGGAATGAAGGATATGGTAGATGAGTACAACAAAAAAGGAAGAAAACAATTTGCTGGTTCCCCAACTTTAGATAAAGGTACTTTGTATCAGCTTTCTCGTGTATTCTTTAAAACCAACAGCAGTGTGCTTGAGTCTAGTTCTTACCCAGAGTTAGATAGACTATTGAAAGTATTACAAGACAAGCCATCTATGGTAATAGGGGTAAATGGTCACACCGATTTTGTAGACAGTGATGCTTACAACTTATGGTTATCTGATAGGCGTGCGAACTCAGTAGTAAGTTACTTAGTTAAAAAAGGAATAGATCCTAAACGATTGAAAGCAACAGGATTTGGTAAGAGACTTCCTATAGCTGATAACACTACAGATGAGGGGCGTGCTAAAAATAGAAGAGTAGAAATAGAAGTGATTTCTGAATAAGAATTCTCATTTATAAAATAAAAAACCGCAACTATTTAGTTGCGGTTTTTTTTATGAGTTGAGTTTGAGTGAGAATAATTAATGATACTTACTATACCAAACTTTCTTTTTTGAAAAAGCGTTTCATCCAACTTTTGCCAAAGGGAATGAGCCAGTTATTTTCCCATTCTTGCTTAGTCTGAACAAGATTATTAAATACCAAGGTGTCGTCAGTTATTTCGCCCAAAGAAACTTTTTCGGAGAATGTTTCCTGATTACAACCTATAATTTCTTCTTCATTTTTATAACAGATGTAAAGTCTATCAAAGAAATCGGTATGGTAAGCAGCACCTAATTCTTTTATGAATTTTACAGAGGAATCAATAGAGCAACCACTTACCCCTACTTGTGATTCATCTACCATTAATACCACAAATCGATTGTATAAAAGTGCTCCTGCAGCTGTTAGCTCTACTTTGTGAGAATTCCAACCTGCCGCAAAAGCCGTGATTTGATTTTGTATTTCAGTAGCCTCAGCAGCTGAAAATACTCTGGTAGAGGTATAGACCCAAGTTTTGGAAGAAGGGTTAAGTAGTGAAAGTGATGTAGACATAAGTATTTTTTAAAAAGATGACAATTCTATGACAAAAGTATGTCTTTATTGTGGAAACTGAATTGCAAATTTGCGCTCTCAATTTTTTAATTTCTTCAAAACATAAATAATGAAAAAGATATACCTGTTATCGTTGTCTGTTTTAGCTGTTGTTTCTTCAAAAGCTCAAATTGAAGTAGAAGATTCTGTAATACTGGGCGCAGCTACTACCAATACTGTATTTTACAAATTAAGCAATGGCACTAAAACCAGTGCCGTTTTTAATGACTGGCACTTGGCATTTGCTACTGTATATTCAGATCACAATGCAAATGCGTATAAAGGAACTACGATTCGAATGAATGAAGCATTTGGTACAAAAGTTTACCGAGTTCCTAATTTGACTGCTGCATCTTTTAATACCTTAATAGATACGGCTAATTATAAAACATGGCCTCAATTGCACGACTCAGATACTTCTTTTTATTATGGTGCATTTAATAATTCCAGAGATATAACCAAAGTATATGACATGGGCTGGGGTACTTATTCTCCAGGTGCTCAATTTGTAACAGGTGATTCTATTTTTTTGGTGGAACTTCCTAACAACGGAGGTTTGAAAAAATTACTAATTAATACTTTGAAAGAGCAAAATCCAGTTTATGAATTTGATGTTCAATGGGCGAATGTTACCGATAGTTCTAATAATATTATTGATTACAAAGTTTCTAAAACTCCCTACACTTCTAAGAATTTAGTTTACCTAGATTTATTAGGCAATGGTACTTTATACGACAAAGAGCCAGCTTCTAATTCTTGGGATTTGCAGTTTTTGAAATATGCAGCTACCGATGTACAAGGGGCTCCATTTTATCCTTCTGTAGGTGCCTGGAGTAATAAAGGGGTTTGTGTGGCAGAAGTAAAGGGACAACCTACTACCATCACCAACTATTCAACCTATCCTTGTTCTAGTGAGCTGAATGTGATAGGAAGAGATTGGAAAGAGTATAACCAAGGAGCTGCTACATGGACTATACACGACTCGCTGGTGTACTTTGTAACCACTACCAATCAAGAGGTTTATAAACTGGTATTTACCGATTATAGTGGTAGTAGTACTGGAGTGATTAAATTTAAAAAGACTCGCTTGCTTACTTCTCCTACTGCTTTAAATGATTTGAGTGAGCAGACTACCGCTATTTTAAATGCTTATCCTAACCCTACCACAGATCAACTTTCTGTGATCTTAAACAACGAAAAGGAAGGCGCTTGGAAAATTTCGGTGCATGATATTTCTGGAAGATTGGTGAAGAATTTTGATTCTTATATCTCATCAGGCACAAGAAATGTTTCTGTTTATACAGGCGATTTAGAGTCGGGAAATTATTTGCTCCATTTCCAATCTGAAGGGCAAACACTTAGAACAAAGTTTGTAGTGTCTAAATAGGCTTTTTTAAACTGGGGTACTTTTCTGAACTCTGATAAAAGTCAGGAAAGTACCCCATTTTATGACAATTCTATGACAATTCTCAGTAGGCTTTTCAGAGGTTAAGAGTAGATTTGCACTCGGTTTATGTCAGTGATTAAAACTATTTGTGCGCTTGTATTTTTAGTAGGGTTTGCCCTTAGTTCCACTGCTCTATTGGCGGAAGAAGGAAAGTTTTATTCCTTTAAAATACTAGAAGCTGCTACTCAAAAACCATTGCCAGATGCTATTGTACGCATTTCGCATCTCGATAAAAATTTTAAGGATAAAAACTTTGTGGCCATAGCCGATAAAAGTGGAGTTATTAATTTTGCTTTTTATTCACCCGCTGTGGTGAGTGTTTCTTATTTGGGATATGCTGCTTTCTCCGATACATTTTATTCTCCTATTTCAAAACAGATATTCTTAGAAAAGGCATTGTCAAATTTGGAAGATGTGGTAGTTACTGGGCAATATATTCCGAATACTACGAAGAGTTCGGTGTACGATGTAAAAGTGCTTACTGAAAAGGATTTTAGAAACAAAGGCGCTAATAATTTGAGAGAGGCATTGATAGGAGAGATGAATGTAGATATGACGCAGGACAATGTTTTTGGGAGCGGTGTGAGTTTGCAAGGTATATCGGGTGAAGGGGTGAAGATAATGGTAGATGGAGTGCCTATTGTAGGCAGACTGGATGGTAAAATAGATTTGAGTCAAATTAATCTTTCTAATATTCAGCGCATAGAAGTGGTAAAAGGGCCGCTCTCTGTAATTTACGGAACCGATGCTTTGGGGGGAGTTATTAATCTAATTACCAAATCCAATCAGAAAGAAAAGTTCAATGTAAACTTAAAGGGCTATTACGAATCGGTAGGGCAATACAATGTGGAATTAAACGGAGGTGTGAACATTGGTAAATCCCAGTTTTATGTGAGTGCTGGTAGAAATTTCTTTGATGGTTATTCTTCAAAATCGTATGTGCGCCATCAGGAGTGGCGACCTAAAGAACAATATTTTGCAGATGCTAAATATGTGTATGCAAATAGCAAATTCAAAGTTTCACTTATTGGTTCTTTCTTTCGCGAACACATGATTGATAGAGGCGATATTCACCCCAATACTACTTATGCCTTTGATCAGCATTTTATTACTTATAGACCCAGAGCTTCTGCTATAGTTATGGTGCCACTTACCCCTAATTCGCAGTTAGATGCTATGCTTTCTTACTCAGGATTTTTCCGTTTTATAAATTCTTATGCCAAGGATTTAGTGACGCTCAAAGAAAATCCATTAACGGATGTATTGCCCGATACGGCTACTTATCATCAGATTACTGGGCGAGCTACTTATACGCTGAACACTAACAATAAGAAATTCAGTTTTCAATTTGGGGTAGATATTAATCAAGAGTTTACCAAACAACAACGCATACAAGATGGTCGTCAGCAAATGGGCGATTATGCAGCCTTTGGAAGCATTCGCTGGAAACCTATTCCCGCTTTAGATATACAACCATCGGTACGTTTTGCATACAACACGCGCTACCGTTCTCCGCTCGTACCTTCTTTAAATATTAAATACGATTTCAAGAAATACTTTACCCTTCGTGCTTCTTATGGTTTGGGTTACAGAGCACCCTCTTTAAAAGAATTGTATTTAACTTTTAAAGACAGCAATCACGATATTAATGGCAATGTAAATTTAAAACCAGAGCAGGGGCATTCTGTAACGTTAGCGTTCGATGTAGTGGTTAGTAAAGACGAACATGTAGTGAAGATTTCGAACACAGGTTTCTTTAATAAGATTCAAAACAAAATAGATTTATCGCTTACCGATGCCTACGCTTCGCCACAGGTGTATACCTATTTTAATTTGAAAGATTATATGACCTATGGGGGAGAACATAAAATAGACTACCGCTGGAAACGCGTGAATGCTACTGCTGGTGTAGTCTATTTAAAGTATGATGTAAGAAACAGTGAACTAACTTCTGATAGAGCTTCGTTGTTTTCGCCCGATGTAAATGTTACCTTAGGGTACAAAATTCCGAAGGCAGAAATAGGTATAAATGTGTTTTATAAATACACCGGTAAAAAATTATTGTACACCGTGAATGGAAGCATACAATCGGGTACCCGCAATGCATTTCACTCACTGGATGTGAGCCTTACCCGTAATTTCTGGAAAGATAGAATTCAACTAACCTGTGGGGGGAAGAATTTATTAGGGGTTACGAATGTAGGAGCACAGGGCGTTTCGGGGATAGGGCATAATTTTGATGCCAGTAGTAGTACGGTAAATTGGGGAAGAACTTTTTTCGTTTCTTTGAATTTACATTTTAGTAAGTAGTTGCAAGCTACAAGCTACAAGCTACAAGTCACAAGTAAAAAGGAATAAGTAATAGCTAGTGAAAAAAATAAAATTAAAAATGAAAAGCTTTATTAAAATAGTGTTGTTGTGTTTTTTGGTGAGTAGTCTTTCTTCTTGTTTTAAAGAGAAGCCTATAAAAGTGCCTGCTATTAACAGTTCTGGCAATTTGCATGTAGCCAATATGGGTTCTGATTATCAGAATCAGGTTTACTTTAATATGCAAACGGCTGCTTTTGTAGATTCCAATAATCGCTACGATTATGATTTAATGTTTGACTGCGACCCAGGTAAGTTCAATATATGGTTAAATGGTGCAAAGCTAATGATGGCAGCCCGCACAGGCAAATACAGTTTAGATTTAATAACCGCTTCCGATACGCTTTACTCCAATTGGTATGTAGAATTTGGTGCAGGAAATGCAGACTCTAATGCCATCGGTAAATGGTGGGATGCCATTCCTAATTCAAGAGGGGAGGTGTATGTATTAAACTTGGGAACCGATGCCAATGGAAATGGATTTGGATACCGTAAGATGAGTGTTCAAAATTACACCACGTTCTACAATGTAGCATTTGCCAATTTAGATGGAACTGATGCACACGAGGTTACTGTTCCTAAAAATGGCAATAAAAACTTTGCCTATTTATCGTTTGCGGGAGGGGGCACTGTGAAACAATTAGAGCCTAATAAAGATAATTGGGATTTACTTTTTACGGTCTACAGCACCTACTTTTACAAAGACCAGTTGCCGTATAAAGTTACAGGAGTACTTACCAATCCTGCCAGAACACAAGCTTATTTAATGGACTCTACTTCCGATTTTTCGGCTATCAGTTTAAAGGATGTGAATGCTGCCAAATTTACTACCAATAGAGATGGAATAGGTTTTGAATGGAAGCGCTATGAGTTCGGTGATTACCTTGTAAACACCCAGTATAACTACATTGTAAAGTCAGATAATCGCTATTTTAAATTGCGTTTCTTAAGTTTCTCTACCCAAACTGCATCGAAGGGATACCCTAAGATAGAGTACATAGAATTAATTTAAATCCAGTTTTAGTATTTCTATTTTATCGCTTTTATTATCGGAAGCACTCGCCCAGAAATAAGTACCATCAAAGGTTAGGGTTCTGATATAATAGTCTTTTACAAAAAAACTTTGAATGGCTCTATCGGTTGTTTTTTCAATTTTAGAAATGGCACCATTCTTTACCGCATAAATGTATCCCTTAGCGGCTGCTATTTCTGTAATGTCATACGACATATAGATGTAGTCTTCAAATCCATTAGAGTTAATGTTGTAGCCCGAAAGTCTATCGGAGAGGACTGTGTACAAATATTCCCCATCATAGGTTAATCCGTGTCCGTAGCTACCAGGGTTAGCAGCCGAGGTGAAAAGCACTGTTCCCGCAAAATTAATTTTCAAAAGGGTGTTTCCATACACAGTCCATAGCGAACCATCGCTAAGTGCTGTTATGCCCGAATAGCTAGTAGAGAGGGTAGTGGCAGCCGTTATTTTTTTAAGAGAAAGATCGTAGGTAAAAAGGGTAGAAGGGAAATCTATAATTCCATACAATTTATTGGCATAATAGGTTAAGTGTTCCACTTTGGCAGTGTCTTCAAAACGGTCTAAAACAGCTACTGGTGAAATATAACTTTCGGTAGTTTTAGGAGCTAAATTATCTTTGAGTAAAACTAAGTTTCGGGAAGGGTCGGTAGAAGTTAAAAACAAGCTATCACCCGATTGGCTCATGTTCATTAATTGCTCGGTGCCGCTCAGCGATAATATAATTTGCCCGCCAGAGGTGCTGTAATAACCCTGCTGAATATACCGCAAATTACGATCATCGGTATTCAAAACATCCAATGTTTTATCGCTTTTGAAGATTAAATACGAAGGCGT
>JBGAVP010000061.1:0-4493 GCA_044228065.1 Chitinophagales bacterium | reverse complement strand
TTTCTCACAATCCTAGTAAATCTTAGATAGGTAGCGTTTGTTTGTTTTGATACAAAAAGAAAGAGCACCCTAAACATTAGTTTTTAAAACGCAAAAATTGCCTATAAAAAGCATATCTAACCCACTAGCAAAAAAACTAGCAATAGCATCGCGAGGGGTGCACACAATAGGTTCGTGATTAAGATTAAAACTGGTGTTTAGCAAAACACTACTTCCTGTTTTGTTTTTGACAGCTGAAAGTAATCGGTAATACAATTTATTTTGTTCGGTATTTACCGTTTGTACTCTACAAGTTCCATCATAATGCGTAACACCCTGCATTTGATCTTGATATTCGGGTTTTACATTAAAGACTTTAGTCATATAAGGTGCGCTATCTAAATCGGTTTCAAAATATTTTTGAAACTCTTCTTGTAGAACAGATGCGCCAAAAGGTCGAAATCCTTCTCTGAATTTTACTTTCTGATTAACAATTGTCTTCATGTTATTTGCAAAAGCATTTGCCAAAATACTTCTATTCCCTAACGCTCGTGGACCGAATTCCATTGCCCCTTGAAACCAGCCAATAACCTTACTTTGAGCCAGTGCATTGGATGCTGCATCTATCACATCATCCACTTTATGATACGTTATATTGCAATTTTTTAGGGTCGATAGTATTTCTTCGTCACTAAAACTATTCCCATAAAAAACATGTTGCATTGGCATGAGGGAATATTGATTTTCAGCACTGGCAAGATAGGCTGTTCCTAATGAGATCCCCGCATCGCTAGAAGCTGGCTGAATATAGAGTTCGGTTACAATTTCAAGTGCTTCTATTTTTTGATTGGCAAGACAATTTAAGGCAACACCTCCTGCTAAACAAACCTTTGTTATTCCCGTGTGTCGAACATGTATTTCTACTATATGGCACAGCACCTCTTCTAGTTTTTTTTGGGCGGAGGCGGCTAAATCCTTGTACTCTTGCGCAATGTCTTGATTTACGCGTCTGTTCATTCCAAGTCTTTCAACCAATTGTTGATTAAAAAGCATTTCATAACGACTTGATGAGGGTTGGCCAGGTAAAATATCGGCTAAATAATCAACGTTAAAATAGTAACCATCCTCCGTACACTGCAGCAACCAGTCGAGATTATAACGATTGCCATCGCCATAAGCAGCAAGCCCCATAAGCTTGTATTCATCGGCATCTCTAGTAAAGCCACAAAGTTGTGTGATGATAGAATAAAAGATTCCCAAACTTTGGGGGCGCTCAAACTCTTTAATAATTTGCAAACCATTTTTGTTTCCAATAAAAATACTAGTACTTATGCCATCGCCTGAACCATCAACAGTTATTACAAGAGCTTCTTCAAAACCTGAGGCATAAAAGGAACTAGCGGCATGGCAAGTGTGATGATGGTATCGTTTTATTGGAGGGCAGTATCCAAAATAATTTTCAAAATGAGATTGTAAAACAAGCTCAATAGAAGTTTGCCAAGTGCTACCATGAAATGCTACCAAGGATACAGCCTGAATATTAATTTTTGCTATTTTTAAAACCTCCTTTATAGCTAGGATAGGCAGTTGTCCAGCAGAATGCTTAATACGAGTCAATCGTTCTTCTTCGATGGCGGCTATTATTTCGCCATTGCATAATAAAACGGCACTCACATCCTGATAGCCAGGTCGAACACCACCATTTATTCCAAGGATGTAACAATTGTCATTCGCCACAGAGAAAATATTTATCGTAAACAATTTCTGGCATTATTCCGAGTTTGGTTACTAACTTAATGCCAGGTTTTAGTAGCTTCATAATTGTATATCCAGTATTGTAATTATGAAATGTTTTAGGTGTAAGTTTCACCCAATTATCAAATTCGGCACGCGAAACACCTAATCTTTTTAGGCATAAATCTATGATGCGCGGATCTTCCATTACATAGGGAACTTGAATTGCTTTCAATGCGAAATCTCGCTCCATTTGTCCATCGCGAATGAGAGCTGAATAGCTGTTTAATCTAAAATCAATGTTGAACTTAACTCGGTGTACATATGTAATCAAAGCCCAATATAAATCATCGAAATAATGCGCGCCTGGATACACCCAATTGTATTCTGCTATTATAATCTTTTCAGCTTCTTTTCTTACATAATTTTCGTAATAAAGCGGGGAGTATACTTTGATGCCTTTCAGAATAGAATAGTAAAAAAGCTCCTTCCATCCTAAATGATAATTAGGGTCATCTGCTTTCCACGGTCGTAATTTTATACTACCATATTTGTGTTGTACATCATTTAGATAATCGCCCACCATATAAGCCCACGAAATAGGCTTCACCCCTTCTGTGCGGAATGATTGTCCGTATAGAATATGTTTAATGTTCTCTTTGTGTGCTACTCCAAAGCAAGCTGCGGCAATACCCACATCCGTTCCTTCGTTTAGTTCGGGTACGGATGCTTTTAAGAAAGAAATTTTTAAATCTTTTGCTTCCCGCCAATCGCTGGTTATCGTTCGTAGCTCCACCCCTAGCTTCCGTGTAATGTTAACCATATTTTCGCCACCTACAGGATTGTCAAAACCATCATTAAAATGAACGGCTAATGGCCTCAATTTATATTTTGTTACCGCTAGGTGTAAAATATAGGTGCTGTCTCTGCCTCCACTTATGCCTATTACGCAGTCGTACTTCTTGCCTTTCCCATCTTGCTTCATTTTTTGAATCATGGATTGAATATGAATTTCTCCTCTTTCATCGTTCGGGTACATGGATACCCATTTATCATGTAGGTGGCAAAAATTACAAACTCCTTTGACATCAAATGAAATGCCAGGGCACGAACTATCGCTAATACAACGAGTGCATCTTTTATGTTCAATATTCTTGGTTATTCCATTTACAATTACCATGTGCTGTTTTGTACTAATTTAGTCAAATTTATATCCCTTTTTTTTAAGGAGATTGCCTATTTCAGTTCCTTTCTCTTTCCGAATAGGTATATCAAATTCGGCAATCACTAATTCTCCAGCAAACTCATTCATATTGCCTTGTGCAATAATACCATCTTTACCTACACATAACGAGCAGCCTACCATTTTTTTCCCCTCATACGGACCTCCTACAATATAGCCTACACTAGTAGCACTTGCAATTACAATTCCATACAAATCAGCCAAAATACTTAATGGCTTTATCCATTTATCTTGATATGGATCTTCTGCTTCGGTAATTGAATAATCTACCGTCCAAGAAGATGGCGCAAGTATTAACTGTGCGCCCATTCTTGCTAGTGCATGTCCCAAATGAAGAGAGTCGTAATAGTTGTCGGCACAAATATTCAATCCAATTTTTCCAAATACGGTATCATACACATTTAAGGATTGCCCCACTTCGTAGTAAGGAAATTCCACAGTTAATAAATTTACTTTTCTATGCTTCCCAACTATTGTTCCATTACAATCTATAAGAAGTGAGGTGTTATAATTGCCTTTCTCCGTTTTCTCCGTTAAACCCACACATATCCATATGTTATACTTTTGGGCTAATGAACTGAAATGTTTTGCATATTTTCCCGGGATGGGTTGTGCATGCACAAGTGCATCAGGATGAGTCCATGCAAAATCTATTGTTTCAGGTAACAATACAATATCACATTGACCAGAGGCTGCTTGGGCTATTAGTTTTTCTGCACGTTCAAAATTTCTTTCGGGCTCTGTACCCTCTACCAATAATTGAGCTAATCCAAGTTTCATTTGACATGAAAAATATCTTATTTACATTACATTAGCAACAAATTTTTAAATGAAAATTCCTTTTGTTGACTTAACTAGAATTCATGCTCCTATTCGGGATGAAATAAAAATTGTTTTAGACAATTTGTTGGATGATAGTAGCTTTGTTCTTGGGGGACATGTAGGAAAATTTGAGCAAGAATTTGCCACTTACATTGGTGCCAAATATTGTGTGGGATGCGCCAATGGGACAGATGCTATAGAGTTGGCTCTAGAAGGATTGGGGATAGGCAACGGGGATGAAGTAATTGTACCTAATCATACTTGGATTTCTACTGCATCTGCCATTGTTAAAGTAGGTGCAATACCTATATTGGTAGATACTTTATACCAAGAATACACGATAAATCCAGCACTAATTGAACAGGCTATTACGCCTAAAACAAAGGCAATTATTCTTGTTCACCTATTTGGGTTGCCTTGCCAAATGGATGGCATTATGGTTATTGCAAAAAAACACAATTTATTAGTTATTGAAGATTGCGCACAAGCACATGGTGCAACATACAATGGAAAAAAAGTAGGAAGTTTTGGCAATGCAGCTTGTTTTAGTTTTTATCCTAGCAAAAACCTTGGAGCCCTGGGTGATGGGGGGGCAATAACAACAAATTGTGCTGAACTCAATTTGAAATTAAAAATGCTTATCAACTGTGGTCAATCCAGCAAAAACAAAATTGAAGTGATAGGTAGGAATAGTCGTTTAGATGCTTTTCAGGCA
>JBGAVP010000028.1:0-39336 GCA_044228065.1 Chitinophagales bacterium | reverse complement strand
AAGTTAGGAACTATCAAAATGTTTTTTGTGTATGTTGTCCATTACCGCTGTCGTTTAAAAGTTGCCGCCAACTTGTATATATACGATACAAAACTTCGCTTATCCACCCAATTTTGGGGTGCTTTGCGAAGTTTTTATTCGCATTATATAAATGTAATCATTTTCATAAGTTATCAAAAGGGGAAACAATTTGCTGAATGCTTTTAGTGCTAACATGGGTATATATTTCTGTTGTTTTACTACTTCTATGCCCTAAAATTTCTTGTATATAGCGCAAATCTGTACCACTCTCTAATAAGTGAGTGGCATAGCTATGCCGTAACCAGTGTAAAGTGACAGGCTTCGAAATTTTTGCTTTAACCAATGCTTGTTTTAATACTTGCTGTAAACTACGAGCATCATATTGTTCTCCAGACTCGTGCCCCTCAAATAGATAAACCTTCGGCTTACAACTTTTGTAATACTCCCGCAACAAATCTAACGCTCGTAAAGATAAAGGTGCAATCCTATCTTTCCGCCCTTTAGCTTGTCGAATAATTACTACCCCCCGTTTCGAATCAATATCATTTGGCTTTAGGGACAATAATTCACCACATCTTAACCCACAACTATAAATCAATGACAACATAACTCTGTGCTTAATATTTCCATGGGCTTCCAAAATCATTTTTACCTCTTCCTTGCTTAATACATTGGGCAATAACTTCTCTCGTTTGGGTCTGTGAATCAACTCGATTTTCATTTTCGAATTATTTACAATCCCAAAAAATAATTTAATGGCATTCACAATTTGGTTTTGATAAGAGGAAGAGAGTTGGTTTTTTAAAATAAATTGATTGTTGTATTGAACGACATCTTGTTCGGTTATTTCTTTAGTATCCTTTTCATTGTAGAAGAGCAAAAAAGATTTTAGGGCTTCGCTATATGTTTTTATAGTACTATCGCTGTATCGCTTAGAGCGAAGCCACTGTTTAAAATATTCTATACTTTTTAAATGGTTTTCGCTCAGTATTATTTCTTGGGGAATTTTAAATCGAGTTCTGCTGTTAGGCGTATCGGGTAAGTGCCATGCTCCTAAACTGGCACTCCATAGTGCACCTTCTAGGCGTTTAATCCGTTCGTTTAGTTCTTTATTTTTTTCAAAATATACAGCTATGCGAGATAAACCTTTGTGGGTGACTAATTTTGCTTGCCATTTCATAGTGGGTATTGTAATGTCTAAGTTAGTATTCTGCATTATTTAATCAAATTTAATTCTTAGATACGGTTTTTATAAAACAGACTCTTTAGGCATATACCATTCCCCTATCATTCCCTTATCTTTTCAGCAGCTGCATTAGAAGTTCCTTTTCAGACTGAACCCGCTCGAGTTTTTGCTGAAGTTGTTCTATTTCTTGGTTTTTAGCAGCCAGGGTAGCATTTTCAGGAGTAAAATCAGCAGGTAGTAAAGCGGCTATTTCAGCAAAGAAATTGTGCTTGTTGCCAGAGAAAGCTCCACAATATTTCTGTTTGAATAGAGGAGCGTTCCATAAAATCGTAAACGGTAGTAGGGTTGCGGTGGTGTAGCATACGGGCTAGGGCTGCTTTATATATTCTATTCTTTTTTAGGTAAGCAGCTATGAGTATTCCGCTATTTACTTCGGCTGGAGAATTGGTTGTTTTAGTTGATTTTGGCATAAGGTGTTTTTAAAAATTCATTTTATGGGTTAAAACCAATATACTATCATAAATAAGCCAATAAGGCGTGGGTTAAAACTTATATAAATGGCATTCGAGTACCCATTTATATTGGTTTTAAGCCAATAGGTAGGGGCTTAAAACCTAATTAAATGGGGTCTAAGCACCCATTTATATCGGTAAAAACCCTACAGCTGTTAGGGTTAAAACCTAAAAAATTCGGTAATAAACTACGAAATGGTATTTTATAACAGCACAAAAAAAGAACCGCCCCCAGAGTGGCAGTTCTTTTATCAAAAAAAAGTATTTAAATAAATTACGGTTGTGGGTCGGCACTGCGACCTTGGTTTTGAAACCGTTGTCTTAACCGTAAGTAGCTATTGGTAGCATTTGGTATGCCCGCATCGTGCGCAGCTTCAAAAGTTTGTAGGCAGTAAGGGCGGCACTGTATGCTTCGTGAGCAGCCAGGCGTTTGGTATCGCTTATTTTTTGAAGCAAATTAGAAAGGCGGCTCTCTAAACCATCGAGCTGATTGTACAAATCTAAATCGGTTTTTAGCGTAGCCGAGCCGATGTAAGGGGGCAATACTCCCGAATTAGCATCTATTTCTTGTAGGGCTTCTTCTACAAAAACTTTGTTTTGTACATCGAGCCCAAAGAGGCTTTTGCGCTCATCGTCTGTAAGGGCAATGAGAAAAGTAAGAACGGTTTCGAGGGTAGTTCCTGCGGTACCCAGGGCAGCCTCATCGGCAGCAGAAATTACGGTGTTGAGGCGGTTTTCAGTGATGTTTGGCATAGCGTTTTAATTTAAATGATGAATAAATAAGAACAAAAAAAGGGCTACAATTATCTTGCCAAAAATTGCTGTTAATAGATGATTATAAGCGTATTATAAATAGATTTAATGTGATTTTGTGCTTAAAAATCATATCTGTAGGAAAGCGGTAGCTGGTAAAATAGGACTACACCTTTGGTATCGATTTGCAGTAGCATTTTCAAGGGAGCCATGTGTGTAGAATAGATTCTTTAGCGTAGAATAATTCGTTAATTCATATATTAATTGAATACATATGGAATGTTTCTATTAAATTCGACCAAAATTTAAAAACAAACAAATGAAAAAAACAAAATTTTACACAACTGCCATTGCTTTGCTTTTTGGCTACAATGCTTTATTAGCGCAGGCTCCCATTCCTAATAATGGTTTTGAAAACTGGTCTACTGCAGCTCAGCCTAATCCTACTAGTTGGGGAAATTTGGACGATGCTTTTTTGACTTCTGGTTTATTAACTGGTTTCAATAAAGATCAAATTACTAAGGAAGTAAACCCTGGTGATGTATACTCGGGTTCGTACTCTATAAAAATTCGTACCGATAGCGTAGATGCATCTGCTTTTGGTGCAGGAAAATTTCCAGTTCCGGGCTTTATCTCTTTAGGAACTTTGTCGCTAGATTTGAGTGGAATAGGTGGCGGTGGTACTGGTGGAGGTTTGAATAATTTATTGAAACTAGCGGGTTATGCTTATACCGATCGCCCAGATAGTTTTTCTATAGCTTACAAATACAGCCCAGCCAGCCCTGCTGATACAGGTTTAGTATCGGTTACGCTTACTAGCAACACTCCTTTAAATGGTCGTGTAACAGTAGGAAATGTAATAATTCGCGCTACTGCTCAAGCGAGCTATGTTGTAGGAAAAGTGAAAATAAATTATCAATCGGCACTTACTCCAGATACCTTGTTAATTCAAGTGGCTTCTGGTTCTAATCAAAGTTCTACAGGTGGTACAACCATATGGGCAGATGATTTACAATTCTATGGTTTAGATACTACTTTTAAAGCGTACTTGAATCCTAAAGGAGCAATAAATTCTTGTACTGGTGATACGGTTAGATTACGTACCGATAATATAGTAGGCAATACCTACGAATGGTATAATGGAGCAACACTTTTGACAGAAACTACTAACAAACTAGTAGCAACTGCTGCTGGGGTATATTATGTAAAAGTAACTACTCCTAACGGTACTTATACTTCTGATACCGCTACTGTGGTAGTGAATCAAACACCTACAGTAACTTTAAGTGGTAACCAAGATTCTATTTGTAAAAATGCTGCGGCTATTACATTAACTGGAGGTTCTCCGGCAGGTGGTCAGTTTAGTGGTGGTGCTGCGGTAGCTACTGGTAAATTTACTCCTTCTGCTGCTGCTAATGGAGCGAATGTAGTTCGTTACACTTACCAAGATCCAAATGGTTGTCGTGCTTCTGCTACTGAGTCTATTTTTGTAAAAACTTGTGTAAACGATATAGAAGTTTTACAAGCAGATGTTCGTTTAACCATGTTCCCTAATCCTGCATCTACACAACTTTCGGTTCGTGGCGATGACAAAATGATAGGTGGAGAAATGATCGTAGTAGATATAACTGGAAGATTGGTAACAAAAGAAAAAATCACCAATACTAATTTCAGTTTAGATGTGAAAAATTTCCCTACTGGTTTTTATGCAGTACGTTTCACCAATGCTAATAACGAAGTATTGGCAAACGGTAAATTTACAGTAGCTAAGTAATTTGTTTTTATTTTAAATGAGAATCCCTGTCAATTTAATTTGGCAGGGATTTTTTTTTGCAGTAGAATTAGACAAACATTTTTTATAAATCTGAGAGCTGTTTTAAATTGTATCAAAAAAGTGTTTTATGTAATTCAATTAATAGATTCTTCACTTCGTTCAGAATGACAATCAGCTTTGGGTAAGCACTTACATTTGCCCTAATTGTCATGTTGAACGCAGTGAAACATCTCTTTTTTTAATCATGTACTTAAGTTGTTCATTTTATTTATTTCAAAACAGCCTCTTTTTCCCTTGTTAAATTAAAAACGAACTTGTGAGAAAAGCTACTTTTACAGTTCAATTTTTACAGCATGCGCATAGCTTTTATCTTATTGTTTTCTTTGCTCTTTCAGTTGGGCTTTTCTCAAACGTATCAGCTAAGCGGTAGCATACAAGATGCAGCAGATAAATCTTCCTTAATAAGTGCCGCAGTTTCCATTACAGCTGGTCGCGATTCGGTAGTGCTACAATCGGCCGCTACCGATATAGATGGAAAGTTTTTGTTTACGGGATTGAAAAGCGGTTTTTACAGATTAAAAGTTTCTTATGTGGGCTATAGTCCGTTTATGCTGCCCGTAAAAATTGAGGGTGCTAATAAAGACCTCGGCATACTTAAAATCACACAAAATGCGACTACGCTTAAAGATGTGAATGTGACTGAAACGGCCACTCGGGTGGTGCAAAAAAACGATACCTCAGAGTACAATGCCAATGCTTACAAAACCAATAAGGATGCCAATGCCGAGGATCTGGTAACGAAAATGCCGGGCATAACTTCTGATAATGGAACGGTAAAAGCACATGGGGAACAGGTGCAAAAAGTAACCGTAGATGGACGAGATTTTTTTGGAGACGATGCCACGCTGGCATTGAAAAATTTACCCGCTGAAATTATAGACAAAGTACAAGTGTTTGATAGAATGAGTGACCAGGCGAGGTTTACAGGTTTTGATGATGGCAACTCGCAAAAGTCAATGAATATTCAAACCAAAAAGGGAAAGAACAATGGGGTGTTTGGGAAGTTGTACGCAGGCTATGGTTACATCAATGATTCGAAGTATTCTGCGGGTGCTACCATCAATTGGTTTAATGGAGATAGAAGAATTTCGCTTCTGGGGCTTACGAATAATGTAAACATTCAAAATTTTGCTTCTCAGGATTTACTGGGTATATCGGGAGCAAGTAGCCGAGGTGGTGGCATGGGCGGAGGCGGAGGTAGAGGCGGCATGGGTGGCGGTGGCGGTGCTGCTTCCAATAACTTTTTGGTGGGGCAGCAGAGCGGTATCGCTACTACTAATTCGGTAGGATTAAATTACAGCGATGTATTGGGCAAGAAAAAAAACCTGAAACTTTCGGGTAGTTATTTTTTCAACCAAACCGATAATGTAAACGGCACTTTACTTTCTCGAAAATATTTTAGCAACAGTGATAAAACAGTAGCGTATAACGAGGAAAATGATTCCAAAACCAGAAACAGAAATCACCGCATTAATTTGCGCATGGAGTACACCATAGATTCTATGAACTCTATCATTTTTACCCCTAAGTTTAGCTACCAGGAAAATACACTTCAAAATACCATAGATGGGAAAAACAGTACCTCAGAAGCTATTCTTTTAAGTGCTACTAAAAGTAATTATACCTCCTACAACGCAGGCTACAATGCTGGAGCAGATTTGTTGTATCAGCATAAATTTAAAAAGGCAAGTCGTACTATTTCTGTAAATGTAGGTACCACTATCAACAACAAAAAAGGTAACACTACTCAATATGCCCTCAATAATTATTACACCCAAAATGATTCTACTATTTTAGATCAGAAGGCGAATAATACCAGTACAAGTTATGCTGTAAACGGCAATATTACTTACACAGAGCCTATTGATAAAAACAGCATGATGCAGTTTAGCTATGCGCCATCGTACACCTGGAACAAAGCCGATAAGCAAACTTTTGATATAGATAGCGCGGGTGCATATTCTCAGTTAAATAAACAACTTTCCAATAAATACGATAATGATTACATGACTCACAGAGTAGGGATGACGTATCGTTTAAAGGGAACACAGTTTGATTTTATGGCAGGTATGACGGTACAGTATGCATTGCTTACAGGGGAATCGATTTATCCATTGGCATTTTCTACGCATCGTAGTTTTAATAATCTATTGCCGAATGCCATGTTTAATTACAAGTTTAAAGACAATAGTTCATTGCGCATTTATTACCGAACTTCTACGAATGCTCCGAGTGTATCTCAATTGCAGTCTGTAGTTGACAATAGCAATCCGCTTTTGCTCAGCACAGGTAATCGCAATTTAAATCAAACGTATGGGCATTTTTTGATGGTGCGATATGGTTTGACTAAATCTAAAAAAGGACATTCGTTTTTTGCGTTTGGGTCGCTGAATGCCACACAAAGTTACATTGCCAACTCTACCTTTATTGCTTCAAAAGACACCTTGCTTTCAGATAATATTTTGCTTAGAGCAGGCTCCCAGCTCTCTAAACCTGTTAATCTAAATGGGAACTTTAATGCCAATGCTTTTTTGACCTATGGGCTTCCTATCAATGCTATCAAATGTAATTTAAACCTAAGCGCTGGCTTTGCATTTGGCAGAACTCCAGGACTTATCAATACCCGATTGAATTATGCAAATACCTATGTACCCACTGCGGGTTTGGTGCTGGGAAGTAACATTAATGAGAAGATTGATTTTACTATTAGCTACTCGGGTAGTTACAATGTGGTGAAAAATTCATTGCAGCGAAATGCCGATAATAATTACTTTACACACAGTGCCAATCTGAAATTTAACTGGCTTTTCTGGAAAGGGTTTGTGTACAATACCACCCTTCAAAATAATTTATACCAAGGGGTTTCTAACGGATTTAATCAAAATATTTTCTTATGGAATATGTCGCTTGGGTACAAATTCCTAAAAGATAAATCGCTGGAAGTAAAGATGGGAGTGAACGATATTTTAAATCAAAATAGCGGCATTAGCAGAAGCATTACAGAAACTTATATTCAAGATACGCGCACCCAAGTTTTACAACGATTCTGGATGCTTACCATTACTTTTAACCTACGCTATTTTAAAGGTATGGATATGTCTAAGCAAACTCAACAACAACCCGATAACCGAATGATGCCTGCTATGCCTCCAGGTGGATTTCCGGGAGGGGGAATGGGCGGTAATCCTCATGGGATGTAAATAGTGGCTTAGAATTACTTTCGCTTTAAAAATACAAAACCATTTCTTCGGTAGAGTTCTTCGAAATGGTCGGCAGCCGTAAAAGAATTGATGCGCGTTACTTTTGTAATCACATAAACGGGCTTGGTAACAGGGCCATTCAACATATAGTTTTCATCGCGGTCTTGTGGTGAAAGCGGTTGTTTTTTGGCACCATAAAAAAGTTGTGCATAGCTCTTAAATCCATATACTACTATGTAGCAATCCTCTACTTGTTTCTGCTCTAGAAATTCAATCATGGCATTTTGAGAATACTTTTCTATGCGCGGCATAAATTGGGAGAGGAGTATGTTTATCATCAAACAAAAACTCAAAACAAGCACATACAATCCTAACAGCGTTTTTTTAAAATAGATAAGTATCAAAGAAATTACAATGCAAACAAGTCCCACTATTCCAAATGCTGCTTCCTTTAAGTTCCAATAAACTTTTGCGTTCAGGGCTTCTTTTGCAAAATCATCTTTTAGGTAAGGTTTGGCAATATGCAGATGAAGACCTGCCCAGGAGATAAGAGCAGCTGCGGTGCACAATGCGCCTCCTATTAGAAGTATACCTGTGGTTTGACGCCATGTCCAGCGCCATCTGCCCGCTATAAGATGATGAATGTAGTAGGCTCCTAAAAAGGTAATAGGGAAATAACAAAGCGTAGAATAATTAATGATTTTGGTTTGTACTACAGAAAACAAGATGAGCACAACTGCTAGCAATACAAACATCCATCTCTTAAAAGATAATTGATGAAAAGTATCGTCATAGTTTCTTCTGAAACTTTCTAAACCCAGAATAGATGCTGGAAAACAGCCAATTAAAAGAATAATAAAATGGTAGTAAAAAGGACCTCCATGACCAGCATCTTGAGTGGAGAAAAGACGAATTTGATATTTTACAAACTCCTGAATAAAGGCAAATCCATTTTGTTTTATTTCTACACTCAACCAGGAGCCTATTACCAGCACTACTACCAGTAACCAAATAAATAAATCACTAAAATTGAAATTGAGTTTACCTCTGTTTATAATCAGCACAATGCTTACTACTAAAACAATTAAAAGCAATGCCACGGGGCCTTTGGTAAGTACCGCTAACCCTGCTACCAGTGCAGATGCTATAAGGTACCAGCGGTGATTGGTTCTGCGAGTTTTACGGTCTTCAAAATCATCTTTTATAGAAATATTGAAAAGAAAATAAAGACTTAGAAAAATGAAATAGTTGAAAACAGGGTCAATCAAACCTGATTTAAAATATATGTGAGGCAATAAAGAACCTGCAAACAGCAATGCCCACCAAACACCAAAAGAGGAGTTGAAATATTTTCTACCAGCATTAAAAACGGTAAGCATAGTGAGTATTCCAAAAACAGCAGAAGGGAATCGGGCAGCCGTTTCTGTGACTCCAAAATATTTCATAGAAAACATTTGTAGCCAAATAAACAGCGGAGGTTTTTCATAAAAAGGTTGAAAATCTATTTGCATCATTCGGTAGTTTCCCGTCACCAGCATTTCTCTGGCAGATTCTGCAAAGTTGATTTCATCCCAGTCGAGTAAATGTACATCGCCTAAGAAAGGGAAGAACAGCAAAACACCTATCAGTATTAAAAAGAACTGAGTTGGGAATTGTGTAAATCGCTTTAAAATATCATTCATTTTAGATGGTTATTCGTTTGATTTTCCATTTTTCATTTCCGTAATAAACCACAAAACTAATCAGCATACCTACTATAGCTCCTGCATATACATCTTCGTAAAAATGTTGCAATAGGTAGAGTCTCGATATACCTACCAAAGTAGCTATTGTAAACATAGCGAAGCTAAGCCATGTATTTTTAAAAAGCAATGCAAAAAGAAAACACATAGCAAATGCTGCTGCGGTGTGTCCCGATGGAAAACTAAAATTATGCATGATTTCTACACCTGGTACAAAATTCAATGCACCCTTATCTGCCAATAGGATAGAGGGGCGCATGGCATTTGCAAATACTAGATGTTTTAAAAAAGTAACTACCAAGGCTAGCACGATTAGGTTTACTAAAAAAACAGGAAGGTATCGATAGTTTAATAGGGCGACTAGTATAAGAAATATAATAACACCAGGGGTTTCAGCTATTTGAGTAATGTTGATGAAGATTTGATTTAAAAGCGAGCTATGCAAACTGCTAAAGAAAAACACTTCATTTCCTTTATGAATAAGCAATAGTGATATTCCTCCTACAACCGAAAATAACACAAAGAGTAGAAAGATAATTTTATGCTTAATGAAGAGAGCGTTAAACATATTTTACTTTTTGGTGCGAGCAGGAACAGGAGTTGTGAAACCAATTATTTTTTTGAAAATTTTCATGTAAAACTCTGGATTGTAAAGATTCGAATCGTTGGCTGCTTTGTAAGTAAGGAAAATACCTACAGGCAAAAGAATAAATGTAGAAAGCCACATTCCTGCAAAGGTGTTCATTACCATTTTATCGGCAGTTTTTTCACCGATTATAGAAGTAACATGATAGATGATGAAGAAGAGTACCGCATAAAACAAAGGCCAGCCTAATCCTCCTTTTCTAATGATAGAACCCAATGGAGCACCCACAAAAAACAACACTAGGCAAGCTATCGAAAGGGTAAATTTTCTATAAATTTCAATAAGATGAGATATTAAATCTCTGTCTTTATTTTGAACTTGATTTTGCACAATGTTGGTATAGTTTTTTACATTTCGTGCTTGTGATAGTGCCCGTTCTAGGATGCTAATTTTTTCTTTTTTGGTATAAGTTCTCAGCATATCTTCTGTGTTTTTAAAAGAAGAAATACTGGCTGCAACAGGCTCTTTTTTTGCGAGGGAATCTAACCCATCACGCTTAAAGCCGTAGTAAGGGTGTAAGTAATCACCTAGTGATTTAATCAAATTTCCTCTATCAGTATTTATAGTGTCCATTTGATGCGTAAGTTGATCTAAGGTCATCATTTGTTTCATGTCCTTAAAAAAATTTTCATCGGTACGTGTTAGTTTAAACTTTGATAAATCAAATTTCTTTTCCCAAGAGGCGAAGGTAGTTCGGTACATTTCGTACTTCTGTTCAGAAGGTTTTTTGGGAGTTACATCTTTGTATTCCTTTCCGTTTTCTAGGTACAAGGTCAATGCCATAGACTCTTCATCTTGAATCATAGAGCCCCTTTCGGCAGTTATTACGTGGTCATCACCTTGTCCGCTACTTTTATCGTACACTAGAATATGATAGAGTGTGTCTCCATTTTCACTTTTGTTTTCTACACGCAGGCTAAATCCATCTATATCATTAAAGAATATTCCTTCTTTGATAGCTACCGAGGGCTTTTGATGACGAATATCATAGAGCAAAGCACTAAATTTTAAATTCATTATCGGCAATAGATTATTGGAGAAAATGAAAGCAAAAATACTGATAATGAAAACCGTGACTACCAATGGTCGCATCATTCGTAATAGTGAAATGCCAGCCGATTTAGTGGCAGTAAGTTCCATGTGTTCGCCTAATGCACCAAAGGTCATAATGGAAGCTAGTAATACCGCCAAAGGCAATGCAAGTGGCACCAAACGGGCAGAGGCATAGAAAAGCAATTCTGTAAGAATCCAGGTGTTTAAACCTTTCCCCACTAAATCATCTATGTACTTCCATAGAAATTGCATGACCAGTACAAAAAGGGAAATGAAAAAAGTAAGAACAAAAGGACCCAAAAAACTTTTTACGAGTAACCAATCGAGCTTTTTTATTCGAAAAAGTGCTGGTAATGAGAAGGGTATTTTACTTTCGGAGTTCAAGGTACGAATGGTAAAAATTCAAAAGTGAAATCAAAAAAGGTAGGGTAGTTTTAACCCGCTCCCAGCTGATGTTTCAGTTCTTCAATCTGAGTATCCCACAGGTTCGATTGATCTTTGATATCGCGTTCCTCCGCAAAATCTACAATTTCCATAATAGTATCATTCGCTATTTCAGATTTGTAAATTCTAAACGAGAAAAACTCTTCAGGGCGACCATCTATCCATTTGTATTTCACATATTCCTCCTGGATATATTCTAAAATCTCTGCTTGCTCTTGTGAGCCACTCCATCCAAATACAATGTAGTTGTCGTTGGCATCACAAGATTCTGAGAACCATTGTGCTAAATTGGAAGGGTTAGTTACAAATTCAAACAAAATAGCAGGAGATGAGCGTATTATATATTCTAAACTAAATTTTTTTCTTGCCATGTTTTGTTTTCTTATATTTTTCTAAAATTTATTTCTACTTAGCGACAAGTATAAACAAATATTTCTTTTTACAAAATTTTTAAAGAGTTTTTTGTGAAATTGAGTTTGTTTTTTCTTGGAAAAGTATTTGCCAAGATTTGATGTTAGTCTAGTAAATCTTTATAGCCACAGAGCCCTTGTAAGCCTCCAGTGTGTATCGCTAAGATATTAGAGCCTTTTGGGAAAAAATCTTTTTGTATTAAATCGTAGATTCCATACATCATTTTTCCAGTATACACGGGTTCTAATTGGATATGGTGATTACGTTTGAAGTCTTTTATAAATTGGATAAGGGTTTCGTTTACTTTTGCGTAGCCGCCAAAATGATAATCGAAGTTAATGTGAAAGTTTTGAATGGGTTTGCCAGAAAACTCTTCTGCTAATTTTCTTACAGAATCGGTAAGGGTATCTTTTCCTTTTAAGGATGAAAAGCCGATTGCTTTTTTGGATTCATCTATTGCTGATAGTATACCTGCTAATGTACCACCTGTACCTACAGCGCTACAGATGTAGTGGTATTCTTGTTTTATCTCCTGCACCATTTCTGCGCAGCCAGGCAGTGCCAAAAGATTGGTACCTCCTTCTGGTATGTGATAGAAATCGCCCAACTGTTCCTTAAGGCTTTCACGTTTTCAGGTTGGTCTTTTTCTCTGTAATGAGTTCTATCCATAAACTAGAATTTTCATACCACATTGAGCCGCAAATTTCAAGGTGTCGGTAGGGGTGTCAGCAGGCTCTCCTCTAATAATACCAATGGTTTTAAACCCAAAATGTTTGCCCGCAGCAGCTACTGCATAAATGTGATTGGAGTATATGCCTCCGAATGTAAGCAGTGTTTTTTGTTCTTCAAATCGAGCCTCTATGAGATTGTATTTTAATTTTCGCCATTTATTACCTTGTATTTCGGCATGTATTGAATCATCCCTTTTTATATAAACAAAAACCTCTTTTTCTGTAAAAAGAGGTTCGTTTATTTTTTGGATGGGGGAGTGACCAAGCGTAAATTTCACATGGTAAATATCATAAGTTTTTTTGTATTAAGAGTGTGTGATACCTACCGATTTCAATCGAGCTTGAATTTCTTTTCTGGCAAAGAAGATTCTACTTTTTACTGTGCCAAGGGGTAAATCTAATGTCTCAGCGATTTCTTGGTATTTAAAACCATTGAAATACATCATAAAAGGCTCTGTGAAATCTTTTGTAACACTATTGAGTGCTTTTTCTATCTCATCCTTCATAAATGTTCTTTCCGCATCATTTGAAAGCGTTTTTTTGGTGCTGTTCATCAGATATTGATTATCGGAACCATCAGTAACAATGTTTCGCTTTTGGTTTTTACGATAATTATTAATGAAAATGTTTTTCATGATGGTAAACAACCATGCTTTAATATTGGTGCCTTCCATGAACTTATCCTTGTTAATGATGGCTCTATAAAATGTGTCTTGTACCAAATCTTCCACATCTGCAATATTTTTAGTCAGATTAAAAGCAAATGGTCTAAGTGCTTTGTCGTATTGGTTTAAATACTGTGTGAATTCGATGGTTGACATAATCTATGGTTTAAGTGGTGAATAATTTGTTTAATCTTTCTGTTTAAATCTTATACAAATGTAAATCTATTACTTTTTAATTTCCAAATTATGTTTAATAAATTATTGTTAAAATTAAACAAAAAACCATAATTAATTGATAATAAATTCCTTTTACTAGGATAAGTGAGAGTTTTATTGGTATTCTGTTTTGTCAGAATTTATTTGAATTCTTACTAAATGGAGAATTCTATTTGATTTAGCAACAAACATTATTTAACCTTGCTATTCAAAATTTTACAATGGTAAAGACAACCACCAAAAAGAAACAACCAAGTATTTTAAGTAAAGAAGATGTAGCATTTTTTGAAGCTTACATAAATAATCCATCTCCCACAGGCTTTGAGGCGGAAGGGCAGAAGCTTTGGTTAAATTATTTGAAGTCATCTATTGATGAACATCACGTAGATAATTATGGAACGGTGTATGGAGTAGTTAATCCTAAGGCAGAATTTAAAGTAGTGATAGAAGCACATGCCGATGAGATTTCATGGTTTGTGAGTTACATTAATTCTGATGGTTTAATTTATGTGAAACGCAATGGTGGTTCTGATCATCAGATTGCACCATCTATGCGAGTTTGGATACATACAGATACAGGAAAAGTTCCTGCAGTTTTTGGATGGCCAGCCATTCATACCCGCAAAGGCGGAGCAGCAGAAAAAGCACCTTCTCTAGAAAATATTTTCTTGGATTGTGGCTGTATTTCAAAAGATGAAGTTCTTAAAAAGGGAATTTACCCTGGTTGTGTAGTTACTTTTCAAGATGAGTTTATGGTGCTAAATGATCGTTACTTTGTAGGCAGAGCGCTTGATAATAGAGTAGGAGGCTTTATGATAGCCAAAGTAGCTCGTATGCTAAAAGAGAATAAAAAGAAATTACCTTTTGGGTTGTACATTGTAAATTCTGTGCAAGAAGAAGTGGGCTTGCGAGGTGCAGAAATGATAGCGCATACGATTCACCCAAACTGTGCAATTATTACAGATGTGGCGCATGATACCAGCACTCCTATGATTGATAAAATAGCAGAAGGCGATTATAAATGTGGGCTAGGACCTATGCTTACCATTGGCCCAGCAGTTCACAATAATTTATTGAAACACATTCGCACGGTTGCAGACAAAAACAAAATACCTGTACAAATGGATGCAGCCAGTAGAAGTACTGGAACCGATACGGATGCGTTTGCTTACACCAAAGGAGGAATTCCTTCTGCCTTGATATCATTGCCTTTGCGGTATATGCACACCACGGTGGAAATGGTGCACAAAGACGATGTAGAGAATGTAATTAAATTGATTTACGAATCGTTGTTAGTGCTAAATCCCAAAATGAGTTTTAAATATTTGTAAGAAGTTATCCGCTTCCTAATAAAAAATGCCGAACAATTTTGTTCGGCATTTCTTATTTTATCAAACTCTTTGTATTAAAATTTGATTGTCTTTTTTTAGTGCTAAAAGATCAATTGCTTTTCCTTTGTTAATGGCTATTTCTAAACAATCTTCTGCATTAAAAAAACAGACAAATTCACCGTTTGGTACATCTGCATAAGAAGATAAAATTTCATTTGACTCTAATCCATTTAAGTACAACACGAAATTTTTATCGCCAATATATTGTTGCATTTCCTTTTTATAAATGTTGGTAATGCCGTTTCCATATTTATCGAAATGCAAAATATTCCCTCGAATATTTCCATCGGAACAAAACGATTTCAAGAGCGTGAGTTGTCGTATTTGCTGGGTTTTAGTGCCTATCGTTTCTAAAGGCACTTGCTGTGCAATCGCGTTTACTACAGCTACAATACCCTCTGTAAACAATAAATTTTTGCTTTCAGTAATAGCGGCATGTATTACATATGTTTCTTGGGGTATTTCTCCTAGTGCCAAAGGAATGGCACCATTGTCAAAGCTAACTATGTATTGGTTTTGATGCCTTGCCACTATCATTTTTCCTTTCGATTCAGGCGCATTTAAATGCAAGAAATGAATGGTGTTTTCTGGGAAAAATGAAAATGATTTCCCCAATACATAAGCACCGTGCCTTATATCAAAGGAGTTGATTTGTGTAGCTACATCTATGATTTGAATAGGACTACATTCCTTTAGCAGCGAGCCTTTTAACGCACCCAGATAGTAGTCGGCATTTCCTAAATCTGTAATGAGCGTAATGATTTGCATAAAAGGCTAGTATCTGTTTTTGTTGTTATTGGTGGAAAAGTTGTGGATTAAATGAATTGCTCGCTCAAATTTTCGCCCGCATAAATTTATAAATTGCAAACATAAAATCTAAACTATTGACTGAAATAACTATTCTCATAGAAGGAATTGACCCATTGGACTTCTTTGGCGTAAACAATTCAAAGTTTAATTTATTGAAAAAGTATTTCCCCACCCTTCGAATGGTCTCCCGAGGGAACTCTATAAAAGCCGAGGGTATAGAGGAAGATTTGCAAGTTTTTAAAGGGAAAGTAGATAGCATGGTGCTTCATACCGAGCGGTATGGAAAACTCACGGAGGATGCTATGGAAAAAATTATCTTAGGAGAAGTGAGTAAAGTTGAGTCTGCTAAAGATTTGAGTCAGGTTTTGGTGTATGGAAATAATGGGACTGTGGTGCGAGCTCGTACAGCGAACCAACGCCAAATGGTGATTGAAAGCGAAAAGAATGATATTCTATTTGCGATAGGTCCTGCAGGTACTGGTAAGACTTACACCGCAGTAGCATTGGCGGTGAGAGCTTTGAAAGAAAAGCTGGTAAAGAAAATTATTCTTACGAGACCTGCTGTAGAAGCTGGCGAAAATTTAGGGTTTTTACCGGGTGATTTAAAAGAGAAAATAGATCCGTATTTACGACCGTTATATGATGCATTAGATGATATGATTCCGCCAGATAAATTGGCGTATTTTATGCAAAACAGAACGATAGAAGTAGCGCCTTTAGCTTTCATGAGAGGTAGAACATTAGATCATTCATTTATATTATTAGATGAAGCTCAAAATGCCACCAGTCCTCAGTTAAAAATGTTTTTGACCAGAATAGGGCCTAATTCTAAAACCATTATTACAGGCGACCCTACACAAATTGATTTACCCAAATCGCAACAATCGGGATTAGACACTGCGCTGAGGATTTTAGCAAATGTAGAAGGCATTAACACCATTCGATTACAAGAGTCGGATGTGGTGCGCCATCGTTTAGTGAAAGAAATAATTAGAGCGTACGACAAATTGAATGAAGAACGAAATTGATTTTAAATTTTAGAAACGGGATTTTAGATTAAAAATCTTTTATCTCCGAACTCCAAACCACTAACTAACTGAAATGTCAATTAAAGAAACCAATTTTCAATTTACTGGGCAGACCGATGTGTATCATGGCAAAGTGCGAGATGTATATTTTGTAGCAGACAGATTAATAGCAGTTGCATCCGACAGGATATCTGCTTTTGACCATATTTTACCAAAACCCATTCCTTTCAAAGGACAAGTATTAAATCAAATAGCCTCTTATTTTTTGCAAGCTACGAAGGATATTTGCCCTAACTGGTTAGAAGCTACACCAGACCCCAATGTATCTGTGGGTAAGCGTTGTGAGCCTATCAGAATCGAAATGGTAATACGTGGCTACCTTGCTGGTCATGCGGCACGGGAGTATAAAGTAGGCAAGCGTACTTTGTGTGGGGTAGCTTTGCCAGAGGGCTTGAAAGAAAATGATAAATTTCCCAATCCCATTATTACACCTGCTGCAAAAGCGATGGAAGGGCATGATGTAGATGCCAGTAGAGAAGAAATTTTGGAGCAAAAAATTGTGAGTGAAGAAGTATATAACACACTCGAAAAATATACACATGCACTTTTTGAAAGAGGCACAGAAATGGCATTAGCACAAGGTTTGATATTGGTGGATACCAAGTATGAATTTGGAATCTATAAGGGGGAAGTATATCTGATAGATGAAATACATACTCCTGATTCTTCGCGCTATTTTTATGCAGAAGGATATGCGGAGAGACAAGCAAAAGGGGAACAACAAAAACAGTTATCGAAAGAGTTTGTGCGGGAATGGTTGATGGAAAATGGCTTTCAAGGAAAAGATGGTCAGCAGATGCCTTTTATGCCAGATGAGTTTGTGAATACCATTACTGAGCGATATATTGAGTTGTACGAACGTATTACAGGTAAACAGTTTGAGCGTTCTGACTCCTCTGATATTTTAGCTAGGATTGAGCGAAATGTCGAAGGGTATTTAGCAAGAAACTAATTTTAGTTTCTTTTCTTAAATAGAACTAATTGCCTTGGATTTCCCCAAAAATCTTTTTTCTCAAACGTTTTTATTTTTTCTAACTGTGTATTGTTTTCGAGCTTTTCCAGTGATGTATTGTGTTCTGAGCGTGAATACCAATCGTCCCAAATTACAAAACTGTTATCGGGGTAAACATAATCTTTTGGGTACTTATCGTTGTTTTTAAAAACATTCTCATCAAATAAATCAATCCCTAAAACCTCTGCTAGATAAGGGGCTTCACAATGAAAGTGATACTGTTTGTAATTTGGATAGTTTGCTTTTACGAAAACAGCTAATTCTTTTTCACAAACTTGATCTGCTCCTAAACTAAAATCACAAGCGATAGAATATCTATAAGGAGATTCATAAATAGCTGCAAATATAGAAGTGGCTAGTAAGAGAAAAATTAAAAGGAGTTTGTGGTATTTTGTAATCTTCTCTAAAAGATTATCAAAGAAATCAATAGCTGGTAATGCAATCAAAATCATTACAGTGGCTATAGCTATGAAAACTCTTGTCAATCCAAAGGATCCGAAAATACCATAGGTCCAAAAAATACTATGCAGTATAAGAAATACAAGAAATATTACCACCAAAATTTGCCGCTCAATGGCTATGTCTTGGAATTGTTTTTTAAAACTAAACTGGAGAGTAGAGATAGTAGTGATTAGAATTCCTGTTGTAAGTAAAAAGGTATTTGTGACTCCTAGAATTCCAGGCATTAAAATTAGGTAATGATCCCACGAACCACTTCCATAGTGTCCATCGGCTTGGGCATATGGAATATTAGTAAATACCCACCATAAATTATGATAAAAAGGATAACCTGCTATGCTGTATACTATATGTCCTAAAGCAAGTAATGGCAATGCTTTCCACTGTTTCATAAGTAGTAGGTAAAGTGAAAAGCTGCCTGCTACAAACAATCCTTCAGAGCGAACAAAAGGAAGAAAGGAAACAAGGATACTTGCCCAATAAAACCTTTTTGAGAAAGCTAAGTAAAGTGCTATTGAAAACATGCAATTAAACAAAGGTTCTGTAAGTCCAGAAAGACTTATGATAGTAAACATTCTAAAAAAAAGAGCTATTGGAAACACTGCTAATGGATATTTAAACTTCAGCTTTTTCGCAATTAAATAGGTAAACCCTATTGCAACGCAAGAGAGAAAGGTGTTGAATAATTTTACTCCTATAAACCCTAATTGTGCGAAAGGAAACATCACCAGAATGTAAAAAGGCTTTGCCCAATGATGTACAAAAATCTCTTGGTATTTTATAGCGTATTTTGCGAAAAGATAGTGACCTACACTATCTCCAGAGTCACAAGTCCCATCGGTGAAAATAGCAACCACAAAGAGAAGTAGGGAGAATAAGAGGAAAGCAATTATTCCTTTTTTATCTTCTGTCCAATATTTTTTCATTAAAGAGATTATTAAAGATTGCTAATGTAAAAAGTAAAATTGTATATTGGTCTGATTGAATTTTTTCAGGAATGAACATACTCGGTATCTCTGCTTTTTATCATGACTCGGCTGCTGCTTTGGTGCAAGACGGTAAGATAATAGCTGCTGCCCAAGAAGAGCGGTTTACCCGCAAGAAGCACGATGAATCTTTTCCTAAAAATGCAGTAGAATTTTGTTTGAAACAATCAGGTCTTTCGCTTGATGATTTAGACGCAATTGTGTTTTATGATAAGCCTTTATTGAAATTTGAAAGGCTGCTAGAAACCTATTATGGCTTTGCTCCTAAGGGATGGTTTTCTTTTTTGAAAGCTATGCCTGTATGGATAAAAGAGAAAATGTTTCTCAAAAGAATTTTGTACGAAGAGTTGGAAAAAATTCAAACATTCGATAAGAAAAAAATAAAATTTTTATTCCCAGAGCATCATCTTTCACATGCTGCGAGTGCTTATTTTGCTTCACCGTATGATGACGCTGCAATACTTACAATAGATGGAGTAGGAGAGTGGGCGACTGCCTCTATAGGTCACGGGAAAGGAAGTGATTTGAAAATTTTGAAAGAGCTGAGATTCCCTCATTCATTGGGTTTGCTGTATTCTGCTTTTACTTATTTTTTGGGTTTTAAAGTAAATAGTGGCGAATATAAACTGATGGGCTTAGCTCCCTACGGCAACACAAATTCTCCTAAAATTGAAGAATATGTGGGCATCATAAAAGAGAAATTAATTGATGTAAAAGAAGATGGTTCTCTTTGGCTCAATCAAGAATATTTCAATTATGCCACGGGCTTACGAATGGTAAAGGATGCACAATGGGAACAATTGTTTGGTTTTCCTAGAAGAGATGAAAAAGTAGAATTACAGCAACACCATTGTGATTTAGGGCTAGCCATACAGTTAGTTACAGAAGAGATTGTTTTTAAAATGGCACAAGAAGCAAAACGATTGACAGGTGCTGAATACCTCTGCATGGCGGGTGGTGTTGCTTTGAATTGTGTGTCGAATGGAAAGCTATTACGCTCGGGTTTGTTTAAAGATATTTTCATTCAGCCTGCTGCTGGAGATGCAGGTGGGGCGTTGGGTGCAGCTTTGTCGGCTCACTACATTTATTATAAAGCGGAGAGAAAAACTTGCAAAGAAATGGACTACATGCAAGGGGCATATTTGGGTCCTGAATTCTCTAATCAAGATATTTTATCAGCAACCAAAAAATACAATGCTGTTTCTCTGAAATTTGATTCGTTTGATTTATTAGCTTCTAAAGTAGCTGATTTAGTTAACGATGGAAAAGTGATTGGTTGGTTTCAAGGAAGAATGGAATTTGGTCCACGTGCATTAGGCAATAGAACTATTTTGGGAGATGCTCGCAATCCTGAAATGCAACAGAAGCTGAATCTAAAAATAAAGTATAGAGAAGGTTTTAGACCCTTTGCGCCATCTGTAAAAGCAGAAGATTGTCAAGAATATTTTGAACTAGAAACATCTTCTCCTTATATGCTTATCGTAGCTCCTGTGAAAGAATCGCACAGAAATAAACTGCCAGAAAATTATGAGTCCCTTTCTTTGCTCGAGCGCTTATATGTACAGCGCTCCGATATACCTGCAGTAACTCACGTAGATTTTTCTGCTCGAGTACAAACAATTCACAAAGAAACAAATGAGCGGTATTGGTTACTGTTAGATGCTTTCAAGCGAATGACTGGTTCTGGATTGATGATTAATACCAGTTTTAATGTACGAGGAGAACCGCCTGTTTGCACCCCAGAAGATGCTTATAAATGTTTTATGCGCACCGAGATGGATTATTTGGTAATTGGTGATTATATTTACAAAAAAGAAGAACAACCAAAGTGGAATGAAACAGAAACTTGGAAAGAAGAATTTGTGTTGGATTGATTTATGTTTCGGGTTTTGTAGTTTCTTACTTCTGTTCTCAATCTCTAACTTCTAAAACGAAAAAAATGGAATTCTTAACAGACTTGTGGGACTTTTTAAAGGTTCGTAAAAAATGGTGGTTGTTGCCTATCATTATTGTACTGCTACTTATCGGTATTTTAGTAGTAATCGGAGGTAGCACTGCAGCAGCACCGTTTGTTTATACTTTGTTTTAAGCAATGGATAAACTCAACCGAGAAAAGGAAATAGAAACTATACTCACCATTTGTGTTGGGTTTATAGTGGTATTCCTCATTACCAAAACAAAGCTGTTCTTAACATTAGCTTTGGTATTGGGTTTGGTGGGGCTATTTTCTAAATTCCTAACTTCAAAAGTAGCTTGGTTGTGGATGAAATTAAGCGAAGTAATGGGGGCTATTAGTTCTAAAGTATTACTCTCTGTTGTTTTCTTTTTCTTTCTTACTCCTATTGCTTTTTTATCTCGGATTTTTGGAAAAAGTAATTTGCAATTGACAAAATCAGAAACGACTTATTACACAGAGCGGAATCACAAATTCGTTCCTGAAGATTTTGAGAATACTTTTTAATTCCGTTCTCCAAAAATTACACTTCCTACACGAATTAATGTAGCTCCTTTTTGTAGAGCAATTTTATAGTCAGAAGACATCCCCATCGATAGTTCCTTGAAAAAAGGAGCGTTAGAAAAGAACTCCATTTTAGTTTTGTCAAATACATTCTTTAAGTGTGTAAACTCTTTTGCTATCTGTATTTCATTGGAAGTATTGGTAGCCATTCCCATCAATCCGCAGATACGAATGTTTTGCAATTCTTGGTAGGTGGCACCACTTAGTAATTCTTTTAACTCTTTTTCATTTAAACCAAATTTTGTTTCTTCTTCAGCAATGTGTATCTGCAGTAAGCAGCTAATGGTACGGTTATTTTTTTGAGCCTGTCTATTTATCTCTTGTAACAAATTTAGGCTGTCAACAGAATGAATTAAAGCAACAAAGGGTGCTATGTACTTTACTTTGTTCGATTGTAAATGACCAATCAAATGCCATTCAATATCTTTTGGAAGTGCCTCTTGTTTAGCACTGAGTTCTTGTACTTTATTTTCGCCAAATAGTCGTTGACCTATATTGTACAATTCTAAAATAGATTCATTGGGTTTTGTTTTAGAAACGGCAATTAATTGGGCACTATTTTCATTTGCCAATTGTTTAATTTTTTGATATGCTTCCAAGTTGATTGCCATTTTTATTTCTATTTTCAAGCGCTAATTTAGAATGAAGAAATCAATTTTATACGGAATCTTATTACTGCTTTCGGCATGTGGTAAAACTTTGCCCAATGTTCCATCAGATATTATTCAGAGAGAAAAGATGATTCAGATTTTAGTAGATGTACATGTAGGAGATGCGGTGTTGGAAAATAAAAATGGAACTGATAGACGAGTACCTGAACAGACTACTGCTATGTATACGCAGATTTATAAAAACCATGGCATCACGCGTGCTGAGTTTTTGAAGAGTTATCATTTTTATGAAACGCAACCAGAATTAATGGATAAATTGTATGAAGAGTTGCTCTCAGAATTAAGTAGAAGACAAGCGCAGTTGAGTAAATAGGCTTTAAGTTTCAATTAAGTTTTTTAATATTTTTATATTGAATTTTAATTCTAAAAAGTATGACAAATAAAGTTGTGAAAAATGCAGAAGAAGCAGTGAAAGATATTCCCGATAATGCTGTCTTGATGTTGGGTGGCTTTGGATTGTGTGGTATTCCCGAAAATTCTATCACCGCTTTAATTAATAAGGGAGTGAAGGGTTTGACCTGCATTTCAAACAATGCTGGGGTAGATGAATTTGGAATAGGATTAATGTTGAAGACTCGTCAGGTAAAGAAGATGATATCTTCTTATGTGGGGGAGAATGCTGAATTTGAAAGACAATTATTGTCTGGCGAATTAGAAGTAGAGTTGATTCCACAAGGTACTTTAGCAGAAAGATGTCGTGCGGGAGGTGCTGGTATCCCTTTGTTTGCCACTCCTACAGGTTTTGGTACTGAGGTGGCAGAAGGGAAAGAGATTCGTGAAATAGAAGGAAAGATGTATGTGATGGAGAAATGGTTAAAGGCTGATTTTGCTATAGTGAAAGCTTGGAAGGGTGATACAATGGGAAATTTAGTCTACCGTGGCACAGCCCGTAATTTTAATCCTATGATGGCTACAGCTGGCAAAATTACAATAGCAGAAGTAGAAGAATTGGTAGAGCCTGGTGAGCTAGATCCCAATCAAATACATACTCCTGGTATTTTTGTTCAACGAATTTTTCAGGGAGTGAATTACGAAAAAAGAATAGAACAAAGAACAGTTAGAAAATAAACATCAGCCGTAAGATATTAGACTATGATGGTTGTTGTTTCAAAACTCCCTACTTAATACTCATATCTAAACATAAACAATGCAAAAAGTACTATTAGAACTAAATCAAAATATTTTACTGTTAGGCGAGCAATTGTCTGAGTTTATAGGTCAATTGTTTGATGCCAGAGTACGCAGTATGGCTGATAAATTTGTAGCGCGCATGAGTCGTTTCTTTGTTGAATTGGCAGATGCAGTCGAAAAATTCAAGATTGGTAGAATTACCGAAATTATTTTGGAGTTCTTAGTGGATGTCGAAAATTTTCTCACCAGCATTTACAGCAAATTCGATTTGCCATTAGATAAACTGATGGATATGACGCGCGAACTGGTTCAGCTGATTCGTTTGCAAGTGATTTACTTGGATCAAAAACGTCAGAGCTATTTTGCATTTTAATTTTAGAAGATAGAAGTCAGAGAGCAGAAATTAGAGAATAAGAGCAGTTTTTAGAGTTTATAATTTTGAGCTTAAAATTTAGAACATGGCATTAGATAAATTTGGAATAGCAAAGCGAATCTCTCAAGAATTAAGAGATGGATATTATGTCAACTTAGGTATAGGAATTCCTACGTTGGTGGCTAATTATATACCTAAAGATGTAAATGTGGTGCTTCAATCAGAAAATGGTTTGCTTGGTATGGGACCTTTCCCAACTGAGAGTGAAGTGGATGCTGATTACATCAATGCAGGAAAACAAACCATTACTACTTTGCCAGGTTCTTCTATTTTTTCATCGGCTGAAAGCTTTGCTATGATTAGGGGAGGACATGTGCAGTTGACAATATTGGGAGCTATGGAAGTTTCTGAAAATGGTGATATAGCCAATTGGAAAATTCCCGGAAAGATGGTGAAGGGAATGGGCGGAGCCATGGATTTAGTAGCTTCTACCGATAATATTGTGGTGACCATGATGCATACTAATAAAGAAGGAGAATCTAAGTTATTGCCGAAATGCGAACTGCCTCTTACGGGTAAAGGTTGTGTAAAAAAAGTGTGTACCGAGTTGGGTTTCTTTGAAATTAAAGAGGGCGCTTTTCATCTGCTGGAGTTGGCTCCAGGAGTTACAGTAGAGGAAGTAAAGCAAAAGACAGCTGGTAAATTAGTTGTAGCTGAAGGAGTAAAGGAAATGGTTATTTGATTTAAAATTTGAAGATTTGAAAATTGGCACACCCAATTATTTTATTTCTAAAATAAGCATCAGTGATATACTGTCTGCTGTGTTTCTTTGGAGTTTATTAATTCTCCGTTTTGGGTATAACTTTGGTACGCATGATCAAGTGGAACTGTTGCCTTACACCCTGTTTCTGCATGACCACTCACTCTATCCTCACGATTTTTTCATACAAGGCTTACATGCTTCGCTGCCTAATGAAAGAACGGTTTTTGCTACGCTCTTAATTCCCTTTGTAAATCATTTAGAAGTAGCTATGTTTTGTATTCATTTTTTGAATACTACTTTGCTGTTAATTGCTTTAAAGAAAATAGCTAATAGGTTTTTGAACAACAATTGGTGGTCGTGGGTGGCAGTATTTACTTCGATATTGCTCTTAAATGATAAATCAATCGGCAATGTAGATTTATATGGAAGTGCCGTGCAGGCGGGCGATGTAGCTTGTATGCTCATAGCATGGTGTCTGCTTTTTTTCTTGGAGAGAAAATTTATTTTGAGTGTGGTGGTTATGAGTATTGCTACTTTTATACATGTACTCGAGGGGCTTGATGTCATGCTAGTTTTGAGTGCTTTACTTTTGTTAGAATTGTTGTTGGATAAAAGTATTTCTTGGAAAAAAACTGTTGTTTTCTTTTCTATTTATGCTTTCACGGCTGGGGTCTATTTAGTATTTATTCTAAAAGCAAAGTCGGTTATAAATCCCAATCTGAGCCCTGCTGAGATGTATGCCATTCTCATAGAGTTCAGGCATCCTCATCATTTCTTGTTTAGCTATTATCCTTTGTTTAATAAACTATTGGTTTCATTTCTTGCAGTAATAGCTTTATTTTTTTTCAGAAAGCGTTCTGCTATGTTGTTTCGTTTTACACTTATCAGTATAGTGGCTGTAGTGTTTTACTTCCTTGCTTCTAACGTTTTTCATTCCATATTCATCACTAATTTTCAGTTGTACAAATTGGCGCAATGGGTGAAGTTTTTTGGGATAGTGGCTGTGTTTGCTTTGATTGTTCCATATTTTTCTAGCTTCTTAAAAAGCATTTTTGAATTTGTAAAACCATTCATAAAACCCACGCTGGTATTAGGGATTGTTGCTGTATGGAGTTTGGTCTTTGTAACAATCAGTAAGCCTTTGTTTCCTGTAGAGTATCAATTAGGAAGTGCTTATCACCACGACCCAATGATTCAAATTTGTGAAACCATCAAAGAGAAGACACCCAAAGATGCTTTGTTTGTATTGCCCTTTTACAATACAGAGTTTAAGTTTTTTGCGCAGCGTTCTGCTTATGTAGAGTTCAAAGCCAATGTTCGCAATCAGCTCTATATTCAAGAGTGGTACAGAAGAATAAAATTCCTATATGGAGTAGGAGTGGAGGATGCCGAAAAGGGTTTCTCGTTGCAGTACAAAGCCAACTACAATTATTACGGTGTGGTAAATCTTCTTCCTGAGTTAAAGAAAGCAGGAGTCACGCATTTGTTACTTCCTTTTTCAAGTGATAAAGAAGGACTGGAGTTGATAGCTTCAAACGCTCAATACTTTGTTTATAGAATTAGATAGTACAATTTTAATATTGTCCTAATCTAGAAACTTACCCTACCAATTTCTTGTACTTAAAGCGTTTTGGTTGTTCGCCCAAGCGTTGTTTGCGGTTCTCTTCGTATTCTGTAAAACCACCTTCATAGTAATAGACAGAAGCATCTCCCTCAAAGGCTAGAATATGCGTACATACACGGTCTAAGAACCATCTATCGTGCGAAATAACTACAGCACAACCTGCAAAATTATCTAAAGCTTCTTCCAGTGCACGAATAGTATTGATATCTAAATCATTGGTAGGTTCATCGAGTAAAAGCACATTGGCTTCTTTGCGAAGAGTAAGCGCTAAATGCAAACGATTTCTTTCTCCACCTGATAGCGCTTTTACTTTTTTCTGTTGATCGGCACCATTAAAATTAAAACGCGAAACATAACCCCGCGAGTTCATTTTCAGTTTCCCCGTTTCTATCCATTCATCTCCATTGCTAATGACCTCCCACACCGTTTTCTCTGGGTCTATACCTGTGTGCGCTTGGTCTACATACGAAATCTTCACCGTTTCACCCACCTCGAACGTGCCGCTATCAGGCACTTCTTGTCCCATAATCATTCTAAACAATGTAGTCTTACCTGCACCGTTGGGTCCTATAATGCCCACTATACCTCCTTGTGGCAATTTGAAATTCAAATTTTCATACAACAAACGATCTCCAAAGGCTTTTGAAATACCATTCGCTTCTATCACTTTAGCACCCAACCTTGGGCCTGGTGGAATGTAAATTTCCAATTTCTCATCGTTTGCTTTTTCATCGGTGTCCAGCATTTTTTCGTAATTTGCTATACGCGCCTTTCCTTTTGCCTGTCTGCCTTTAGAGCCTGCCCGTACCCATTCTAATTCGCGTTGCAAAACTTTTTGGCGTTTGCTATCTTCTCTATCTTCTTGCGCCAAGCGGGCTTCTTTTTGTTCTAGCCATGAGGTGTAATTTCCTTTCCAGGGAATACCTTCACCACGGTCTAGTTCTAAAATCCAACCTGCCACATTATCTAAGAAATAACGATCGTGCGTAATACAAATTACAGTTCCCTTGTACTGCTCTAAGTGATGCTCTAGCCAAAGAATAGACTCGGCATCTAAGTGGTTGGTAGGCTCATCCAGAAGCAACACATCTGGCTCTTGTAAGAGCAAGCGGCAAAGCGCTACCCTTCTTCTTTCCCCTCCCGAAAGGTTTTTAACCAATGCGTCTGGTTCTGGGCATTGAAGCGCATCCATAGCTCTATTTAGTACCTGGTCTATCTCCCAGGCATTGGCTGCATCTATTTTGTCTTGTAGCGTACCTTGTCTGTCCAATAGTTTTTCCATGGTTTTGTCATCCATAGGCTCCATAAACTTATTGCCTATGTCTTCAAACTCTTGAAGCATGTCAAAGATTTCCTTTTTACCCTCACGGATAATTTCAATCACTGTTTTGGTATCGTCTAGTTGAGGCTCTTGCTCTAAGTACCCTACCGAAAAGTCTTTGGTGCTCTCTACCTTCCCTTGGTAGTTTTGGTCTATACCCGCTATGATTTTCATGAGCGTAGATTTACCCGAACCGTTGAGTCCTATGATCCCAATCTTAGCACCATAAAAGAAAGAAAGGTAAATATTTTTTAGAATTTGCTTTGTGGGAGGGATGGTTTTGCTCACACCTACCATAGAGAAAATAATTTTATTGTCTGCCATATCGTTTTTTATTGTGGGGCGAAAATAGAAAGAATTCGAAGATTTGATTTTAATAAAGACTCCTAATCGAAATTGCTATTTTTTTACTGCTTTTACATATCAATAAAATATTAAATTCGTATGTATAAAACCAATACTATGAAAAAACAGTTACTCTTTATCATTTGCAGTTTGCTTATGAGTGTATCTTCATTTGCGGTAAAGCAAAATCTAGATTCTGCCCTTACAGAAAAGTACAACGGTACTGCTTGGGGACCATACGCTAAAGGCATTTATACCTCAGATGCGGAGTGTAAGGTGTCGCCTATCAATCTTTTTTTTGATTGGAATACCAGCACCAGTGCATGGGACTCTAGCTCAGAATATTTCTATACATATGATGCCAATGGAAACACGCTTAACTATTTTTGGAAGTATGGTTTTGGTTCTGGGAAATTAAAGTCGTATTCCTATGTTATAAATAACTACTCGGGTGGCCAAAAGACGGATCATGTGACGCAGTATTGGTTAGATTTCTTAACAAACTATAGAAACACCTATCGCTCGCTTTATCACTACAATGGGCAGCAGAAAATAGACACTTCATTTGAACAGAACTGGGATACAGCCTCAACAAGTTGGAAGACCAATGCCCGTATCATCTATGTGTATGACGGTGCTGGTAACAACACGCAGTATTTATATCAAGTATACAACACAGGTACTTCTAGTTTTGATAATTCTTATAAATACGATTATGTCTATACACCTTTCAATGAGGTAGACTCATTCTATTATAAACTTTGGAACTCTGGGTCTTCTAGCTGGCCCGATTATCAGGTTACTAAATACTCCTACAATGGAAGTAATATACGAACAGGCTATATCACACAAAGCTATGCTGGTGGCACTTGGTCTAATTCCGCTAAGGCAGATTTAACCTATGATGCCAATGGACAACAAGAGCTAAATACTTACTATCAGTGGAATACTGGTACATGGTTGCCATCCTATAGGTATCGCTATTGGTATGGCTGTACTCAAACTGTAGGTATAGAAAACGTAAAGGCAGATGCATGGTCAGTTTTTCCAAATCCTGTAATGAATAAGTTACAAATTGAAATACCGATGGTACAAGGTTTCAATGAATTTTCGGTAGTGAATATAGAAGGGAAAACTATGCTTCAGCAAAAAGCTAATGTGGGTGTAAATATAATTAGCACAGAGTCTTTGCCAGCAGGAATTTATTTACTCAACTGGCAAGCCAATGGGCAGTGTCTTACAAAACGCTTTGTGAAAGAGTAAGTTTTTTAGGAAGCTCACTCTTTTCACTAAGTACAAAATTTGTTTCTTCAAAGGCTTGTAATTACGTTCTTTGAAAGAATTGTTAGATTCCATCATTTTTATAACTTTTCCTTTTGCATTTCGTTAAGCGAATAGTAACTTCGTTTTGAATTAAATGGTAAGAAAAGGTATACATGCATTGGCGATACAGGGTTAGGAGGCAGCTTGTTTTTCTACGACATCTTTTTTGGGAAGCATACCGCGAGCGGATATTATTATCGTTGGTTAGTACCATTGTTTTTGGGTCGCTTATTTCTATAGCCAATAAGGTTTTTTATGGTTCTCATTTTTGGGATAAATTTCCCCACGAGGCAGATATTAGTGTGTGGTTTTGTGAGTATACCGATATGGAACGCTTGGTTCGTCAGCCTATCAATACATTCACCAATTTTATTTATCTTATCATGGGATTCTTCTTTCTCAGTAAGGGTTTGGAGGATATCAAGAAGAAACGACAATACAATTTAATTACGGCTAATCATTTCTATTCTTTTGTGTTAGCCATCATTTCTTTTTACACTTTTTCATGTAGTACACTTTTTCATGCTTCTTTGGTTTCTTTTGCCTCTAACATGGATTTTTCGGCCGTGTATAGCATTACACTTTTTCCGCTGATGTATTTTACACATCGGGTAACATTGGCATTGCGCGGTAAGCCTTCTAATGTAAAACACTGGAACGAACGGCTGATGATGATTGTCATTTTCGGTGCTGCTTATGTGCTGCTCACTTTTGTTATTAGTTTGCATTATGTGCACCCGATAGTGGCCGCCATTATTATAGCAGTTTTGACTTTTGGTTTTTATTTAGAAAAAAGAGATCCTGGTCAAACCAACAAAGATTATTTAATAGGAACTTCAGTTACCATTGTTTTAGCTGTTATCTTTTTTGAATTTGATATAAAGAAAATATGGTGCGACCCAAATGGAGTTATCAATCCTCATAGCCTTTGGCATTTGTTTAATGGAGCATCCATTTTCTTTTTTTATCTCTATATCCGCTCCGAAAGATACAACCACGAAATGGATGCATTGCGAACCACCATTCGCACCCATGTTCATGCTAAATTAGAGCGAAGGCAAAAATAAATTTGCGCAAAGTCTTCATTTGGTTTATCTTACGGTAGTTTTATTTAATTCATTAGAATTTAAAGTATGGCTAAAGTGCGTAAGATATATGAATGTCCTAAGTGTAAAGAGTCTTTAAATCAAGTAGAAAATAGCTTTAAAGCTAGACTATACAATTTACTTTCCTTCGATATTGCTAAAGCTAAAACGTTCCACTGTACTAGTTGCAAAAAGAAATATGTAGTAACAACTGCAAATAAAGAGCAGTATATCCATTATAAGAAAATAGAATCGGCTTAATGCTTTTCTCCAGGATGGTACTTTGCTTCTGCCTCTTTTTCTAAAATACTTTCATCAAAGGTCATAGGTTTAAATTTTTCTTGCGAAAATAATACCATTTGATCTGTGTAATGTTTGCTTTCAGGATGTGCCGAAGCCCCATAAGCATTGATAGAAAGTATTTCTACTCCAGTAGGAGAATAGCGGTTCATTTGTATGTAACCATCTCCACTACCCACTCTATAGAGTCCTTTTCTTTGTCAAAAAGCTTAGTATCAGTAGCCCGAGGCACTTCCCGTAACCCACTAGCAGGAAGGCTTACACCACCTCTAATTAAGTGTTGTACATCGCCTAGTTTTACATCAAGGGTTTCGTATTTGTGAAGCATCCATTTTTTTGCATGGGTGATAGCCTCTACTAATTCGGGTTCAGTTAGAGGGTCTTTTTTAATCATTAGAAAAGCAAAAGGAACTTTCCATTTCTTGACTAATTGTTCCTGCATTAGCATAACCAGTGCCGCATCTTTATTGTCCACTTCTCCTCCCCAGTTCCAGTTTTTAAGTTTCAAAATTGCATCCGCTATATTGGGATATTTAGCAGCGTCTAACTGAAATGCTAACCCAAAGTTTTTAGCATAACTCGCATTTTTAGAATAGTGCTTGTCAAACTTAATATTTCTAAAATCATCCCAAGTAAATTTTCCTTTTACAGCCGCCATCAGTTCGCTGAAACGCTCGCCTCGGTTATAGTTGAACTGCTGTATGCCCACAAAGCTTTCTTTCCAGTTACATCCTTCGCCCGAAACCAAAAACTGCGATTGATTACAGCTATATAAATAGCCACAACTTGGATTTAAAATGGTGGGTTTACGTTCGTAAGGAACCAATTTGTTCCATACATATTTGCTACTCGTACCAGCTATGGGCAAGTGCCAATTCAATGCAGGGTCGCGAAGTGGAATTTGTCCTCCGCTTTGGTATAAGATGTTTCCCTCTTTATCGCTGTACATAATATTAAAAAGCGGAATAGCTTCCATTCGAATAGCTTTTTGAAACTCTGCTAAATTTTGAGCTTTGTTCATGCGAAACCATTGCTCACCAGACCGGATGTCCATAGCTGCTGGAAAGCGAACAGCATACCAGCCGTGCTTAGTTTGAAACACCGGACCATATATGCAAGAGCGAATTTTTTTAGCAACTCCTAATTTAATAGCTCCTAATTTTAATTTCAAATGAGCAGTTCTTGTGGTGAAAGTTTCCCACTTCCCATCCATTAAGTATTTATTGCCTTTGTGTTCCAGTTTATAAATATCGCCAAAGGTGTGGTAGTTAGTTGTATGTGCCCAGCCTAGGTTAGGAGTAGAGCCCACAAAAATAGTAGGACCACCTGGAAAAAGTCCGCCAATAATATCCCAACCTTCATCGCTTTTTATGTGCGCCTCGTACCATGCAAAACGCCCTTCAATGGGTTGGTGAGAATTGACTAAAAGCCACGATTTACCATCTTCTGTGTGTTTCGCATCTATTGACATGGAGTTAGAACCTACTTCGTTTGGGTTGTGCAGTAGTTCTATTTTATTCTCCTTAATAGCCTTTAGCGCCATTCCTCCACCCCCAAAAAGCGTGAGTGTAAGCGTAGAACTTTTTATGAGTTCATGAGTGGTAAAAGGAATCGATTTTTTTAGTAAAACTTCTTCTGGATGTTGTTGTGCATAATCATTTACCGCTTGTATATAGGCATCTAAAATCTTTTTAAAATCGGGCGATAAATCTTTATCATAGTGCGCATCTACCAAAGTATCTAAACTGAAAAATTTTAGACCAAAATCAAACAAAACTCCATCTTTTCCCAGCACTTCGCCCAGCATTCCTTTACCTGCCAAAAGGTTTTCTTGTATAGATTTAAAATCATCTTCGCAATGTGCGTATGCTAAACCGTATGCTGCATCTGCATCTGTTTTGCCATGAATGTGCGGCACTCCAAATGAATCGCGAAGAATAGTGACATCTTGTGGATTTATTTGGGCAAAGGATTTATAAGAAAGCAAATTGAGGAACAGAAGGAAAAGAGAAAGAATCTTGTTCATAAAAAGAATTTGTGTGAATTTATTCTTTAAATTTTAACTACACATTAAATAAAAAGGCATTTTTATAAATAGAAAAACGAACATGAAAAATATCCTTCCTCTTTTACTATTGCTCTTTTCTTTTTCCTCTTGTATGAAAATGCCTTTGGAAACGAATCAAGCCACTCAACAAATTCAAACAGGTTATGGTCCCGAAGATATAGTGATAGACAGTATTTTAGGAGACCCACGCTTACTTATTTCATGTAGTACGCGCAGAGATAGTGAGCCAGAAGAAAATGAAATTTACAGTATGGATATTGCCACCCAGAAAGTGAGTAAGCTAGCTAGAAAGGGTGAACCCGCAGATTTGAACTTTACCCCTCATGGATTGGATTTGGTACTAGAGAGAGACAGTTTGGTTTTGCTGGTAGTGAGTCACGATAATGTGCATCATCTCACCAATATTATTCGCTATTGGGTGAAGCAAAACGAGTTGGTGTTTATAGATAAACTCACCCATCCACTCTTTACATCACCCAATGCTGTTACGGGCTTGCCAGATGGTAGTTTTATAGTAAGCAACGATGCTAAAAAATCAAGAGATTTTTTTGAAGTACTTTTTAAAATTAAAGTTTCCAAAGCCGTTTATTGCAAAGATGGTAAGTGCGAAAATGCCGATAAAGGAGTAGCCTTTGGTAATGGCATTGTCATAAAAGGGAACAAAGTTTACAGAGCATCTACGCGGGAGAATAAAGTGTTTGCTTATGATTTTGTGGAGGGCAAACTGCTGCATAAAAAAACAATAGCCAAGGTGAAAGGCCCTGATAACATTCGGTTGGATGGCAATGATTTGATAGTAGCCTGTCATTTAAAATCCTTTGCGTTTTTACACCACATGAAAGATAGCACCAAACATTCCCCTACCACGGTTTACAGATTAGCTTCCGATGGTACTCAAAAACCAACAGTGCTTTATTTCAACAAAGGAGAAGTAATAGATGCCTGTGCTACAGGACTTGTTTTCAGAAGTAAACTATACCTCTCCCAAGTTTTTGACCCGCAAGTGGTGGTGGTAGATATGAAATGAATGAGAGAATGGGAGAATTACGGAGGTTAATCTACCAATGGTAAAAACTTATTGTAAACTATTTCCATCACTGCACCTATGCTTGCTCCGAGCAATGCCCCAGCCATAACATCAGCGGGATAGTGAACCCCTACATATACTTGAGAAAAAGCAACTCCGCTTGCCCAAAACAATAATACAGCCATCAACCATTTTGATTTTCTGAACACAATAGAAAGTAACACTGCCAATGCAAAATGATTGGCTGCATGATTGGATGTAAAACTAAATCCATTGCTACAATGGCCTAATAGAAGTCTTGCTATGCCTATGTTACAAGGTCGCTGGCGGTGAATGAAATGTTTGATAAGATTGGAACTTTGGTCGCTTAAAAGTATAGCTAAAGAAGCTACCGCAATTAGCAACAGAGCTTGTTTCCTGTTTTTTCTGAGCAAGTAAACAGCACCCAAAGCATAGAAGGGAAACCAAGTGGATTTGCTTCTCCATATCGGGCAAATAAAATCTAAAACAGGATTCGCTACATCTTGATTGATGAAATGAAAAAGCTGGTGGTCAATTGCTGTAAGCATATTATTTTTTTACTGCTATCATTATTTGACGCATACTTTCTGCGGCATTAAAAGGATTCAAATCATAATCGCCAAAACGATGTATTATCTCTAAACCCGCATTGGCAAATAGTTTGTTGAATTGTTCGGGTTTAATAATTTTTAGATTTTCTTCATATTGATGGTCTTCCCCATCTGCCAGAAACTCAATCTTCTTCTGAATAAAACCATTTACCAGTTTCTTTTGAATGTGAAATTGGATGTCTCCTTTGTCAATTATTTCTCTGGGTTTTAAGAGTTTGATAATTTTTTCGCCATTCATATAATCCATTACAAAAGTACCCCCTATCTTTACACTATTGGCCATGGCCGAAATTGCCAATTGATCGTTTTTTTCTTCTTTAAAATACCCAAAACTGCTGAACAGGTTAGTCACCAAATCAAAACTGTTTTCCTTGAAAACTTTTCGAATGTCCCACACTTCAAATTTCAAATGTTCATTTTCCAGTTTCTTTGCCTCCAGAATACTATTAGCCGATAAATCAAAGCCTGTAGTCTCCAAACCCTGGCAGGAAAAGAATTTAGCGTGCCGTCCTTTGCCACAGGCAGCATCTAAAACAGCACTTCCTTTTGGAAGCTGAAGCAATTGTAGTAAGTTGGAAATGAATTTTTCTGCCTCTTTTTCATCTCTGTGGTTGTACAGCAGATGATAGTAGGAGGTGTCAAACCAGCTTTCAAACCATTCTTTATCATTCATTTACAGGGAGTGTGGATGTTTTGTTTGTATTCCTAGGTCGAAAAAGTCGTTAATTTTTTTACTTTCGCAGTCCCATAAAAACGGGAATTGCTGTAAATCTTGCAATAATTTTGGTCAAATAAAACTTTTAGCGCTTTGTCACTTATTAAATCAATATCAGGAATCAGAGGAACCATAGGTGGTTTTCCGGGTGCAAATCTTACGCCCGAGGACATTATGAAGTTTACTGCCGCTTTTGGAAAATGGGTAATAGATACTACGGGAAATAGAAAAGTAGTGGTAGGTCGCGATGCCCGCGTATCGGGTCAAATGGTAAATAGCATTGTGTGCGGTACTTTACAATCTATCGGAATAGATGTGGTGGATTTAGGACTTTCTACTACCCCTACGGTAGAGTTAGCGGTATATGATGAAAAAGCAGGTGGAGGCATTATTATCACTGCCAGCCATAATCCTAAACAATGGAATGCCTTGAAATTGTTGAACTCTCAGGGCGAATTTATTTCTGCCAAAGCAGGAGAGGAGTTGCTAAGAATTGCAGAAGATAAATCAATTGAGTACGAAGAAGTGAATTCAATTGGGTCTTATACTACTGATGATTCGTACATTGATAAGCACATTGAAAAGATTTTAAAGCTAAAGTGGGTAGATGTAGCAGCTATTAAAGCTAAAAACTACAAAATAGCCATAGACTGTGTGAACTCTACGGGTGGCCTGGTACTGCCTAAGTTGTTGAAAAAACTAGGCGTAGCAGAGGTGATAGAATTGTACACCGAACCGAATGGTTTATTCCCACACAACCCAGAGCCGCTTCCAGAAAACTTAAGCGACTTAGCGAATACCGTTCGTAAATACAAAGCTGATTTAGGCATAGCTGTAGACCCAGATGTAGATAGACTGGCATTGGTAAGTGAGAATGGAGAAATGTTTGGAGAGGAGTATACTTTAGTAGCAGTAGCTGATTACATTTTGAGTCAAAAGAAAGGCAATACGGTTTCGAATCTTTCCAGCACCAGAGCTTTGAGAGATGTGACTGAGAAATATGGTTGTGAGTATTTTGCTTCGGCAGTAGGCGAAGTGAATGTGGTGGAAAAAATGAAAGAAGAGAAAGCCGTGATTGGTGGCGAGGGCAATGGAGGAATTATTTTCCCTGAGTTGCACTACGGTAGAGATGCTATGGTAGGTATTGCTTTATTCCTTACCCACTTGGCTAAGTCTGGTAAAAATGCATCTATCTTAAGAGCTACCTATCCGCACTATTACATTTCTAAAAAGAAAATTGATTTAGACCTTTCGGTGAATATTGATAATCTTTTTGATGCCATAGAAAAGAAATATGCTAACTACGAAGTGAACACCATAGATGGGGTAAAGATTGAGTTCGATAAAGACTGGGTACATTTGCGCAGATCTAATACCGAGCCTATCATTCGTATTTATGCAGAGAGTAATTCTGAAACTACTTCCGATAATATCGCGAACCAAATCATGAAAGATTTACAACTCTTCTCTCAGGGGAAAAGTTAATTCTTAATCTATCTGAAATTTAGTGCCATAATCATTCATAGCCTGCATGATGGGAAGTAATTTTTCCCCTTCTTTCGTCAGGCTGTATTCTACTTTAGGAGGTACCACTTCATACACTTTTCTATGAATGACACCTTGCTCTTCTAGTTCCCTTAAAACTTGTGAAAGCATTTTATCATTAATAGTGACTAAACTGCGCTTTAATTCACTAAATCGTTTAACACTGTCTCTTAAATTCCAAATTACAATTCCCTTCCATCGGCCCCCTACAATTTGAAGGGTTAGGTCTACTGGACAGTAATAATAAGTGCCATTTAATTTGTACTGTTTCATGTCACAAAGTTGATATTTAAAAAGTTGAAATCATTTATACTTACCAAAAAGATAGCGCTTTCAAATTGGTAAGTATATTGTCTAAGGTAAGTATTCCCTCTACTTTTGTTCCATTATTTAACCAAAAAAATAAAAATGGACAACAATCAAAACAACAAAGACACAGCTTTAGCAGTATCTCAAGCTATCATGGACGGACGATGGAATGACCTGGATAAATTACTTGATAAGGATTTTACTTACACAGGAGATGGCTTTGTCTTTACAAAAGATGAGTACATCGGATTTATGCAAGACATGAAAGCTGCCTTTTCAAATCTAAATTTTACGTACGCAAATATTGTTGAAGAAGGAGATATGGTTTCTATCCGATTTATTGCGACAGCCGTAAATACAGGAAAATTTATGGGTGCGCCTGCCAACAATAAGAATCTTGAAATCAATGGCATTTTTATGCGAAAAGTAAAGAATGGTAAGGTGATGCAAGAATGGCAAACCACCGATTTGCTGGGTGTTATGAGACAAATAGGCTTTGGTGCTTTGTTGGGCTACTCGGTTTTTGTAGGACTGTTTAATGTAAACCAACCCAGACCTGTTCGAAAATAAGAATGAAAGCAGAGTCTTTGTTGGATTTATCTTGCTGATATTTAATTTTTTCTGCTAAAAAGTTATTTTTGGCGAAACAAAAAAACTCATGAAAAAAATCACTACTTCCCTGTGCTCATTTTTAATCATAACAGCGGCATTTTCGCAGTCGGTAAAACTAAGCGTAACTCCAGAAGGTGCTTCTGTATTTGTAAATTCAGCACCAGCTTCTAAGATAAGAACAGATGCGCCATATGGTGCTATAGCTTATAAACCGGGCTATGTAACGCAAGGGAAAACCAGTGAAGAATTCAGAAAAGAAGGAGGTTCAGAATACACCTTTAAATTGGTGAAAGATGCTTCTAAGTTGCCTACTGGTACCACTACCCGTAAAATAGAAATGACAAAATTAGCAGACGGAACTGGCCAGTTAAATAGACCGACTGTGAATATGGGATTCTATGGAATTTATCAAGGGATAGATTTGTCGGATGCGAAATATGTAAAAGCTATTTCTACCCAAATGTCTGATTTGGGTTATAAAGTAGTAGGAACGAACGCCATGTTTAGCGGTAAATCGGATGTGGCAGATTTAGCATTAGGTGGGGAAGTAGTTTGGTTTGCAAAAGATACCAGAGGCTCGGGATTTCAAATAAGTGTAATTGTTCACTGGACTGTGTTTGATGTGAAAAAAGAAAACATTGTTTTTGAGTTGACTACAGCTGGTTATTCAGACACCAAAGTGACGCTGTTGAATGAGGAACTATCAAAAGCTTTTCAAGATGCTACTAGAGGATTGTTGAACGATGCTAAATTCAAGGAACTAGCAGTTAAAAAGGGAGACGATGTAAATGCCAAAGGAGAAAAAGAAGCAAGTCTGGAACTACCTAAAATAGCTAAAAAGACCTATGCTTCTTATGGCGATATGGTAAAGAATGTGGTGAATGCTTGCCTAACTGTAAAAACCAATTTTGGGCACGGTAGTGGATTTTTAGTGAGTGAAGATGGATATGTACTTACCAATAATCACGTTGTATCGGGTGCCGATAAAATTGATGTAGTGTTTGATAACGGATTTAGTTTCGAAGCGAAATTGATAAAGGCGAATGATGATAGAGATGTAGCGCTTTTAAAAATCTCAGGAAGCGGATTTAAAGCATTGCCGCTAGGTACCAGCGATGACGCCTCTGTAGGAACAGAAGTAGTAGCTATAGGCACACCACAAGACATTAAACTAGGGCAGACAGTTACCAAGGGAATTGTGAGCGGTAAAAGAGAAATGGAAGAGAAGAATTTTATCCAAACAGATGTGGCTATCAACTCAGGCAATAGCGGAGGTCCTTTGATTAATTCTTCTGGCGAAGTTATTGGAATTATAGTAGCCAAAGTATTTGGAAAAAGTGTAGAAGGCTTAGGTTTTGCTATTCCTATTAATGAGGCTATCAAGAAATTGAATCTGAAATTAGAGTAAGATTACTCGCTCCGTTAGTTACAAGCTACAAGTCGCAAGTCACAAGCGGGCTGTTATTCCTCTTTTGCTCTTATAAGTCAAGCATAGCTTGACTTGAGAGAATAAGTAATTGATGTTTCTAAAATACTAAAAGGGAATTTCAACTCTTGTTGGTCTCCCTCTTGTGTAAGCATTACCCCCTAGGGCAAAATGTATTTAATTATTTTATTTTTTAGTTTCTTTAAGGTTAAATTCTAAAACTATCATTTTCTAAAACCATAGTATGAAATACAAAATTGGAACAAAGGAAAACCCAATGGCATTAAAAACACCCCCATTGACAAGTGAATATACCATGCACGTTGACCAAAAAGATGGGAAGGATGTATTGGTGTGCACAGTTGGTAAAACAGTTTTGCATTATAAC
>JBGAVP010000003.1:157478-191874 GCA_044228065.1 Chitinophagales bacterium | reverse complement strand
TTGCCATCTTGAAGACTATTGACAGCATATGCTTGAACTTTTACACCATCACTAAATTTTGTAGGCTGTTTAGCCGTGCCTAAATAAATTGTAAAACTCGGATTATTGTAAGGGTCGGTTGGCTTTTGCACCTCATGTAAAACAAAAGTAGGTGCGAGCGGGCAACGATCGTGATAGCCTTTAAAAACATAGCCGTCTACATCCTGAAACGTAAATGTTGTTAAGCCCGACAGTCCTTCTACATTAAAGGTTATATATTCTTTTGCCGATGGGCTTACATTTGGAGGCAATTGTGAAGTAGTGCTCTCTTTTTTGCATTGCGAGAGCGTAAGCAACAACAGCATTGAAACAAAAGATAACGTAAACTTTGTGCGCATGGTTAGTGTTTTAGTTTCTTCTAGGATACGAGGAAGGGGGCCTTTGGTTGCATGGAGGAATAATTTCGTTGTAATGTTGTCAATCATAGATTGACCCACATAATGACGTAGTCTGGAGACTACGCCAAACTTGGGAATTAGTCGACAGGAATACAGAGCCGAGTGACTGTTGGCATATATTCCAAAATTGCTTACTGCTTATTGTTTGCTGTCTTCCGTTTCGATGCGTTCAATTTCAAATTTATTATAGAAAGGTGTGTTATTGCTTCACCACTCTGATCACTTGATTTTTTGTTTTTAAAAAATACACACCAGGTTGCAAGTCAATTGTTGCAAAATAGTGGTTGTTTGTTTCTACCATAAACTGCAGAAGTAAAGCACCATGAATAGAAAAAAGCGCTGCTGTGTAAGGAGATTTGAATTCATGCTGTTGTATAGTAAAGCCGTCTTGGAATGGATTGGGGGAAAACGAAACGAAGGGTGTATTAAGTTCTTGATTGGGTATTGATAAAACAGATTGAGTGCACAGAGCATCTCTGTTTTCATTCTTCTTACAATTGGGTTTGTCACCTACATTGCCATAAGATCCACAGCAACTGTGCATATATCCCCCTTGAGCTATGTCTAAATGTATGAACCATGTAAAAGTGAAAAAACCGTAAATATAGGTGGAGTCAGTAAGATAAGCACTGTCCAAATTAATGCTGCCATAGCTAGTAAAACTTCCTGAAAGATATTGTTCTCCACAAAGTGTTCCGCAGATATCAATAAATAGAAAACCCGTATCGTTCATAATAATCGGCATATCAGCCCATACGTATTTATTAATAAATACCGAGTCGGTCGGTTTAGGAATTTCATGATTACTCCAAGTGGCCGTGTCGGACCAATAACCATCTCTGATGGCACTAACTCTTTGTCCGTAGGTTGAATAAAATAAAAACAAAATGAGTAAAATGATTATTGCTTTAATTTTCATGATTACTTCTTATTTTATATGCTTGTGCTTTGCTGTTGTTAAGTCGCCTAACCAATAACCATCAGTATAAATAAACAAAGTTTACAACATCCCAAAGCATCAGTTGGTGACAATTTGAAACTACTTATTGGGTATATCTAACATTTACTAAAACAAGATAGGCGATTCCTTTTGCAGCAGCCGAAAATCTATATGCTCGGCTTTTGTTTTGTTGAGTAAAAACTGAAGCCCAGCTTCTACGTTATCACTGATATTGGGCAAGGCTACCAGTGGTTTAGAAAGAGGTCGCATAAAATTATCCCAATGAATAGGAATCACCATTTTGGCATCCGTTGCTTTTACCGTTTCGTTATAATATTGTTGCTGAAAATCGGCTGGCTGAATGCCCAGCATAGCAGTGCCCAGAAAGAGCACATCACAAGGATAGGATTGGAGCGCAGTAGCTAAATAGTTAGTACTGGCTTTCACCAAAAAGCGTTTGTTGTTATGTTCTATGTACACATCAAAGGTACCACCCTCTATATATTTTTCGGCATGGGCAGGTTGACGAAGAGGCGCATCAATATTGGGGTGATTGGGGTCGGTAGCATTGCTTTTACCAAAGAGTTTAAAGGGTGGTGTGTGCTTGGAATTTATAATAGTAACTCGGTAATCACCGATGCTTATCTTTTTTCCGGGTTCGAAAAAACGCATCGCATCATCGGCCAATTTTTCTCCTTTCCCAAGATTGAGCGTAGAGGAAGAGCCATATAGTTTTGCACTGGTTAGTTTGCTGAGTAGAGGAGCATCCATCGCGTGGTCGTAATGGGAGTGACAAACAAAAATGGCTTGTAGCCTTTCTAAATGATATTGTTGAATAATCGTTTTTATTAATTTTTCATTGCTCCGTATTTTGCCGAAAGCGACTTTGTTTACTGAAGGGCGAGTGAAAAAGCCATCTACCATAATTTGCGATTTGCCATCGTCAAAAAGTAAGGTAGAGGTACCAAAGAAAGTGACCTTGAGTTGTCCGATAGAAGTTGCGCTATCCTGCATAGGTGCAGCAAAATAACTACTGAAGTGATTAAGATTGGCAGAGGGTTGAAAGGCTTTGCAACCGCTAAGTGCGAAACAGATAGCCAAAAAATAAATAGCTTTTTTCATCGCAGCATTTTCATGAACTTTTTACATGCTTCTTCTGTACTGTCCGCCCACTTCGTACAAAGCGCGGCTGATTTGACCTAACGAACAGTGTTTCACGGTTTCCATGAGTTCTGCAAAGAGGTTGCCGTTGTTCACTGCCACGTGCTGCAAGCGTTTCAAGGCTTCTTCGCTTTTATTGGCATGACGATGTTTGAACGCATTTAAGGTGCTGATTTGGAATTCTTTTTCTTCGGTAGTAGAACGAATCACCTCCGTTGGAATAATGGTAGGCGAACCGTTTTTGCTCAAGAAAGTGTTCACGCCCACAATCGGGAATTTGCCCGTGTGTTTTTGATGCTCGTAGAACATACTCTCTTCCTGGATTTTGTTGCGTTGATACATACGCTCCATAGCACCCAAAACGCCTCCGCGTTCGGTCAATCGCTTGAACTCTGTTAACACTGCCTCTTCCACTAAGTCGGTCAACTCTTCAATCAAGAATGAACCTTGATTTGGGTTTTCGTTTTTAGCCGTTCCTAACTCGCGGTTTATAATCAACTGAATGGCCATGGCTCTGCGCACACTCTCTTCGGTTGGCGTGGTGATGGCTTCATCGTAGGCGTTGGTGTGCAGCGAGTTGCAATTATCGTAAATGGCATAGAGCGCCTGCAGTGTGGTACGAATATCGTTGAAGTCGATTTCCTGCGCGTGCAAACTTCTGCCCGAGGTTTGAATGTGGTATTTCAATTTTTGCGAACGATCGTTGCCTTTGTATTTTTGCTTCATGGCTTTGGCCCAGATTCTGCGGGCCACACGGCCAATTACAGAATATTCCGGGTCCATGCCGTTGCTAAAGAAGAAGGATAAATTAGGCGCGAAATCGTCAATGTTCATACCGCGACTCAAGTAATATTCTACATATGTGAAACCGTTCGACAGCGTGAACGCCAACTGCGTGATAGGATTCGCACCGGCTTCGGCAATATGGTAGCCGCTAATCGACACAGAATAAAAATTCTGCACCTTCTGCTGAATGAAATATTCCTGCACATCGCCCATCATTTTCAAAGCGAATTCGGTAGAGAAAATACACGTGTTTTGTGCTTGATCTTCTTTCAAAATATCGGCTTGTACCGTTCCTCGTACGGATGATAATGCTTTTGCTTTGAGTTGTTCGTACACGTCTTTCGGTAATACATCGCTACCGCTCAAGCCCAATAATTGCAAGCCTAAACCGTTGTTGCCATTGGGTAATTCGCCATTGTATTTCGGTAAATCTAAAGCGGCTAATTGTGCCTTCACTTTTTCTTCGAGACCGTTTTCCTTGATGTATTTCTCGCACTCTTGATCAATGGCTGCATTCATGAAAAAGGCCAATACCATGGGAGCCGGACCGTTGATGGTCATACTCACCGATGTTTTCGGGCTGCATAAATCGAAGCCGCTGTAGAGTTTTTTCGCATCATTTACTGTGGCAATACTCACGCCTGAATTACCTACTTTTCCATAAATATCGGGACGATGAGCAGGGTCTTCGCCATAGAGAGTAACACTGTCGAACGCTGTAGACAAGCGGTGTGCAGGCTGCCCTAGCGATACATAATGAAAGCGTTTGTTGGTCCGCTCCGGTCCGCCTTCTCCGGCAAACATTCGCGTTGGATCTTCGCCTTCTCGCTTGAGCGGAAACACTCCTGCCGTGAACGGAAATTCGCCCGGCACATTTTCTTGTAATTGCCATTTCAAAATATCACCCCAATCTTTGTAGCGCGGCAAATACACTTTGCGAATTTTGGTGCCGCTTAACGATGTGTAGGTGAAAGGCAAATCCAACACTTTATCGCGTACTTGAAAGGCAAAAGTTTCGCCTGAATACTTTTTAATTTTTTCGCTCCACTCGGCAATTAACTTCCAATTTTCGGGGGCTAATTTTAATTGATAAGCGGCTAACAAAGCACTTACTTCTTCGCTGTTTTTTAGCTCATCTTTAATACCATTGAGTTGATATAATTTTGTAGCAATGGCGCATTGTTCGTTTACCCATTCATCGTAGCGTTCATTGTTTTCGGCTATTTCAGCCAAGTAGCGCACACGAGCCGGTGGAATAATTTGCGATTTGGTAACTACCCCACCCCCACCCTCCCCTTTGGGGAGGGCTAGGGAGGGGTGTTTTTCGCTCACACTATGCATCAACAATTCAAACAAATGGTTCACACCTGCATCGTTGAATTGTGAAGCGATAGTGCCTACTACAGGTACCTCTTCATCTTTCGCTTGGAAGATATTATGACTGCGTTTGTATTGTTTGCGTACATCAGCCAAGGCATCTAATGCTCCGGCTTTATCGAATTTATTGATGGCAATCACATCGGCATAATCCAACATGTTGATTTTCTCTAACTGTGTGGCTGCACCATATTCAGGCGTCATCACCAACAACGATACATTGCAATAATCCAAAATAGAGGCATCGCTCTGCCCGGTTCCCGCACTTTCCAAAATAATAAAATCGAAGTGCGATGCCTTGCAAACATCAATAGCTTCTTGTACGTGAACGCTGAGTGCTTTGTCGCTTTCGCGGGTAGCCAGTGAACGCATGTAAGCGCGTGGATTTGAAATAGAGTTCATTCGAATTCTATCGCCTAACAATGCTCCGCCTGTTTTTTTCTTACTTGGGTCAACCGAAATAACCGCAATGGTTTTATCGGTATAGTGCTTTAAAAATCTGCGTACAATTTCATCGGTTACCGAGGATTTTCCGGCTCCTCCGGTTCCAGTAATTCCTAAAACGGGGATGTTTGTAGAGGTATGTTTAACCTCTGCTTTTCCGTTTTCTGCAAGCGTAATCAACTGCGCAATTTCCTTCCACGATTTTGGCGTTAGCTCCGAAATCTGAAATCTAAAATCTAAAATTTGAAAATCACATGCCTTCACCACTTCTTCGATCATACCTTCGAGGCCAAGGGTACGGCCATCGTCAGGCGAATAAATTTTAGTGATGCCGTATTGTTGCAGTTCTTCAATCTCGGTAGGCAAAATGGTTCCACCGCCACCGCCAAAAATTTTGATATGTCCGCAGTTGCGTTCTTTGAGCAAATCGTGCATGTATTTGAAAAACTCTACGTGTCCGCCCTGATACGATGTAAGGGCAATACCTTGCGCATCTTCCTGAATAGCGGCTTCCACTATTTCTTGTGCGCTGCGGTTGTGACCCAAGTGAATCACTTCGGCCCCTTTAGCCTGCATAATTCTGCGCATAATATTAATGGCGGCATCGTGTCCATCGAATAGCGATGCGGCTGAAACGATTCTAACTTTGTTCTTCAATGGTAAACTCATAATTAAAAGCGATAAATTTATTGTTAGTCTCTTTTGCAATTAAATATAGGCACGAAGTTATAAGAATGAGACAAATGAAAAGCAAATCCAGAAAGTTTTAAATGAAATAAAAGCAGATGGTTACTATTGTTGTTTAAAAAAATGGGTACTTGTTACTAGCGAAATCTTTATTCACAGTTTGGTGAAAAGTAAAAAAGGCAAAGAGCATTGTCTTTTTAATTTTGAAGAAATAATAAAACAATTAAAATGGCATCTGTAGAAGAACTTCAAAAAGTCTGTTCGCAAGTGAGAAGAGATATTTTAAGAATGGTACATGCACCTGCATCAGGGCATCCTGGGGGTTCTTTGGGCTGCACCGAATTTTTTGTTGCGCTGTATTTTGATGTAATGAAAAACAACAAAAACTTTTCTATGAATGGAAAAGAAGAAGATTTGTTTTTTCTTTCCAATGGTCATATTTCTCCGGTGTTTTATTCTACACTTGCCCGTGCTGGATATTTTGATGTAAAAGAATTAGCTACGTTTAGAATGTTGAATTCGCGTTTGCAAGGGCATCCTACCACACATGAGCATTTGCCAGGAATTCGCATGGCATCTGGTTCTTTGGGGCAAGGAATAAGTGTGGGGCTGGGTGCAGCGCTTGCTAAAAAAATGAATGGAGAAGATAATACGGTTTTTGTTTTGTGTGGGGACGGTGAGTTACAAGAAGGACAAATCTGGGAAGCCTTGTTATTTGGGGCTCACAAAAAAGTAGATAACATCATTGTGACCTGCGATTATAACGGACAGCAAATAGATGGACCTACCGACAAAGTATTATCATTAGGAGATTTAGATGCAAAAATTAAAGCCTTTGGTTGGGATGTTTTGCATATAGAAAACGGAAATGATATGCAACAAGTTTTAGCTGGATTGAAGGAGGCTAAAGCACACACAGGAAAGGGCAAACCTGTATTTGTAATTATGAAAACCGCTATGGGTGCGGGCGTAGACTTTATGATGGGCACACACAAATGGCACGGGGTAGCACCGAACGATGCACAATTGGAAAACGCACTAGGTCAACTACAAGAAACTTTAGGAGATTATTAATTTCCCTTTTATCTTTCTACTTTGCAGAGAAGAAAGATGCATTCATTTCTAACATTTAAAGCTTCCATTTTTAAATGGGTAATTGCAGGAATAATATTCGTTGCATTTTATCCTACATGGATTTCTGCACAGGAAGTAAAAGCCTACAAACCTACCGTAAGTCGCATTCTTTTTTTATTAGATGGCAGTGGCAGTATGAAAGAGAAATGGGGAGAGCATTCGCGTTTTGAAATAGCAAAAGGGTTGCTTGTAAAATTGGTGGATTCGGTAGAGCAAAAAAATCCAAATGTAGAATTTGCAGTGCGGGTTTTTGGAGCACAATTTCCCCGCGAACAAAAAAAATGTAAGGACTCAAAGTTGCTATTGCCTTTCGCAAAAAACAATGCTGCAAGATTAGACGTTTTGCTGAAAGCCTTGACACCACAAGGAATGACACCCATTGCTTATTCTATTTCGGAGAGTGTTAAAGATTTTCCCACAGATGAAAAGAGTGTCAATTCTATTATTTTAATAACCGATGGGGATGAAAATTGTGACGGAAATCCATGCGTAGCTTCTAGGGAATTAGTGAATAAGAGAATTGCGCTAAAGCCTTTTATTATAGGACTAAATGTGAGCGAAAAGGAGATAGAGAAATTTAACTGTGTGGGAACTTTTGTAAACACAACCAGCGAAGCTTCTTTGAAAAACACAGTAGGAGTTATTATTAATCAAACCCTTAACACCACTACTGTTCAGATAAACTTATTGGACTATCAGGGAAATCCTACTGTTACTAATGTGCCCTTTACGCTTTATGACCATTATAGCGGAAAGGTGCTTTATAATTTCATCCACACCATAGACCCAAAAGGCAACACAGATACGCTTTACCTTGACCCTGTTGGTATTTATGATATAGAAGTGCATACCTATCCTTCGGTACGAAAAGATAATATAGAACTCACTCCAGGTAAACATAATATTATTGCGTTGGATGTTTTTGCAGGAGAGCTCAATACCAATTGTAGTGGGGCTTCTATTGCCAATAACGATGCACAAGTTCTGGTGCGAGATAAAGAAAACAACAGCAAAATACTAAATGCTCAAGATTTAAATGAACAGGAAAAGTTTATCAGTAATAGATACAAACTGGAAATTTTAACCACCCCAGAAATTTTAATAGACACATTAATTTTGCCATCCGTTACGAATTTAATTTCTATCCCAAACTATGGAACTGTCTCTATTTCGGCCAATGAAAGTTTTTTAGCCAGTATTTATAAAGATGCCGAAACTGCACTAGGAATGGTAGAAAGATTTCAAATAACCAATAAAGGGGAGACTAGAAAATTACAACCCGGAAAATATCTTTTGGTTTACAAGGCGATCAAAAGCTATGACTCAGAAACCACCCAAACACTTCGCTTTACAGTAGAAGAAGGGAGAACACTTACTTTAGCACTTGTATTTGATAAGCCATAGCCTGCTGAATCCTCATCCCTTTTTAATATCTTCGCGCCTCAAAATACAAGTACAAAATGATAGCAGTTTCTAATATCTCTCTACATTTCAGTGGACGCGCCATGTTCGATGAAATATCTTTTCTAATAAATACGAATGATAAAATAGGTTTAGTAGGAAGAAATGGTGCTGGAAAATCTACGCTGTTAAAGGCTTTGAAAGGGATTCAACCCTTAGACGGAGGTGGAGTGATGTATCCTAAAGGAACTATAATTGGTTATTTACCACAGGAACTACATTCTCTTTCCGAAAAAAATGTGTTGGACGAAACCAAGACAGCCTTTGAAGAAGTTTTGAAGTACATGGAAGAAAAGGAGGTGATTGTTCATCAGCTAGAAACCCGCACCGACTATGAGACAGATGATTATATGGAACTCATTAATCGTTTGCAAGAAGTAGAACATCAAATAGAAATGCACAACGGTTATGTGATAGATGAGCAAACCGAGCGAGTATTAAAGGGTTTGGGTTTTGAACCAGCAGATTTTGAAAAAAAGGTGAAGGAGTTTAGCGGAGGTTGGCAAATGCGGATAGAGTTGGCAAAAATCCTTTTACTGAAACCCGATTTGTTGTTGCTTGATGAGCCTACCAATCACTTGGATATTGACTCTGTAATTTGGTTAGAGAAATTTTTGAAAGATTACAACGGAGCCATTATGATGGTAAGCCACGATCGCTCGTTTTTAGATACCATTACCAATCGTACGATTGAGGTTGTAAATGGAAATATAGAAGACTACAATGCGCCTTATTCTAAATACGTAGAACTGCGTAAAGAAAGACGCGAACAACAAATCGGTGCTGCTAAAAACCAACAAAGAGAGATAGCGCAGATTGAAAGAAATATTGACCGTTTTAGAGCGAAAGCCTCCAAGGCTACCTTTGCGCAGTCGTTGATTAAGAAGCTCGATAAGATGGATATTATAGAGATAGAGGAAGAAAATGTAGCAGCCATGAATCTCCGCTTTCCGCCCGCTAAGCCATCTGGTAAAGTAGTGTTGACCGCTGTAGGCATGACAAAAACATACGGACCTAAAACAGTTATTAATAATCAGTCTGTAGAAATTTCAAGAGGCGATAAAATAGCGTTCATCGGGAAAAATGGAATGGGAAAAACCACCTTTTCTAGAATGCTCGTAAATGATGTGAGCTATGATGCGGGAGAGGTTACCCTGGGGCACAATGTAACAGTAGGTTACTATGCACAACATGCGGCCGATTCTATGGATGGAAACGATACTGTTTTAGAAGTAGTAGATAGAGTAGCAGTAGGAGATATTCGTACTAAGTTACGCGATTTACTAGGTTGTTTTTTATTTAAAGGAGAAGATGTTTTTAAGAAAGTAAAAGTGCTTTCGGGTGGAGAGAAATCGAGGCTGGCTTTGTGTCGTATGATTTTGGAGCCCCGAAATTTTATAGTGCTCGATGAGCCTACCAATCACTTAGATATGCTTTCGAAAGAAATTTTGCAGAATGCACTTATCAATTACGAAGGCACGGTAGTGGTGGTTTCCCACGATAGAGATTTCTTACGAGGATTAACTAATAAGATTTTTGAATTTACGAAAGAAGGAATCAAAGAACATTTGGATGGAATAGATGAGTTCTTGGCAAAGAAAAGCTTGGAAGATATGCGTGCGCTTGAAAAGAATACAGACGAAAAGAAGCAAACCGTAAAAGAAGTAAAAACAATATTGCCGAATAATTCTAAAGAGCGCGAAAAGGAAATAGAACACCTAAAAAAGGCAATAGAAAAATCGGAAAAGCACATTGAGAAATTGGAAAAGGAAATAGCGACTATTGATGAAAAATTGAAAACTCCAGAGGAATATCAAAAGTTAGTAGCGGATCCTGCTTTTTTCACCAATTACGATTCCTTGAAAAAACAACTGGATGCTGAAATGAGCAATTGGGAACACCAAACCGAGCATTTGCAAAGGTTGTAATACTATACCTTCTTTCCCTTTTTCTTCCTAAATCGAATATTCAACACCTCTACCCCCAAAGAAAAGAGCACCGAAACGTAAATAAATGTTTTGTCAATTTCTTTTCCAAAGCCTTCCATTACCAGCGTTACACCTATCATAATTAGGAAAGACAATGCTACCATTTGTAGCGTAGGATATTTGTTCACCAGTTTGCCAATGGGTTGTGTGAATTGCATCATCACCAGCATAGATAATATTACGGCAATTATCATTACTAAAATTTCATCAGCTATACCTATGGCAGTAAGAATGGAATCGAAAGAGAAGACAATATTCAATAGTGCAATTTGTATCAACACTGCTGTGAAAGCTGATTTGCGCTCACTTTTTTCGATGTGAAACTCATCGTCATCGCCTGTGATTTTGTGGTGAATTTCGGTGGTAGATTTGTAGATTAGAAAGAGCCCTCCTGCTATTAAAATCAAACCTTTGCCTGTAATAGCAAATCCCAAAGATTCGGGCAATAAGTTTTCATCTAATCCTAAAATCCAGCCTAAGAAAAACAACAGAATAATACGAAGTATTAATGCCAGTAATAGCCCTAGATTTTGCCCGCGTTTGCGAGATTCCTCGGGAAGCTTTTGAGTAACGATGGAAATAAAAATAATGTTGTCTACCCCCAATACAATTTCTAAAAAAGTAAGCGTAAGCAAACTAATCCAAGTAGAGGCTTGCGTAAAAATGTTGATGTCAAATTTCATAATGGCAGCAAAAATAATTTTACTTTGGTATATTAATTGAATAAAAGCAATTCAAACTTCAAAAATGTTTTTAGAAATAGGAAATTATGGGCTGGCGGATGCAAACATTGATTGGTCGGCAGTAGCTCACGCACTAACCAAAGGAATAGGATTGGCAATTGCTGTGGTAGCATTTTTTATGGTCAGCATTTTTCTATTGATAGGAGCAGTAGTCGTTTCATTATTAAAGGGCTTGCGGATGAATTCGCTTCGGCTCGCCCTTTCTTCCTTTTTAAATTTACTGTTCGGTCTTTTATCGCTGGTGTTTGGTGTGGTGTTTTTTGCAGTGGCATTTGCTTTGTTTCATTTAAAATTTTCTGTGCTTTCGCTTTTATTAGTAACTGTAGCAATAGCCATATTGGTAGCATTCTTATTTGCCTCGGCTGTCAGATTTATTCTTTTTCGCTTTTTAATAAAATTTGAATCGTTGAAAATAGTAGCTGATTATTTGAATAGAATTGCTCTGCTGGTTCAACATTATTTTAAAAAATGACCAACCAACCTTCTGTGTCAAATAAAAAGACAGACAATAAAATAATTCTTCTTTCAGATGTAACGATGCTGTTGTTGCTGTTACTTAATATCAATCTTTTGGTGTTACAGTGGTCATTTGAGCATTTTGCTTTTCGTGATTTTATTTTGCAAATCTTTCCCACTTTTCACAATTGGTATATGCAGTGGGTGTTTCCCAGTTTCTTTTGGATAGATATTTCTTTTGTGCTTGTTTTTGTAGCTGACTTTGTTTTGCGCTGGGTGGTTTCTGTTAAAGATAAAGAATACGACAAGTGGTTTTTCTTTCCATTTGTCAATTGGTATGATATTCTGGGGTTGATACCAGTGGGTTCTATGCGGTTCTTTAGATTACTTCGTGTTTTTTCTTTTACCATTCGATTACAAAAAATGGGGTGGATAGATGCTCGAGAATGGGCGTTGTATAAATCCGCTACTCGCTACAGAGATATTGCAGTAGAAGAAGTATCGGATAGTGTTATTAGCAATATGCTAGAGCGTATGAAAGACGAAGTGAAAAAAGGAAGCCCCATTACAAACGAAGTGGTAGAGCGGGCTTTAAAGCCTAATAACAAATTACTGGTACGTTGGGTAGCTTCTACCGTACAGCAAACAATTCATTTACATTATACCGAACGCGTGCCAGAGTTGCGGCAGTATCTTAACACAAAAGTTGCTACAGCAATTCGCAATAACAAAGAGTTGGCTTTGATAGATGCCATACCTCTTTTAGGTGGAACGATAACCAAAACTTTAGAGAATGCAGTAGCCGATATTACCTTTCAAGTAGTGCATGGAATTGTAGAGGATTTTGCGCACAATAAAAACCCAGAGTTGATAGATTTGGCAGCAGATATTTCGGAGGAAACCGTTACCCGTATTGCTAATGACGGTCAACTAAATGAAATAGCAGTAAAGATTGTGAACGACACTATCAATATAATTTTGGAAGAAGTAAATGTGCAAGAATGGAAGCTTAAAGAGCAAGCCAGTCAAGGCACCGGGTCATAACCATGACCGCCCCAAGGGTGGCAACGCAAAATTCTTTTTACAGTCAACCAACTACCTTTTAACGGACCGTGTTTGCTAATAGCATCTATTCCATATTGGCTGCAAGTGGGGTTATATCTACAAGAGTTGGGTAAGTATGGCGATACAATTAAGCGATACCCTTTTATGAAAAGAATTAGAATTTGTGAAAGAATAGTTCCTACAAATTTTAAAAAAGCGAGCATGTTTTTATAAACCATTAAATGAAATACCTACCGCAAATTCATTTGCTACAGGGCCTTTGCCAGTTTTAAATACACCTAGCACTCCGTAATAAGCAGTAATGTTAAAGCTAGAATATCCTACACGAATAGTGGGTCCTGCGCGAAACAAATTGAAGTCTGGAAAATATTTAAGCTTGATATTTTCCTTAGGCGTTTTAGTTACCAATTTTGTATGTGCATCTACGCGTACGCCAGCCTTAAAACCAATAGCTACTTTCCATACATTGCCCAGTCTGTCTTTGTTTGAGCGGATTCTCAACTCCAATGGAACGTCAATATACATGAGGGCAACCTTATTGATTTTTACATTGGATGCGTAATCTGAAATAGGAGTAAACTTAGCACCAGAAGCTGCTGTATCGGTAAGCTTTGAGTTGTTGTAAATATTGGTAAACCCAATTCCTACTCCAGGCGCAAAACTTACGCGCGATTTTTTTATTTGTAAATCGTAGTACAAATAAATATTAATACCCCTTGAATACCATTTTGTCTTGAAACCATTGTCTCCATTATGAATCCAGTTGGTTCCAAGTAAATCTATTGCAAATCTATCTTTGGGATATTTGGTAAGCAGTACGCCTTTTATTTTGGCAGCAGTAGTGGTGGGTTTTGTAGTTGTGGAATCATTTTGAGCAAAAGCCACAAAAGCACAAATAACAAACACTAACAGGGAAACAACTTTCTTCATTTTTTAATTTTGAGTGGGCTAAAGTAAAACAATTAACGTAAATGGCTATTTGGTATTTGATAAGGAAAGTTAAAAGGGGGGCAATGCAATGCTAATTTGAAATTTATTTAGCTTTAAAATTGAGCCAAGTTTCTAATTAAAAGCAATCTTTGTGACCTAAGAATGTAAAATGCTTTCTCTCAAAATTGCTTTTCGATATTTGTTTTCAAAAAAAACAACCAATGCCATCAACATCATTTCGGGTGTTTCTATGTTGGGAATGGGGGTGGGTGCTTTTGCTCTGATAGTGGTTTTGAGTGTCTTTAACGGTTTTGAAGGCTTGGTAACTTCGCTCTACAATTCCTTTTATCCTGATATAGAAATCACAGCCGCAAAGGGAAAATCATTTACGGATGATGCTCAGTTTCAAACAAAAATTCAAGGCATTCAATCCATAGCTGCATTTTCAAAAACACTCGAAGAAAATGCCTATCTGAAATATGGAGATAAAGATTACATAGGTACAATAAAGGGTGTAGATGAAAATTATAACCAGGTATCGGCTGTAGAAAAGCAAGTGAAGGAGGGGGAGTTTTTGCTAAAAGATTCTGTTTTAAACTATGCGGTAATAGGAGCCAATATTTTCTCTGCGCTCAACATCAATATTGAACAAGGAATATTGCCTTTGCAAATTACAGTACCTAAAAAGGGAATAGCTACAGTCTTAATGGCGGAGGATGCTTTCATTATTCGCGAGGTGGTTCCTTCAGGTGTGTTTTCAATTCAACAGGAATTTGATTCTAAATATGTATTTGTATCGCTCGATTTAGCACAAGAATTAACGGGGGAAGAAAATCAAATTTCGGCTTATGAAATAAAGCTGAAAGAAGGTGTGAGTGCAGAAAGTGAAAAGGAGAAAATTCAACAATTAGTAGGGAACGGCTTTTTGGTAAAAACGCGTTACGAACAAAAGCAAACCTTGTATCGGGTTATGAAAATGGAGCGCTGGGCGGTGTATGCCATACTTTCTTTTATCATGCTTATTATTTCATTCAATATAGTGGGTTCTCTCTCTATGTTGGTGATAGAAAAAACCCGCGATATATCAATTCTCAAAACAATGGGTGCAGATAACAAAATGATACAACAAGTTTTTTTATTGGAAGGTGTACTGTCTGCCACTATTGGTGCGGGAATTGGAATTTTTTTAGGCTTTATACTTTGCCTGCTTCAACTAAAATATGGCTTCATAAAATTGAGTAATGGCGATAATAGTTTTGTGGTACAGTCATATCCAATAGTCATGAAGTTCGGTGATTTTTTACTCACTTTTATCACCGTAGTATTTATTGCCTTTGTGGCATCTTACATTCCTGCAAAACGAGCGAGTGAAAGTGTTTTGAAGTTTAAAGAGTAGTTTTATTGTAATGGTTTAAATTGTTCAAACCCTTGTTTACAGTGAAAGCAAAAACGAATAGCCCTGCAAAGAGTAGAACCAAACGATGAACGCAAAGTAGTATCGGTGCTATGGCAGTGTGGGCAACGAACACGGTCCAGTTGTTCTAAGGTAAAATCTTCATCTTTTAATTCAGGAGGAGGTGCCAATCCAAACTTTTCCAATTTGCTTTTTGCTTCTTCTGAAAGCATATTCGTATTCCATTGCTTTTTGGAGTCTGTTTTTACGATGGTAGGCACTCCTAATTTTTCAACTTCTTCTTTGATATTTTTCTTGATGATGTCTATGGCTGGACATCCTATAAAAGTAGGAAGGAACAAAATTTCAATTTGGCTCTCAGAAATAAAAACACCTGAAACCATTGCCATATCTACAATACTGAGCACAGGAATCTCAGGGTCTTTTACTCTATGTAAAGCCTCTAAAACAGCTTCTTCTGAAATTCTATTTTCAGTTTCTATTACCATTCCGCAGAAGGGTCTAATTGTGTCACTTCAGTCATTTCAACTAAAAGTGGTTGCAAATATTGTGAGTGATAAAATTGTCGCCCACCATACACAATATTGCTTTCATCTATAGTGGGTACGGTGAGATTAGCAGCTGTAATTATTGGAGTAATCTTTGCCACCCACAAAGCTTTCAGTGCATCCTCCCCTTCAAAAACACCTTCAGAAATCAATTCGCTTTCGTAATCAGATTTCTCAAACATACCTAGTGCAAAAGGCCAAGCATAGTTAAGCGCAGATTGCATTCTGGCGTGACTTTCCTCTGTTCCATTTCCTAATTGTTTCAGAAAAGTATCAGCATGAAGGGTGTGGTATTTTATTTCTCCCTTTATTTTTTTTGCGAGTTGTGCTAATGGTTGAAAGCTAGATTTAGCAAAAAGCTCAAAGCGAATTTGCTGTGCGTAGTCAAACAAGAAATGACGCACTAAGCTAAAATCATAATCACCAATGGGTAGTTCTACGAACTGGCAACTTTTGAATTCCTTTTCATAACGCTGAAAAGCTAAGATGTCAGGCGTTTTTGCTCCAAACGAATCGTGCAATATCTGATACAAGGCTTGAGCTTGCCCTATCTTATCTTGCGACATAGAAGAAAATGCCAAATCCTCTTCTAGCATAGGTCCTATGCCAGTCCACTCTGAGTTTCTGTGACCAATGATAAGTAAATCGTCTGCTGTGCTTAGGATTAAATCTTTGATTGCTTCTTGATTCATACGGTAAGGTTATTTCGTTTTTGAAATGCTTCTATTCTATCTCTCACTTTGTAAAAGGCGGGGTCTCTAAAAGTTTTTTCAGGAACCGTTTCAAAGATGTCTTCATCCTCAGAACTGAATGTAAAAACATCGGAGGTTTTGACTACCCAAAGATTAGTCGTCTTTCCTCTGCGAGCATATTGTTCTTTTGCAAGGATTAATGCCATTTCTGGTGAAGAGGCATGAACGATACCTACATGTATCACTTGTTTGCCTCTTTTCTCTTGATGGAAAACTTCGTAGGTAATCAAATGAGAGTTGGTGTGTACCTCTCCTTCTTCTGCTTTTTTCAAGTCGAGTCTTTCGACTCTTGGGTCTAATGAATTCATGGGTGTTTAATTTTCAAACTTCGTTCAAACAATTTCAAACTTTTTTACGCCAATGGCACAGCATATTTTTCACTCGGATTCATCAAAGCCTGACGTACCCAGCGACCAGCCTCTTCTGCATATCTACGTACAGCTATACGCTCTGCATTACAAGGGCCACCTCCATTTATTACTCTTTTAAATTCACCCCAGTCTGGGTCGGAAAATTCCCAAATATCATTTTCGTTTTTTCTAAGATTTGGATCAGGAAAAGTAAGACCGAGTTCCCAAATTTTCGGAACGTACATATCCAAAAACTGATTACGCATGTCATCATTTGAAGCCAATTTTACTTTCCATTTCATGAGCTTTTCGCTGTGAGCACTCATCTTGTCTGGTGGGCCAAAGAAATGCAACAAAGGTCTGTACCAACGATTTAAAGCGGCTTGTAGCATGTCGCGCTGAATCTTAGAACCGGTAGCTAAATACACTACATTATCATGACCCTGTTTTAAGTGAAAACTTTCTTCATAGCAGATTCTTTCCAACGCTCTGCAATAGGGACCGTAACTACCTTTTGAATTAATGGTTTGATTGACGATGGCGGCACCATCTACTAAAAACCCAATCACAGCAATATCTGCCCAAGTTTCAGCAGGGTAATTAAAAATATTACTGTATTTCGATTTGCCATTTAGTAAATCATCTAACATTTCTTCACGAGTCTTACCAAGGGTTTCAGCCGCACTATAGAGCAGTTGCCCATGACCCACTTCATCTTGCACCTTTGCTATCAGTGCCAGTTTGCGTCTAAAGTTAGGAGCGCGAGTTATCCAAGTTCCCTCGGGTAGCGCACCTACTATTTCGCTATGCGCATGTTGTTCAATCATACGAATCAGTTGTTTGCGGTATTCTGCGGGCATCCAGTCGCCTGGCTCAATCTTTTCTCCTCGGGCAATGCGTGCTTCAAACGCATCCAGCTTTTCAGCATCTTCTTCAATAGAGTTTAAGCGTTTTGCATCTTCTTCTGTGATGTTGGTGTTGCCGTACATAGTTTATTTTTTTATTCCTTTTAGTAATAAATTAGAAATACTTTCAGCTATCTCATCTTGAGACAATCGTTCATTTGTCTTATACAAATCGTAGGTAGCATTGAGCGCAGAGAAAATTGTAAAACTGACCAGCTTTACATTCATGTCTTTAAAGTCCCCTTTTTCAATCCCTTTTTCTATGATATCTCTAAAGCTTTGTTCGTATTGAAAACGAAGTTTTTTGAATTTGGCTAAATCTGGTTCTTTTAAAAAAATCCACTCATGAAAGAAAACCGTAGAAGCATCGAGATTGTTTACAATCACGCCAATGTGAGCATGAATAGCAGCTTTTAATTTTTTCGAAGGAGTTTTCTCTGTAGTTACTGCCTTTTCAAACGCTTGAAAAAACTGAGAAGCTATATCAAAACAAATTTCGTTTAAGATTTCTTCTTTGGAGCTAATGTGGTTGTATAAACTAGCGGCTTCTATCCCTACAGCCTTAGCCAAATCACGCATGGAGGTAGCAGCATAACCCTTATCCTTAAACATGCGATGAGCAGTTTGTTTAATGATATCTTTTCTTAAAACAGGTTGTGCTTTATTTGCCATAAACTAACGTTCGTTAGCAAATATATAAAAAGAGTTTTAATTTCTAAAACGATAAACAAATAATAGAATTTACCTTCCATTTCCCCCTCCGCTTAAACGAGAATCAGTTTCTTTCTCTTTTCTTTCGAGGGCATGAGAGTTAGAGCCAAAGCGATAACTGAGTGTGACAAACACGAAACGATTTAGATTGTGCCAGCTGCCTTGTGTTTGCAATCCTGCATTGGTTACATTCCATTGCCACTTCATGGTGTTTAATAGATTTTGACCAGAGATAGCTACTGTAAGATGGTCTTTTAAGAAAGATTTTTTGATACTTGCATTCAGCACTCCTACAGGCTTTGAACTGCCTTGGCTTTCTACCCCTCCCGAATTAAACCAGCCATTGATTTCGAATACGGTGTTTTTCCAAAACTTCACATTGGTAGATAGCCAAAGATTGTAGCGAGAACCTGACAGAGAGCCAGAATTGACACCTGATTTATAGTCGTAATGATTGTAGGAATAACTATGGTTCATCTGCAATTCCCACCATTTAGTTAGTTGTAGTTTGGTGAAAAAGTTTAAGGCAAACATTTTACTGTCTGCTCCATTTACATTGCCACCACGTGTTATACGATTGCTATCTACCCTCGAAGATTCAGTAAAACCCCCATTTTGAAAAGACCCCATTGCTTCTATTGTGAACATGTGTTTCTTCACCAATTGAGTATAGCTCAGGCTTACAATATGTGAGAAAGCAGGCTGTAAATAGGAGTTTCCTTGCCAAGTAGAATACTGGTCAATGTATGAAATGGTATTGTTGATTTGCCGAAATCCAGGACGTTCTATTCTTCGGCTATAGCTCATGCTCAAACTTTTTGTTTCACTAAAAGCTGCATTAATGCTAGCACTTGGAAATAAACTTAGATAGTTTCTATTCACCGAACTCTTGTTACTGTTGATAAAACTGTGTTCTGCTCGCAAACCTCCAGAGTAGGTGAGCCAATTTTTATGTGCACCACTATAGATGAGATAAAAAGCCGTGATACTTTCTGTGTAGTTAAAACTATTGCTTAATAGACTGTCTTTTTTCTCTACTTGATTCAATACTTTGTAGGCATCGAAAACATTATCATTTAATGTAGTTTCGTTTTTTAATCCGGTCTCTAATTTGTGTCGAGCTAATTTCAGAGGCTGTACATAGTCAAGTTGAAATACAACATTGTTGATACTGCTTTTGGTGTAGTTGTTTCGTGTCACACTATTTGCATCAGAAAAATTTCCCACTTCGTCATAGCCTAAGGAGTTAAAATGCGCATTGTTTCTTGCACTCACAAAGGTGTGGCTGATACTCACATTGAGTTCCCGTTCGGTAGTATCATATTTCTTTTGATACGAAATGTCATTACTAATGCTGAAGTTTTTATTTGTCTCCGCATCGGTAGATTGATAGGACACAATTTTATTTCGCAAGGCGTTTAGATTTTCAGAATAGGCATTATTGTACCAGTTTGTTCGAGTAAAGTTAGCGCCAGCAGTATACGTGAGTGTATTATTGTCATTGATAAAATAGTCAAATCCAGCTTTTAGATTGTTATTGAAACTTTCATCATATCCTTTTCCATCTAAATTATAATAAGTAGTGGTGTCCTTCACTGTAATAGTGCGTCTTTCAGGATAGATGTGTCCTTCCTTAGACCGATTGACAGCATAGTTTGCAAAGACATTGAATTTGTTTTTACGATAATTAATGGCTGCATTTCCGTTGTATTGATTTAGGAAACCATACCCAACAGATACATTGCCATTGAGTCCATCTGCTTTCCCTTTTTTCATTTTGATGTTGATGATGCCAGCGTTTCCTTCGGCATCATACCGCGCAGATGGATTGGTGATAATTTCAATAGCCTCAATCGAACTGGCAGGAATGGATTTTAAGAAAGCGGCCAAATTGTTTTCAGCCATAGCATTAGGTCTACCATCCACCAATATACGCACACCTTGTTTGCCTGTGATAGAGACATTGCCCTTTTGATCTACACTTACACCTGGCATGTTTCGCATCACGTCCTCTGCTGTTCCTGTTTGATTGGTAGGGCTTTGAGAAACATTGTAAACCGTCTTTTCAGAAGTTTTTACAATCAATGCTTTCTGAGCGGTAACAGTAGTTTCATGCAGTACTTTAGAGGAGGTAGAAAGTTTTATGGCTCCCAAATTTTTGTCGGCATATAATTCAATAGAGAGTTTTTGAGCATTGTAACCTACAAAAGAAAAGAACAAATCATACTTTCCTTCAGCTACTTTTGGGAAATAAAATTTGCCATCTAAATCTGCCGTACCAGCAATTACAATTTTGTCATCACCAGTTATTTTCAATGCAATGGTGGCTAATTCCACTGCTTTGCCAGAGATAGAATCCACCACAGAACCAGAAATACTAAATTGCTTTTGAGCAAAAGTAGCTACTGTAAAACACACACTAAAAAGCAAGAGTATAGATTTCTTCATACTGCTAAAGTCAACGAAAAATGTCAGGAAAAATTATAAAAAGGGTTAAGAAACGATTACGAAAGTGTTAGCTATTTTATCGTGCCAGCCTTGTTTTTTATCATCAAAAATAATCCAGATAAAACCTAATGCAAGCACAGCCATAGATAGATATTTAGACAAATATCGAAGAATAGCCTCTTTAGGATTAATTTTTTGATATTGAGTAGTTACTACCTTTAAGCCCATCATGCGTTTTCCTATGGTTGCTTGCCAACTGGAGGTTTCACACAATACAAAATAAGACATTAAAAGAAGTTCGGTAATCAGCATTTGTTTGTTTAATAAATCCGATAAATCAAACATATCGGGGTCAAATGCGAAATGAGCAGATAAACCTAGCAATTCTAAGACCCCCGAAACGAATACAGAGAAGAGCAACCATAACACAAAACGATCAATAATAAATGCGATAAATCTTCTGGTAAAACCTGCAAAACGATTTACTGATAATACTTCCATCTGGTTTATTGTTTTTTTGTTTTAATAATTTGTTTTTTACCTAGAGAGTCTGTCTTTACAACTTTTGCGCCATCTTCATTTACTTTTATTTGAATGTCTTGACCTTCTTTGGTTTTCCCTTTTATGGAAACACCATTAGCACTTACATTTACATTCACATCTTTTAAATCATCTGTGTCGATATCCTCTTGAATATTTTCAGTAATTGTATCTGATTCTACCACTTCTTGATCACACTTTGGACATTTAATTTTTCCAGATTCGGTAGTAAATGTTTTTTCTGCAAAATTTACATCATCAAAATAGTCGTTACCTTTAACAGTAGCAGGTAATTCGTCTATGTTTTTGCCAAAAGTAATATGCTTACCTTCTGGGATGTAAATTCTGATTTTCATTTTTTGAAAACGCCATTTGCCATTTTTAGTAATTTCAAATTTGTTGTCCAAGTTCACGGTAGTATCTGATTGTGAAAATTTATACAAAATGGCTTTAGCATTTTTTAAAGCATCTTCAGTATTTCTTCCTTGGCTACTTTGAATTTTTTCAATGTAAAAATTGGTATCAGGAGAAACAAGCAGTTCGATTTTAGGTTCTCCCACGGCAAAACCATTTTCTGTTTTTAATAAATTGCCAAACATAACAAGGTGAAAAGATTCATCTTCGCTATCGTTTTTAATTTCTATAGGATGACCTACGGTGTCAGCCAACTGTACTAATAAAGTTCCGTTCTTGGGTTGCATTAATTGCACCTTCTCTTTGTAGGTAGTTCCTTCCATAAAATTTTTGCCCACCCCCCATGAAGTAAATACTAGAAGAAAAATCCCTACAATCCAACCAACCCATAATCCTCTTTTAAAAAAAGTATTTTGTGTTTTGCTTTCCACTATAAAGCGAATGCCAGCATACATAATAGCAATCAAGGGTATGCCAAAAGTTAAAAGTAAACCTACATTCCAAAGCATGATGGTGTTGCTATTTGGAACCACCAATTGTGTGATTTCAGAAAGAGAAGCGCTACTCAAAATGGAAAGACCAAAGAAACTTGCTGTAAGTGCGAATAGCAATCCAACACAGTTTACAAGCATAATGGCTACTAGTATTTTTGCTATTGCTTTAAGAATTTCTCCAGCAGTAGAGGTTCTTTTACCAGATATACCATAATCGTTTGCTATTTTATTTACAGAGCTAGCAGCCGTATTTACAGCGTCTCGCACTTCTCTTTCTATATTATTAATAGTAACGGGCTCACCACGCATTTGTAGTTTTTCTGAACTGCTTTGTGCCTTTGGTATTACAATTAAAAGAATCATGTAAATTACAAAAAGAGGGAACAGAATACCGCCTGTATGACCAAAAATTGAAAGAGCAACAAGAGCTAGCACTCCAATTCTAATCCATGATGGTTCTTTGATTCCAAAGTAATGGCATAACCCAGAAATTACCCCGCCTACTTTTTTATCATCCATATCGCGGAAAAGTTTTTTCTCCACTTTTCCAGTAAAGGCGCTATTGGTTTGAGTTGTAGCATTCGTAGGGGTCTCGTTGTCTACGCTTGCTTCTCCAGCTATGTCTTCTGGTTTACCCATTATGCTGATTACGTGTACTACATCTTCTTCATTTACTACATCTTTCGCTCTACCAAGACGTTGTGTAAACATTTCAGCTATTCTAGATTCAATGTCCGTAAGGATTTCCTTTTGTTCAGAATCATTGGTGAATTTTTGCTTGAGAGCTTCGAAGTAATTATGCAAAATTTCATAAGCCGATTCATCTATGATAAATGCTTGCCCTCCTAAGTTTATATTGATGGTTTTTTTCATGACGTTAATTTTTAGGTTTTGATTTTATAGAGTAATTATTTTTTCTACTGATTGATTTAATTCTTTGTAGGCTTCGGTCATTTCTGTTAAGAAGTTTTGGCCTTCTGTAGTCAGCGTAAAGTATTTTCGTGGTGGTCCACCAGTAGACTCTACCCATCTGTAGGTAAGCAACCCATCATTTTTTAATCTGGTTAAAAGTGGGTATAGGGTTCCTTCTACAATTAGGAGTTTAGCTTCCTTCATTACATCTATAATATCGCTCGGATATTTCTCGCCCTTTGCTAAGATAGAGAGAATGCAGAACTCCAGCACACCCTTTCTCATTTGGGCTTTTGTGTTTTCTATGTTCATGATTGGTTGTTAAATGAATTATTAAAGTGCTTTAAAACGGACAACAACTTGATAAGTGCTGTTTTCATCCAATCCTTGTGGATTCAATTTTATTTTCGAAAGTTGATTTTGTAATTCACTTTTCAATTTCTCTTCCGAGGTGTTTATTTTTACCACGTTTATAAAACCACAATTGGTAACTTTAAAAGAAACTTCGGCTTGATGTTCGGTAGAATTACTTTCTAAAAGAAATTCTGGGAAGCTGATTTGACTTTTGATATCAGTTACGATTTCCTTTTCAGCAAGAGATGTTTTTTCACTTGTGTTAGAATTTTCAGCAAAAGCAGTAATTCCAAATGTTAATAGAACTGCAAGGGTTAATCCTTTTAAAATGTGCGATGTTTTTTTCATACTATTTAGTTTTTATGTTTTAATTAAATGACAATGCAAAGATATAATTATTAAAAGGTATTATGCAATACATGGTACTAAATTATATTACAACACAATGATAATCAATACGTATATTTTTTTAGAAATTATATTTTTCATGTATATATGTTATTTATCATCTTGGCATAATATTGGATATTTGCGCAAGAAATTATTTAAAAACTAAAAGAATATGAAAAAGAATTTACTTCTATTAACAATTTCAGCGCTCATGGGCTTATCGGCAATTGCGCAAGAATCAGACAAAACGATTAAAGATGTTGCGGTACAACCTAAAGATGTAAAAGTGGAGGTAGACACTGCAAAGAAGCATTGGAAATTTGGAGGCTCTGTTTCTTTAAATTTTGGGCAAGTGGCTTTGGTGAATTGGGCAGGCGGAGGTCAAAACTCTATCTCAGCTTTATTGGGAGGAAATGGTTTTGCGCATTATAAAAAGGGCAAAGTAGCTTGGGATACAGACTTGATAGCATCTTGGGGAATTATAGCTCAAGGAAAAATTAGAGACCTTTCTACCAATAAATTTCCCGTAAGAAAAAATGTAGATGTATTTCAATTGACATCTAAAGCAGGGTACTCTTTAGATAAAAAAAATCAATGGTTTGCAGCAGGTTTGGTTGACTTTAGAAGTCAGTTTACAAACGGATATGAATATCCAGGAGACTCTATTAAAAGGAAAATTTCATCTTTTGCAGCACCTGCTTATTTGACCTTATCTATTGGTGTTAACTATAAACCTCTTCCATATTTCTCCTTATATGTTTCACCGTTGGCAGGTAAATTTACTTTTGTAAACCCTAAGGCAGGTGTGGATGAAACGCGATATGGTTTGGAAAAAGGAAAAGTTTTCCGTGCTGAGTTTGGAGCTTATTTAAGAGCTGATTTCCAAAAAGATATTTTCAAAAATGTAAACTTGAGAACTTCATTAGAGTTGTTTCAAAACTATTTAGACAAAAAACACTTAGATGCTTTGAAAACAGCTGACCAAGGGGTAAATGTATATTATGACAATCGTGGAAATACAGATATAAATTGGGCTACTTTGATTACTTTTAAAATCAACAAATTTTTGCAAGCTAGTTTAGAAACTAACTTGATATACGATCAAGATATTGCTGTGCCGAAATTCAGAGCAGATGGCACCCCTTACAATGGAAGAGGCACACAATTTAGAGAAGCTTTTAATTTGGGAATAGGTTATAGGTTTTAATTCCAATTTATATGAAATAAAGAAGCCATTGCCACAAGCAATGGCTTCTTTATTTAAAAACAGCTGAAGTAGTCAGTATTAAACAAAATTGGCTTTTGCTTAACATTATTTTACACCCTGCTAATTTGTTAAAATCTAAATTCGCATCCACAAACAAATAAACTATGGAAATAATAAACAGTTCCCCTGCCACCGTTGACATAGCGGCTCTCAACGATAAGATAGGTCGCGAAAGTGCCTTTGTAGATTTGCTAAACATGGAGTTGGGCAAAGTAGTAGTTGGGCAAAAATACATGGTAGAAAGATTGCTATTGGCCGTACTTTCTAATGGTCATATTTTGCTAGAAGGAGTACCGGGCTTGGCAAAAACACTCGCCATTAAATCTTTGGCTTCTACCATACAAGCCAAATTTTCTAGAATTCAGTTTACACCAGATTTGTTGCCAGCGGATTTAATAGGAACCATGATTTACAATCAAAAGGATCATGATTTTGTGGTAAAAAAAGGACCCGTATTTGCCAATTTTATTTTGGCAGATGAAATAAATCGTGCGCCTGCAAAAGTACAATCTGCCTTGTTAGAAGCAATGCAAGAGCGCCAAGTAACTATAGGTGAAAACACCTATAAATTAGACGAACCATTTTTGGTGTTGGCTACTCAAAACCCTATAGAACAAGAAGGAACGTACCCTCTGCCAGAAGCACAAGTAGATCGTTTTATGTTAAAGGTAATTATCAGCTATCCTAAAAAGGAAGAAGAACAACTGATTATTAGACAAAACATGAGTTTGACACCTACCCAAATAAATGCAGTTGTTTCTAAAGAAGCAATAGCAAATGCGCGTAATACCGTGCGCGAAGTTTATATGGATGAAAAAATAGAGCGCTATATTTTAGATATAGTTTTTGCGAGTAGAAAACCAGAAGATTATAAACTCAATAAAATAAAACAACTTATCAGCTATGGCGGTTCTCCGCGTGCCAGTATCAATCTGGCATTGGCATCTAAGGCGTATGCTTTTATTAAGCGCAGAGGTTATGTAATACCAGAAGATGTGAGAGCTGTTTGTTATGATGTAATGCGTCACAGAATAGGTTTAACGTATGAAGCAGAAGCGGAAAATGTTACAAGCGAGGATATTATTTCAGAAATTTTGAACGCGGTAGAGGTGCCGTAAAGTAGTAGATAACACCAAAAGTAAGTAGACTCATGTCACTTTCAGCAAGCACAACAAAGCAGTCAACTGAGGAAAAAAGAAAGAAGCTCAGAAGAATAGAAATTAAAACTCGAAAACTCTCTAACCAGATTTTTTCGGGGAGTTATCACTCTGCTTTTAAAGGAAGAGGAATTTCTTTTAGTGAGGTGCGAGAATATCAATACGGAGATGATATCCGGGCGATAGATTGGAATGTAACCGCAAGAAATAGAAAGCCTTTTATAAAAGTTTTTGAAGAAGAAAGAGAGCAGACTTTAATGCTTCTAATAGATGTAAGTAAGTCTACTTTGTTCGGTACGCAAAATGAATTTAAGAAAGAGATAATAGAAATCATAAGCGGTATTTTAGCATTCTCAGCTATCACTAATAACGATAAAGTGGGCGTGCTTTTTTTTAGTGGAACAGTCGAAAAATTTATACCAGCTAAAAAAGGAAAATCACACATACTTCGCATTATTGCGGAGATAGACAATTTTGATTCCAAAGACACAGGAACAAACATAGCAGAGGCGTTGAAGTATTTTAATAACGTCAACAAAAAGAAAAGTATTGCTTTTTTAATTTCTGATTTTATGACCTCTGTTGATTTTAAAAAAGAGTTAACGGTGGCAGGAAAAAGACACGATTTAATAGGATTGCAGATTTATGATATTCGCGAAAGAGAGTTAGAAAATATAGGTACTGTTCTGATTAAAGATGCAGAGAGCGGAACAGAGTTTTTTGCAGATACTTCTAATCAAAAACTACGAGATCAAATAAAAAAGAATTTTGACCTAAGACAAAAAAACACGAAAGAGCTTTTTGGAAAATGTGGTTCACAGTTTAAAGCTATAGATACCACCGCCAATTATGTAAAGGAACTGATGCAGTTGTTTAAAGAAAGAGAAATAAGAAGATAAGATTTAGCGAACACAGAGTAGAAGTTAGAAATTAGATTTTTGCAAGAATGAAAAATAGAAAAACATTTTGGGGTTATTTTTTGACAGCAATTTTTGCGGTTAACTGTCAACTTACAACCGTTAAATGTTTTGCGCAAACCACGGCTACTCTTAAAGGAGACTCTTCAAAAATTCAAATAGGGGATTTATTGAATTTAAAATTGGTGATAAATACAACACCAAATGCAAAAATAAATTTTCCAAAATTTAGTGGCGATACGTTAGGGAAAGTAGAAATAGTTTCGAAAAACAAAATTGATACTGCTACAATGGGAAATAGGGTGATATACTCTCAAACCCTCTCTGTATCTGCTTATGATTCGGGTGAGTATTACATAGCTCCAGTAAAAATTGATATTACCAATGCTGCTAATCAGCAAGATTCTGCTTTTACAAACGATTTATTGATTTCAGTTTCCACGTTAAATGTAGACACAAGCAAACCTTTTGCGCCAGTAAAAGCACCGCTAAAAGTGGCCTATCAAGTGCGAGAGTTTTTGTGGTGGATAGTGGCTTTGGTTGCCTTGATTCTTATTGCAATTGTTGCGTATTTCTTGTATAAGAAGTATAAAAATAAAGCACCCGTAGTAGAGCAAAGGCCAAAACCTAAAGATCCGGCACATATTTGGGCAAGAAAGGAATTGCAAAAATTAGAGCAAGCAAAATTATGGCAACGCAATGATCACAAACAGTACTATAGTAGATTGACAGATATTCTTCGGGGGTATTTAGAGTATCGTTATGATTACTATGCACTGGAAGCTACAACAGAAGAAATAAATAAAGACATAGATAATTATGGAGTATCGCTCGATGCAAAAAGCAAATTGATGGAGGTGTTACGCCTAGCAGATTTTGTAAAATTTGCAAAGCTAAATCCAGCACCCGATCAAAACACGATGAGTCTGGAAAACGCCAAGCAATTTATAGATGTGACCGTTCCAATATCAGATACTGAAGAACAAAAAGTAAAAAAGGGTTAGAAGCAATTATGTTTTTAAATTTAGCACATATCACCTTTGCCAATAAATGGGTACTCTATCTGATACCCTTGGTGCTGTTGCTTTGTGGGTTATGGTGGTACTTTAGAAACAAAAAACAGTATCCAACTCTTACGCTTTCTGACACCTCATCTTTTAAAGGGTTTGAAAATCCTGTAAAAGCAAAAATTAAAAAGTACACATCATTGCTTAGAGTGACATCGCTCGTTTTTTTATTGATTGCATTGGCTCGACCACAGACTTCCTTTGATGAAGAAAAAGTAACTACTGAAGGAATAGATATTGTGCTAGCAATGGATGTTTCATCTTCTATGTTAGCAAGAGATTTTAAGCCTAACAGATTGGATGCAGCAAAGCAAGTAGCATTCGACTTTATAGAGGGTAGACCAAATGATAGAATAGGTTTGGTTGTTTTTTCTGGAGAAAGTTTTACGCAATGTCCAGTAACAATTGATCATGCCATTGTAAAAAATCAATTAAAGCAAATTAAGAATGGCTTGTTAGAAGATGGGACTGCTATAGGCATGGGGCTCGCTACTTCTATACAGCGATTGAAAGATTCTGAATCAAAAAGTAAGGTGGTTATTTTAATGACGGATGGGGTAAATAATAAAGGATTAGTAGACCCTGCTACAGTTTCTGATATTGCTATGCAGTTTGGTGTGCGAGCATATACAATAGGTGTAGGTACTAACGGACAAGCCTATACACCCGTGGCAATGGATGCTAATGGCAACTTAGTTTTTGATTATGCGGAGGTGCAAATTGATGAGCCGATACTTCGAGATATAGCGAAGAAAACAGGAGGTCAATATTTTCGTGCTACAGACAATAAAAAATTGAAGGAAGTTTTTCAGGAGATAGATAAACTAGAAAAAACAAAAATAAATGTATCGGCATATACGCATAAAACAGAAAAGTTTTTTGTGTTTGCTTTTATAGCATTAGCGTTTTTATTGTTGGATTGGATTTTAAGATATACCATTTTTAAAAGCATACCATAGAAATGTTTCGATTTGAACATAAAGAATATTTATTGCTGTTATTGGTTTTAATACCGATACTGTTGCTTTTTTTATGGGCACAAAGACAACGGAAAAAATCTTTAGCAAAATTTGGAACAACAACACTCATAGCACAATTAGTTCCTGATCTTTCCAACTCAAAACATGTTTTAAAATTTGTGTTGCTGTCTTTAGCGTATGTTTTTTTAGTGTTAGGAATAGCCAGTCCACAATTAGGAACTAAGCAGGAAAAAGTAAAGCGAAGTGGTATAGATGTAATTATTGCACTCGATGTTTCTAAAAGTATGTTGGCAGAAGATGTGCAGCCGAATCGTTTGATGCGCGCAAAAAATTTTATGTCTAACATGATTGACCAATTAAAGAATGATAGATTGGGAATGATTGTTTTTGCCGGAAGAGCCTATCTTCAAATGCCACTCACTGTAGATTACAGCGCAGCTAAAATGTATTTGAAATCAATCAATACAGAAATGGTTCCCACCCAGGGAACTGCCATTGCAGAAGCAGTAGATTTAGCGAAAGAATCTTTTGCGAAAGGAGAGAGCAAATCAAAGGCGCTGATAATTATTTCTGATGGAGAGGATAATGAAAGTGGCGCTGAGCAAGCCATAGAGGATGCTGCTAAAGAAGGTATAAAAGTTTTTACACTGGCAGTTGGAACAGATAAGGGTTCCCCTATTCCGTTAAATAATGGCGATTTTAAAAGAGATGGAGATGGCGCAATTGTTCTTTCTAAAGTGAACCAAGAAGCCATGAAGGGCTATGCCAGTAAAGGAAACGGAAAATATTTTTTAATGGGTTCTGGTAGCGATGAAATAGATGCCATTTTTAAAGAGCTAGGAAGAATAGGAACGAAGGATTTTGAAGAAGTGGTGTTTACAGACTACGATGATAAATTTCAGTATTGTCTAGTAATAGCATTTGCATTGCTGGCATTGGAATTTTTAATTTCTGAAAGAAAAAGTAAATGGAGATTTAGTATTTAGATATTAGACATAAGTATTTAGGCATGAGAATGGAGATTAAAAATTGGATGGCAGTGAAAATCAAGTATAGTAAAGCGTTTGGGCTTGTGCTATCTTACGTCTTATGTCTTATATCTAACACATCTTTTGCTCAGGAAGAACGTGCTCTCACACGAGATGGCAACAAATTTTTTGATAAGGGAAAATACAGTGATGCGGAAGCGGCATACAAAAAAGCGTTAGATAAGAAAAACAATTTTACAGAAGCCATTTTTAATTTGGGAGATGCACAGTATAAACAAAATCGCTATGAAGATGCAGGCAAACAATTTCAATTAGCGTCTAAAGTTTTGACCGACCCTAAACTGAAAGCAGGTGCTTTTCACAATATGGGCAATACTTTTTTAGAACAAAAAAAATATGGAGACGCAGTAAGTGCCTACAAGCAAGCATTAAAAGTAAATGCCAACGATCGAGACACAAAATATAATTTGGCGTATGCAAATGCTATGCTGAAACAGCAGCAGCAAAATCAAAAGGATAATAAAGACAACAAGGATCAGAAAAAAGACGACCCAAATAAAAAAGATAACAAAGACGATAAAGGAAAGCAAGACAAAAAGGACAATCAAAAAGATAGTAAAGACGGCAAGGGAGATAAGGACAAGGACAGCAAAGAGCCACAACCTAAAAAGGGAAACCGTCAGGAACTTTCCAAAGAACAAGCTGATAAATTGTTAGAAGCACTTAAAAATGAAGAACAAAAGACGCAGCAAAAAATGCAACAAAAAAATGCCAAGCCTCAGGAAGTAAAAATTGAGAAGGATTGGTAAGATTTTGCTTGGCAGTTCTAAACAGTGTGTTTTTATAAGGCTTAAATGCTTACGTACCACAAGGAGGACTTATAAAAATTCTATGATTTAAATCATTGTTTTATTTCCTAATCATTTCTATGTTTGTTTAAACAACAAGTATTCGAAATTTATGGATAGTGCTGAACAAGAATTAATCAATGAAATAAATATAGGGACTTATAAACTCTTAGTAGATAAGAGAGTTTTACAGAATGGGGAAAGGCAACGGCAGCTAACAAAAAAGGAGACAGAGCTTTTGAAATATTTAGCTTTGAATGCCAATAAGGAAGTGGAGCGCTTTGAAACGCTCCGAAATATTTGGGGAAAAGACACCTATAAGGTAGGAAGAAGTATGGATGTTTTTATTTGCCGCCTTAGAAAATATTTAGCTGAAGATTCAAACATCCACATAGATAACCTTCGTAGCCTTGGATTTAAACTATGTGTTAATTAGTTTTCAGACAAGGATAGTGTTACCTGCAAACGGCATGCCTTAGATTTACCAAGTAAAAAGGGCGGTTCACCGAAAATTTAACAAGAAAAGTTCATTTGTTAATGGGTGAAAAAGTATTTTTGTTTAAACAAATAAAAAACAAAAATGAAAATTAGAAATTTTACACTTTTCTCTATTGCATTGGCTTTTGGTACCATCATACTTTCTCAAACAACTTTAACCTCAAAACCAAGTACTCCCGCTACGGGTGTTACGGGCGCTCCTCCAGGAAATGGTACTTGTGCTCAATCAGGCTGCCATACAGGAGGTGCAGCAGCTCCAGACGCTTCTAAGTTTACTTTAAAATTAGGAATTACACAGTCAGGCTTAGCAAATGTGGTAAGCAATACAACAACATATGTTCCAGGAACTACTTATTTTATGTCTATAGGATTAAACGGAACGGCAAATAAATATGGTTTTGAACTAATAGCATTAGATTCTTTAAACAACATGGCAGGTTCGTTTACTGCAACGAATACTACTCAAACACAGGTGCAAACGGTAGGTTCAAAACAATATTTGTCTCACAAAAATGCACAAGGAGCTGCTTCAACGTTTATTTATAAATGGACATCTCCTGTGGCTGCAACTGGAACAGGTAAAGTTACCTTTTATTATGCAGGAGATTTTTCAGATGGAAATGGTGACGAGAGATCGGGAGAAGATATTCAGTATAGCAGCTCAACAGTAGTACTTGCATCAGAAGGTCCAAACGGTATCGAAAATATTTCTTCCAAATTATCTGCTATCACAGCCTATCCTACGGTGTTTTCTCAAAACATTCAACTATCGTTTGATGTAAAAGAAAATACAAAAGTAGAAGCAACCTTAATTTCTTTAAATGGCCAAGCAGCTCAAACATTAATGAATGAAGAAGTGAGCACGGGTTCTTTTAATCGTTCTTTCAATGCAGATAATTTAGCAACGGGTGTTTACTTGCTTAAACTACAAGCAGGCAATGCTTCTGTGGTGAAGAAAATTATAAAATTGTAATTTATAGAAATCAAAAAATTATAAGCTCGTAATGATTAAGGTATTCTTAAACTTACGAGCTTTTTTATTGTCTTAAAGAAAGAACTATACAAACAAAAAAAATGAAATATTCTTTTCTCTTAGCTGTATGTGCAGCACTTTTTTTTGGTACTTATTCTTGTAGTAAAGATAAGGCTGCTGCTCCGACCACTGGTGCTACTTGTGATTCTACTAAAGTTGGTTATTCTAAAGCAGGAAAAGTTTTTACATCAGAATGCGCTACTTCTGGATGTCATGATGCCTCTACTAAACAAAGTGGCTACGACCTAACCACATATAGCAATTGCCGAACATTAATAGAGGGGCGAAATGGATTGTGTTATATTAAAGATAACGGCTGTGCTGTAATGCCCCCCTATGGGAAGATGGCAGACTCTTTGATTACCGTAATAGAGCAGTGGAAAGCAGATGGCTATTGCAGTAATTAATAACTTTTAAAAAAGCACCATGAAAAAGATACTCTTGATAAGCGCTGGCTTATGTTTCACTATAATGAACATTTCGGCTCAACAGTTTATTTGTAAAACTGGTAAGGCGCATTTTTTTTCTGCTACTCCCTTAGAGGATATTGAGGCTACTACGCATTCTGCAGTAGGAGCTATTAATACTCCCAATAAAAAAGTATACGCAAAAATCCTTATTACCTCTTTTAAGTTTCATGATAAACTCATGGAAGAACACTTTAATGAAAACTATTTAGAGAGTGATAAATTTCCGTATGGAATCTTAGATATGGTAATGCTGGAAAATTTAGATTATTCAAAGGACACCACCTACGATGTAACATTGAAAGGGACTTTAGAAATGCATGGTGTAAAACACGAGAGAGAAATTAAGGGTAAGTTACTAGTGAAAAATGGAGCACCTCTTACAGCCACTTCAAAATTTAATGTGAAACTTGCAGATCATAATATTAAAATACCAACGGCTGTGGCTATGAAAATAGCAGAAGCCTTAGATGTAGATGTAGAGTTTACTTTTGAAAAGTATGAAAAGAAATAATTTAGAAAGCAATAAAAAATAATTATGCAAAAAAATTTTATACTGAGTTTGATATTGCTTTTTTCTTTGGTGGCAAAATCTCAAAACGATATAGTAGATGAACTTGTAAATGAACAAAAACCGAAACGGGAATATGTTGCTTATACTTTTAAAACCACACGTGTTATTAGTGGTCATTCGATAGAAACGGTAAAAAAGAATGCCCTTGATTTTCGTATATCCCATCGTTTTGGAGATATAGCCACACCTCAGGCTGGTCATACACTAGCTGGGTTTTATGCCATATCAGATGTGATGTTTTCGCTTGAATATGGAATTTTAGATGACCTAACCGTAGGGGTAATGGGTACTAAAGGAGCGAGTGGAAATAATGCTTTTAAGGAACTCTACACAGGCTTTGTAAAATATCGGGTGTTAAAACAAACGCGGGATTTTAAATTCCCGATGACCATTACGCTCTTTGGAAATGCAAGCGTTTCTGGAATGAAAAACGATCCTTTCAACTCTTCTTTGCTTTTGAAAAACGAAAAAGTAGCCCATCGCTTTTCTTATATTTTACAATCTATGTTTGCGGTGAAGGCAACCGATTGGCTATCGGTACAACTCTCTCCTACTTTTGTTTGGAGAAATTATGTTCCCTATAATGATAGAAACGGCCTCTTCTTTTTAGGACTTTCTGCCCGCGCAAAAGTAAGCAAACGCACAGCTATTTTGTTTGAATATTATTTACCCATAACTGCTAATCACGCTACTTATAGAGAATATTTTCCGATGGTAAGAGGACTGAAAAATGCGGGCTATTACCCTGCTTTAAATTT